>JAOPYL010000091.1 GCA_025964625.1 Actinoallomurus sp. | reverse complement strand
GCGCGCCCAGAGGGATTCGAACCCCCGACCGTCGGATTAGAAGTCCGATGCTCTATCCGGCTGAGCTATGGGCGCCGGTCGATCGGATCCGAGTGTACGGAATCCAGAGCGTTGATGCTGTGCCGGTGGGCGTGATCCCGCGGGTGCCGTCGGCCTGCGTGGCCTGATGCGGCCGCGATCCCGCGCGACCGCTGGAACTGCGCTTACGCCAACAGGGCGACAGAACATCGGATCTCTGCATTGACAGGGATGATCGACCGATATTCACTCCGCGTGTGACCGATGGTCATGCCCGTATGTGAGGGAAGGTGTCGTCTTGCGCTCGCTCTCCGGTGTCCGTCGTCGCCTCCTCGCATTGGCCGCCGCCGTGGTGATGGCGCTGGCGTACGGCCTCGCGGGGGTGGCGCGGCCGGCGGCAGCGGCACCCGCCAACGCACCCGTGCACCGGGCCTCGCACACGGTGACCTATGACCATTACTCGCTGAAGCTCGACGGCGACCGGGTCTACCTGTGGTCGGCCGAGTTCCATTACTGGCGGCTGCCCAGCCCCGATCTGTGGCGCGACGTCCTGCAGAAGCTGAAGGCGGCCGGCTACAACGCGACCTCGATCTACTTCGACTGGGCCTACCACTCGCCCAAGCCCGGTGTGTACGACTTCACCGGCGTGCGCGACATCGAGAAGCTCCTCGACATCGCCCAGCAGGTCGGGATCTATGTGATCGCGCGCCCCGGGCCGTACATCAACGCCGAGACCGACAGCGGCGGCTTCCCCGGCTGGCTGACCACCCAGAAGGGGCGGGCGCGCTCCAGCGCACCCGACTACACCCAGGCGTACCAGGACTGGCTCCGGCACGTCGACCCGATCATCGCGCGGCACCAGTTCACCAACGGCACCGGCTCGGTCATCCTGTACCAGATCGAGAACGAGTACGGCTCGAACACCGACGCGGCGTACATGCGGGACATCGAGAAGCAGGTGCGCGCCGACGGGATCAACGTGCCGCTCACCCACAACCACTGCTGTGGTTCGTCGACGTGGGCGACCGGGGCGGGAGCGGTCGACCTGCCCGGACAGGACAGCTATCCGCAGGGCTTCAACTGCTCCGACCCGACGCACTGGAACGGCGTCGGCACGCTGCCCCGCTTCCGCGACGACACCCCGGTGTTCACGCCGGAATACCAGGGCGGCTCCTTCGACCCGTGGGGAGGCCCGGGGTACGACAAGTGCCGGCAGCTCACCGGGCCCGACTTCGAAAGCGTCTTCTACAAGAACAACATCGCGGACGGCGCGACACTGCAGAACTTCTACATGACGTACGGCGGGACGTCGTGGGGCTGGCTCGCGGACCCGGCCCAGGTCTACACCTCCTATGACTACGGCGCGGCCATCAAGGAGGACCGGGAACTGACCACGAAGTACGACGAGGCGAAACGGCTCGGCTACTTCACCCAGTCGGTGGCGCCGCTCACCAAGACCGACCAGGTCGTGGCGGCGCCACCCGGCAACGCCACGCTCAACCTCGCCGCGCGGGCCAACCCGGACGACAACACCCACTTCTACGTGCTGCGCCACAAGGACAGCACCTCGACCTCGACCGAGACCACCCACATCCCCATCGACCTCAACGCCAAGCCGCCCCACTACACGTACGACGACGCCGACGCGGCGCTGTCCTACGCCGGGAACGGCTGGAGTCACGTCGCGGACCAGAGCTACACGGGCGGCGACTACAAGAACAGCGAGTCGTTCAGCGACCAGGCGGGCGCGTCCGTGACGGCCACCTTCACCGGCACCGCCGTACGCTGGATCTCCTCCCACGACGCCAACCACGGCATCGCGGACGTCTACCTCGACGGCGCGAAGGTGGCGACGGTCGACGGCTACGGCGCGTCCAAGGCGTTCCAGGAGGTGTTCTACAAGGCCGACGGCCTCGCGAACGGTACGCACACCCTCAAGATCGTCGCTACCGGGACCAAGAACCCGGCCGCGGCCGGCACGTTCGTCGTGGTCGACGCGATCGACCTGTCGCCGGGGTCGCAGGGCGGCAGCGAGGCGTCCTATCCCTCCGTGCCGCAGAAGCCCGGCACGAACATCACCCTGGCGGGCCGTGACTCCAAGCTGCTGGTCGCCGGATATCGGATGGGCTCGCAGCGGCTGCAGTACTCGACGTCGGAGCTGATGACGCACGGCCGCGTGGGCGGCCGTGACGTCGCCCTGCTCTATGGCCGCGACGGTGAGGACGGCGAGACCGTACTCCGCTACGCCGCCGAGCCCAGGGTGACCGTGCTGTCCGGCTCCGTCGAGCACACCTGGGACGCCGCCCACGGAGACCTGCGCCTCGACTACCGCCACAACGGCCTGGCCCGCGTGCTCGTCACGCCGCGCGGCGGTGTGCCCCTGCTGCTCCTCATCGCGACGGACAAGGTGGCGGCGCAGTTCTGGCGGCGGGACACCGCGGCCGGCCCGGTGCTCGTACGGGGGCCGGAGCTGCTGCGGTCCGCGACGTCCCGCGGGGGAGTGCTGGCGCTGACCGGTGACACGGCGGCCCCCGCCGATCTGGAGGTGTTCGCGTCACCGGCCGTCCGGGCGGTCACGTGGAACGGCGCGCCGGTGCGGACCTCACGTCACGACACCCTGACCGGCAGGCTGCCCGGGCCCCGGCCCGTCACACTGCCGTCACTGACGACGTGGAAGACGCACCGGGAGTCGCCGGAGTCCCGTCCCGGCTTCGACGACAGCCACTGGCGGGTCGCCGACAGGACCACCACCGCCAACCCCACCCCGCCGGTCACGCTGCCCGTGCTCTACGCCGATGAGTACGGCTTCCACCACGGCGACGTCTGGTATCGAGGGCACTTCACGGCCATGGGCGGCGAGACCGGCGTGAGCCTGTCGGCCATCACCGGACGGGCCGGCACCTACTCGGCCTGGCTCAACGGGCGGTTCCTCGGCAGCACCGACGACCGCACGCACGTCTTCGCCTTCCCGGCCGGCACCGTGCACGCCGGGCAGGACAACGTGCTCTCGGTGCTCGTCGAGAACATGGGACACAACGAGGACTTCAACGCGACCGATTCGCACAAGGAGCCACGCGGGCTGACCGGGGCGGCGCTCGCCGGGTCGGCCACGCCGCTGACCTGGCGCATCCAGGGCTCCCTCGGCGGGGAAGACCTGACCGACCCCGCCCGGGGTCCGTTCAACACCGGCGGCCTGTACGGCGAGCGCAACGGCTGGCACCTGCCCGGCCCGGTCGGCGGCGGCTGGACGACGACCACGCTGCCGCACCGCGACACCACGGCGGGTGTCGCGTGGTACCGCACGACGTTCGACCTCCACCTGCCCAAGAACCAGGACGTTCCGCTCGGCGTGACCTTCACCGACGACCCCTCACGGCACTACCGGGCGCTGCTGTTCGTCAACGGCTGGCAGCTCGGGCGCTATGTCAACGACGTCGGACCGCAGCACACCTTCCCCGTGCCGCCGGGCATCCTCCGGACCGACGGCAGGAACACCCTGGCGATCGCCGTCTGGAACGAGGACGAGACCACCGGCGGCCTCGGCGGTGTCACGCTCGAGGAGTACGCCGATCTGGCCACCAGCCTGCGAGTCGATCATTGAAACCGGGTAAGGATCGGCCTTCGGACTCAGCGGGCGGTGGCGCAGGCGATGCAGGTACTCGCGGAGGGCCGCGCGGCGAGGCGGTCGGCGGCGATCGGCCGGCCGCAGCGTTCGCACGTGCCGTAGTCGCCTTCGTGGAGCTGCCGGAGCGCCCGGTCCAGATCGGACAGATGCCGGCGCGACTGGTCGAGCAGAGATTCGATCTGGGACCGTTCGAAGGCGATCGTCGCGCCCTCGGGGTCGTGCTCGTCGTCGACGCCGATGTCGGTGGACGACTCGACGATGCCGTCCCAGTCACGCGTCAGCGCCGCGATGCGCTCCAGCGTGCTCGCGCGCTCCGCGGTCAGCTGCTCTTCCAGCGAAGAGGCGTCAGGAAATCGCTCGGTCATCACCAGAGAAAACCTTCCGGCGTCCGTGGGCATTCCCGGCGCAGGCAGCCGTGCGCCGGTCGTTGAACACGCGCGCGAATCGGGCCAATGCCGCGGAACGGTGCAGGTCGGCGCCCCGGCGTGGATGCCGGTCGCCTGGGTGAGGCATTTTTTGCCGACTGGTCTGATCTGATCATGACGGGCTCGGGTATCGCCCATTCGTGTCCTCGAACGCGAACGCCGCCATCGCGTTGGCAATGACGGTCGCCCTGCTCACCGGGATCGCCAAGGCGCATCCGGAGCGGGCGAGGAGGCATACGTGGGCGCTGCCCCGGTCGAGCCCGGAACGCATCGAGGTCGAGAACGCGAACATCTCCGTACCGGTCAGGCCGGTGAGCGGACGCGCGGTCCGCGGCATGGACGCCCCCTCGCGGACGCGGGAGCGGACGGCGGGGTGGTACCGGGACGGCCCCTCCCCGGGGGAGGTGGGGCCGGCGGTCATCATCGGGTACCTCGACTCCGCGGCCGGACCGGCGCCCTTCCACCGGCTCGCCCGGGTGGAGCGGGGTGATCGGGTGAAGGTGATCCGCAGGGACGGCAGGGTCGTCTGGTTCACGGTCGACTCGGTACGGCACGTGTCGAAGCCGCCGGCCCCTCATGGGCGCACGCTCGGCGACGCGGCCCGGCCCGAGCTGCGGCTGATCACGTGTCGCGACAGGTCCGCCCAGAGCCGGCACGGTGACGCCGGGAACCTGATGGTCTCCGCGCATGTGGTGCCCCCCGGCCCCTCGGACCCCTCCGGACCCTCGGGCCGCTGAGCCCGCCGGTACACCGGCCCGGCCCGGCCTGTCACCCCGGTCATGCCGGGCCGTCTCGCGGCGGGCGTGCGGGCGGAGCGGGGGGCGCCGCCCGGCCCTCGGCGGCGGGCAGGACGAGGGTGCCGTTCGCGGCGGCGTGGGACAGCTCGCGTGACAGGGACAGCGCGGAGGTCCGTACGGCGGGTGCGAGGCGGTCCAGGTCGAGCCGGCCCGCGTGACCGGTGATCGAGATCGCCGCGATGACCCGGCGCCGGTGGTCGAAGACCGGTGCCGCGACGGCGGAGACGCCGACCTCGGACTCCTCCCGGTTGATCCCGTAGCCCCGCTCCAGCGTGCGGGCGAGGTCGCGTTCGAGCAGCCCGGGCATGGCGATGGTGTGCGGTGTGTGCCGGGCCAGCCCGGCGCCCAGCACCCGCCGCAGGCGTTCCGGCGCGCCGAAGGCGAGGAAGAGCTTGCCGGTCGCCGTGCAGTACGCGGGGAGCCGCCCGCCGACCCGCGAGATGATCGGCATCGACCGGCGGCCGCTGACCTTGTCCAGGAAGAGCGTGTGGATCCCGTCGAGTACCGCCAGGTGGATGTTCTCGTGGGACGCCTCGTAGAGGTCCTCCAGGTAGGGGAGGGCCGCGTCGCGAAGGCCGCGGGGCCGGGGAACCCGCTGGCCGAGCACGAACAGGCGCATGCCGAGGCGGTACCCGGACCGGGTCCGCTCCAGGCCGCCCCAGTTCACGAGCTCGCCGAGCAGGCGGTGCACGGTCGGCTTGGGCAGGCCGGTTCGCGCCGCGAGTTCGGTCAGGGTCAGTTCGGCGTCGGCGGGGCCGAAGGCGTTCAGCAGGCTGAGTCCCCGGGCGAGAACCGACTTCGGCGCCTCATGCGAAGCATCCATGTCAGAAGCCTTGCCCGGCGGGCGGCTCGGCGCAATGGCCGGCCACGAGCACGTCGATCAGGAGGGGGCCCTTCGCGTGCGGCGCGGCGGCGACCGTGTCGCGCGGGTCGACGGCGAGGGCGTCGATGGGCCTCACCGGGAAAGCTCCTTCACGAGGTGGTCGGCGATCTTGGCGGCGAACGCCATGATGGTCAGCGACGGGTTGACCGACAGCGAGGCCGGGATCAGCGAGCCGTCGCCGACGTACAGCCCGGCGACCTCGTGCGACCGGCCGTTCGCGTTCACGGCCGAGCGCCCGGGGTCCGAGCCCATCGGCACGCTGCCCTGGACGTGCGAGGTGCTCAGCCCGGTCCAGACGACCTCGCGGGCGCCGGCGGCCCGCAGCGCCGCCACGGCGAACTCCCGCGCGGCGTCCAGGCGGGCGCGCTCGGCGGCCGAGAAGCGCTTGGTGATGACGGGTTCGCCCCGGAGGTCCAGCTCGATCACGCCCGTGTTCTCGTCGTTCGCCATGACGAGCATCCCGGCCCAGTGCCGGTACGCCCGCGCGCCGTCGGCGAGCCGCCGTCCCCACAGCGGCCGGTCGTCGCCGTCCACCAGGCTCTCCGCGAACGACACCGGGTCCTGGACGGTCGGTCCCTCGACCACGAAGTCCTCCTGGCGGTCCAGGCAGTGCCCGGTGATCGGGTAGACGAGATGGCAGTCCTGCGGCTCGTCGAAACGCCCGTAGACGAGACGGGCCGGGTGCAGGCCGAGGCTGCGGCCGACGAGCCGGGCACCCGCCGTCCCCGCGTAGTCCGGGCTGCTAAGGAGGATCCGCGGGGTGCCGAGCGCGCCGGCCGCGAGCACGACCGTGCGGGTCCGTACGACTCCGCCGTGGCAGGCCACCCCGGTCACCGCGCCGCCGGAGATCAGTACCCGCTCGGCCGTCGTGCGAGTCCGCAACCGGATCTGACCGCGGCCGAGCGCCGGCGCGATGAAGGTGTTCAGCGCGGACTTCCCGGCGTTGGTGGGGCAGCCCTGCAGGCACGACCCGCAACGGGTGCAGTTGTGGTCGGTGTAGGAGCGCACCGGCTCGAACGACGCGCCGAGGGCCGCCAGCCCGTCCCGGAGGCGGTACGCGCTCGGCGTCCAGTCGGCGCGTTCCCGCACGCCGAGGAGCCGCTCGACGGTGTCATACCAGGGGGCGAGGTCATCGGGCGCGTACGGCCGGCCGCCGTCGCCGAGCAGCCCGGTGCGCGCGTGGAAGGCGGCGACGTCGAAGGCGGCGGCGCGCACCGCCACCTTCGTGTTGATGACAGTGGAGCCGCCGACGCAGCGGCCCGCGAGCAGGGCGACCGGGTCGTCGCCGTCGGCGAAGCGGGCCGGCCACCACAGCCGGTGCCGTGCCTCCAGCTCGAAGCGGGTGTGAGCCGAGGCCTGGTACAGGCCGCCGGCCTCGATGAGGAGCACGTCGTGGCCGTGCCGGCCCAGCTCGGCGGCGATCAGGCCGCCGCCCGCCCCGGAGCCGACGACCACGACCTCGGCCTCCTCCGGCAGCGGCTCCGGTGCGGGCGGAGCCTCGGTCAGGAACGACCAGTCCTTGCGCAGCCGCCGGGCCTGCGGCGCGTTGAAGTCGATGTCGTCCCAGCCGGTGGGGCCGGTATACCCGGGCCGCGCGAAGTCCCCGTAGTACGCCTCGATCGCCAGGCGCCGGATCAGCGCGAACGCCGCGGACCCGGTCAGCGGAACCAGACCGTCCGGCCCCTGCCCGGCGGCCGGGGCGAGCAGCCCGATCGCCGCGTGGAGGTCGTCCTCGCCCCGTTCGGACATGCCCGCGACCGCCTGCGCGATGTAGTACTCCGGGCCGATCGCGCGCGATCCCGGCACCAGGAGCTCGCACAGCTCCGCGAGCACCCGCGCCTCTCCTGTGTTCGCCATCAGTGCTTGGCGGATCCGCCGTCGACGTTGATGGTCTGGCCGGTGAGGAATCCGCTGCCCTCGTCGCAGACGTACAGCAGCGTCGAGACCAGGTCGTGCGGCTCCTCGACGGCCGGGACCACCTGCAGGGCGCGGACCCGGTCGAAGCCGCCGTCCGCGCCGACCGTCCGCGCCGAGGTCGCGGTCCGGGTCAGCCCCGGCGCGATCGCGTTGACCGTGATGCCGTCCGCACCGACCGCGCTCGCGAGGGCACGGGTGAAGCCGACCAGGCCGGCCTTCGACGTGGTGTAGGCGACCATGTCGGGCGGGCCGAGGAACACGACGGCGGAGGTGATGTTGACGATCCGGCCCCAGCGCGCGGCCTTCAGATGGGGCAGCGCGGCCCGGGTCACGACGAAGGGTCCCTCGAGGTTCAACCGCATGATCCGCCGCCAGTCGTCGAGTGTCGTGTCCTCGAAGACGATCGGCGGATAGATCCCGGCGTTGTTGACCACGATGTGCAGGCCGCCGTGCCGTCCGACGACGTCGTCCACCGCCCCCGCCACGGCAGAGGGGTCGGTGACGTCGGCCCGCACACCGATGAACCGGCCGCCCGGATCGGAGGCGGCGATCCGGTGTCCGGTCTCGGACAGGTCGGCGACGTCGAGCCCGGCCACGCGATATCCGCGGGCGGCCAGGGCGACGCTGAACTCCTGTCCCAGCCCGCTCGCCGCGCCGGTCACGAGCGCGACCCGCCGACTCGAGCCCGTTGCACTACCCATGCGGGAGAGCCTCTGCCAGCGAGAACGCCCGGACAAGAACCGCGTTCCATCCATCGGAATCCATCGGCGAACTCCCCGCGAGCGTGGAGGCGATGTCGCGGACGCCATCGCTGACGATCTCGTGAGCGATTCCTGGGTGACGTAGACCACGCAGGTCCGCGAACGGAGGGTTCCACTCGATGAAACGGCTTTCTTGCCCGGACGGACCGTCGCGCCCATGCTCACGGAACCCACGCCCACGTGAGACGGCACCACCCGGACGACCCGACGAGCCGTGAGGAGCGATGACCGCGATGCCCCCAGCAGTGACCGACTCCGCTGGCGAGTACCGAGGTGGCGCGGAGGCCCCGGGACGGCCCCTGTACCGCAGGTTCGCCCGGGACGAGGTCGGCGTGATCGCCGTCCTGGTCGTCTTCGTCGCCGGTGTCGGGTTCTTCCACCCCGAGTTCCTGCACAGCGGCAACCTGCTGTCGATCACCCACAACACGGTCTACGTCGGGCTGATGGCCTGCGGCATCGTCTTCCCGCTGGCCATGCGCGAGGTCGACCTGTCCGTCGGCGGCATGTACGCGATGTGCATGGTGGTCGGCGCGGTGCTGATCCGAGACGGGCTCGGCACCTGGGTCGCGCTCATCGCGATGCTGGCGCTGTCGGCCCTCCTCGGCGCCGTCAACGGCGCCGTGACGACCTACATGAGGCTGCCGTCGTTCATCGTGACGCTGGCCACGGCGATGCTGTTCCGCGGCGCCGGGCTCGCGCTCGCCGACGGCAAGCAGATCACCGATCTTCCGCAGAGCGACTCCTTCTTCACCGTCCTCGGCGGGAACGTGGCCGGCGTGCCCACGGCCGTATGGGTCTTCGTCATCATGGTGGCCGCGCTGACCGTCCTGTTCACCCGTACCCGATTCGGTGCGCGCGTGCGGGCCATCGGTTCCAACCGCGAGGCCGCCGAGTTCAGTGGCCTTCCCGTGGCGTGGACCCGGATCGCGGCGCTGTCGCTCTCGGGGTTGATGGCGGGCGTCGCGGCCGTGTTCTCCCTCGCCTTCTTCATGGCCGGTGACCCGACGGTCGGCCAGGGATACGAGCTGACCGCCATCGCGGGCGCCATCATCGGCGGCACGCCGCTCGCGGGAGGGCGTGGCTCGGTGGTGGGCGCGGCCGTGGGCTGCCTGATCCTCAGCGCCGTCGCGTCCGCACTGGCCTTCTTCCAGGTCCCGATCAACTGGACGACCTTCGCGACCGGCGGCGTCATCCTCGTCGCCGTCGCCGCCGACACGCTGCTGCGCCGCATCCGCGACCCGCGTCCCGCCGGCGGCTGACCCACCCCGCCCTGTACGCCAGGAGGTCCCATTGAACCAGCGCACGCGGTGGCGGGCAGGACTCGCCGCCACTCTCGCCCTCGGGCTCGCGCTCGCCGCCTGTGGCAGCGGCGGCTCAAGCTCCGGATCAAGCACCAAACGGCTGAAGATGGGCATCGCCGTTCCGAACAACAGCCTGAACTTCGCCCGGGAGATGTACCAGGGCGCGACGTCGGCCGCGCGGCACGCCGGCAACATCGACTTCAAGGTCGTCGGCCCGCCCAACACCGACGGCCCGGCCGAGGTCCAGCTCTTCCAGAACCTCGCCGTCACCCACACCGACGGGATCGTCCTGTTCAACCTGGACCCGCCGATCTTCACCCGGCCCGCGGCCCAGGCCGTCGACCAGGGCATCCCGATCGTCGCGCTGGACACCGCGCCGACGAACGGCAGCAAGGTCGACTTCTTCGTCGGCACGGACAACTACGAGCTCGGCGCGATGCTCGCCCAGCGGGCCGTCAAGAAGCTGGGCGCCGGGGCGAAGGGGACCGTGGTCCTCGGCCAGACCGACCTGGGCGTGCCCGTCCTCGACAACCGGGTGAAGGGGATCAAGGAGACGTTCGCCAAGCTGGCCCCGGGCATCAGGACGCTCGGCCCGTTCCACACTTACAGCGACCCGGCGCAGAACTACAACGCCTGGCTGGCGCAGGTGCACGCCCACCCGGACGCGGTCGCCTTCCTCGGTGTCGGCGACGCCGACAGCTACGACCTCGCCAAGATCAAGCAGCAGGAGAAGGGGAAGTACCTCACGGCGGGCTTCGACGTGGACCCCAAGACGCTCGACGCGGTCAAGCAGGGCACCAACTTCGCCGGCATCGACCCGGAGCACTTCCTGAAGGGGTACATCTCCACCGCGATCCTGACCCAGTACGTACGTGCCGGCAAGAAGCTGCCGCACGGCTGGTTCAAGACGCCGGGACTCGTGGTGGACAGCGGCAACATCGACGACGTCATCGCACGGGAGAAGTCACCGCAGGCCGCCTACAACTGGTACAAGCCGCAGATCGACAAGCTCCTCGCGAACATCGACGGGAACCTCAGGCCGCTCACGGAGGCCCGCTGACATGCTGGCGGCTTCCGGCCTCGTCAAGCACTACGGCGGCGTCGCCGCGCTCGACGCCGCCGGCATCACCGTCGAGCGCGGCGAGGTCCACGCCCTCGTCGGGGAGAACGGTGCGGGCAAGTCCACTCTGGTCAAGATCATCTCCGGGACGGTACGCCCCGACGGCGGCACCATCGAGCTGGACGGACGTACGGTCCAGTTCGCGAACGCCCGGCAGGCCGCCGACCACGGGATCGCCATCGTGTCGCAGGAGCTCATGACGTTCGGCGACCTCACCGTGCTGGAGAACCTCTTCCCCTTCGGGGGTCCCGGCCGTCTCGGGCTGGTCAGTACCCGGGCGATGGAGCGGCTCGCCGCGCCCGTACTGGCCGAGCTCGGCCTGCGCGTGTCCCCGCACGCCCGCGTCGAGACGCTCTCGCTCGCCGACCAGCAGCTCCTGGAGATCTGCCGGGCCCTGCTCCAGGACCCGCGGGTGCTGATCCTCGACGAGCCCACCTCGGCGCTGCCGCGCGAGGCCGCCGACCGGCTGACGGAGACGACGAGGCGGCTGGCCCGCCGGGGGCTGGCCGTCCTGTACATCTCCCACTTCCTGGAGGAGGTCCTGCGCGTCGCGCAGCGGGTGAGCGTGCTGCGCGACGGCAGGACCGTGCTGGCCGGTGAGGAGATCTCGGCGGTGAGCGTCGACTCGCTGGTCACCGCGATGCTCGGCGACACCGGACCGGCGCCGGCCGCCCGGCGGGAGCGGGCCGTCCTCGGCGGTTCGTCGCTGTCGCTGACCGGCGTCGGCGTCCCCGGGCGGCTTCGCGAGGTGTCGCTGACCGCCGCCGGAGGCGAGATCGTCGGGCTCGCGGGACTGCAGGGGGCCGGGCACCTCGCCGTGCTCGACGCCGTCTGCGGGCGTGCGCGGCCGGCCGCCGGATCGGTGCGGCTGCCGGGCGGTACGGTGCCGCGCTCACCGCGCCAGGCGGTCGCGGCCGGCGTCGCGTACGTCTCCGGGGACCGGAAGGGCCGCGGGCTCATGCTGGACCAGTCGCTGTGGGAGAACGCGACGGCCGTGCGGCGGCTCGGGCTGGGCCGCGACGGGTTCGTGCCGTCCCGGCGCCGTCTCGTCCAGCGCACCGAGCGGCTCGTCCACCGGCTGCGGATCCGGGGCGGGCCGTACGACATCGCGGCGCGGCTGTCCGGAGGCAACCAGCAGAAGGCCGTCCTCGCCAAGTGGCTGGACGCCGACCCGGCCGTCATCGCCCTGGACGACCCGACCCGCGGCGTGGACGTCGGCGCGCGGACGGAGATGCACGAGATCGTGCGGGACCTCGCGTGCGACGGAAAGATCATTCTGATCGCCTCCACCGACCTCACCGAGCTCGTCGACGTGTGCGATCGCGTCCTGGTCTTCCAACGGGGCCGGATCACTGATGAGATCGTCGGGGAGGCGCTCTCCGAGCAGGCGCTGAGCCTCGCCATGAACGCGGGCTTCGCGGCACCTTCCTGAACGGGCATGCGTCCGGCTCCCCGCCAGGGGCGCTGTGACCGGCCCGCTCACTCCCCGAGGAAGAAGGCAGGACATCATGGGTTTGCTCGACGACAAGGTCTGGACGGGGTCGGTGTTCAGCGGCGGCTGGACCTCGTCGGCCGCTGGAGACGCCGCCGTGGTGGAGCCCGCGACCGGTGTCGAGCTCGGGCGGGCCGGCACGGCGGGTCGCGAGGACATCGCGCGGGCCGCCGCCCAGGCGGCCGGCGCCCAGCGCGACTGGGCGGCGGCCTCCTTCGAGGAGCGGGCCGCGGTCCTCCGCCGGGCCGGTCTGCTGTTCGAGGAGCACGCCGCCGAGATCGAGGAGTGGATCGTCCGGGAGACGGGCGCGATCCCGCCCAAGGCGGCCCTGGAGACCCATACCGCCGCCCAGGAGTGCTACGAGGCGTCCGCGCTCGCCTCGCACACCCTCGGCGACATCCTGCCGACCGCGAAGAAGCGGCTCAGCCTGGCCCGGCGGGTGCCCGCCGGCGTCGTCGGCGTGATCTCGCCGTTCAACTTCCCGCTCATCCTCAGCATCCGCTCGGTCGCCCCGGCGCTCGCCCTCGGCAACGCGGTCGTCCTCAAACCGGACCCGCGTACGGCGGTGTCCGGAGGCGTGGTCATCGCACGCGTCTTCGAGGAGGTCGGGCTGCCCGGCGGTGTCCTGCACATGCTCCCCGGCGGCGCCGACGCGGGGGAGGCGCTGGTCGCCGACCCGCATGTGCGGATCATCTCCTTCACCGGCTCCACCGCCGCCGGCCGGGCGGTGGGCGAGGCGGCCGGGCGCCTCCTCAAACGCGCCCACCTGGAGCTCGGCGGCAACTCGGCGCTGATCGTCATGGACGACGCCGACCTCGACCTCGCGGTGTCCGCGGCGGCGTTCGGCTCGTTCATGCACCAGGGCCAGATCTGCATGACCACCGGGCGGCACCTGGTCCACGAGCGGGTCGCCGAGGAGTTCGTCGCGCGCCTGGCCGCCAAGGCCGACGCGCTTCCGGTCGGTGACCCCGCGACGGAGCGGGTCGCGCTCGGCCCGATCATCGACGAACGGCAGCGGGACAAGGTGCACGCGCTGGTCATGTCCAGTGTGGACGCGGGCGCCCGGCTCGCGGCCGGAGGGACGTACGAGGGCCTGTTCTACCGGCCGACCGTCCTCGCCGGCGTCACGCCCGACACCCCGGCGTACGCCGAGGAGGTCTTCGGCCCGGTCGCGCCGGTCAGCGCGTTCTCGTCGCTGGACGAGGCGGCCGAGCTCGCCTCCGGCACGGAGTACGCGCTGTCGCTCGGCATCCTCACCCGCGACGTCATGAAGGCGCTGGAACTGGCCGACCGCATCCCCAGCGGCATCGTGCACATCAACGACCAGACCGTGGGCGACGAGGCCGTCGCACCGTTCGGCGGCATGGCCGCGTCCGGCACCGGCTCCAGGTTCGGCGGCCCGGCGGCCAACATCGAGGCGTTCACCGAGACGCAGTGGGTGACGATGCAGGGCGACATAACGCCGTACCCCTTCTGAGGATGCGACGGGGGTGAGGGTGGCCCTCACCCCGCCAGAGCAAGGCGAGGGCCACCCTCACAGCGTCCGCTTCCGCTCACGAATGAGGTCGCGGTACCAGTGGGCGCTGTCCTTCCACGTGCGTCGCTGGGTCGCGTAGTCGACGTGGACGACGCCGAACCGCTTGGAGTAGCCGTACGCCCACTCGAAGTTGTCCAGCAGCGACCACACGAAATAGCCCCGCACGTCCGCGCCGGCCTCCATCGCCCGCCCGGCCGCCGCGATGTGGTCGCGCAGGTAGTCGATCCGCCGCTGGTCGCGGACCCGCCCGCCGGCGTCGAGGCGGTCGTCGAACGCGGCGCCGTTCTCCGTGATCATCAGCGGCGTGCCGGGGTGGTCGCGGTGCAGTCGCAGCAGGAGTTCGGTGAGGCCGGTGGCGTCGATGCTCCAGCCCATCTCCGTGTACGGTCCGGGCTGCTGGACGAACTCGACGTCGTCGCAGCCCACCCAGGGCGAGGCGGTGCCGTCGCGGTGCCCGTCCGCGGTGGCGCGGGAGGAGCCTCCGTCCCAGTTCCGTACAAGCGTCGGCGCGTAGTAGTTCACGCCGAGCACGTCGAGCGGTACGGCGATGACCGCCTCGTCGCCGGCGCGGACGAACGACCAGTCGGTGATCTGCCCGGTGTCCTCGAGAAGGTCGGCGGGGTAGGCGCCGTCGAGCATCGGTCCGAGGAAGATCCGGTTCGACACCGCGTCGACCTTGCGGACGGCCTCGGCGTCGCCGCGCACGTGGTGCAGGTTGAGCGTCACCGATACCCGGCCGGGCAGCACCTGCGCGGCCAGGCCGTGCGCGAGGTTGAGGTGGTGCGCCGCGGCCAGGGCCGCCGCCGGCTCGGTGCGGCCCGGCGCGTGCACGCCCGACGCGTAGCCGAGGAAGGCCGAACACCACGGCTCGTTCAGCGTCGTCCACGTGTGCACGCGGTCGCCGAGCGCCGCGCCGATCCGCTCGGCGTACTCGGCGAACCGCAGCGCCGTGTCCCGTGTCGGCCAGCCGCCGGCGTCCTCCAGCTCCTGGGGCAGGTCCCAGTGGTAGAGCGTGGCGACCGGCGCGATACCGCGCTCGAGCAGCGCGTCGACGAGCCGCGAGTAGAAGTCGATGCCCCTGCGGTCATGGATCCGGGGCCAGGCGATGGAGAACCGGTACGCCCCCAGCCCCAGGGCGCTCATCGTGTCCACGTCCTCGGCCCAGCGGTGGTAATGGTCGGCGGCGACGTCGCCGGTGTCGCCGCCGAGCACGCGGCCCGGCGTACGGCTGAAGGTGTCCCAGATGGAGGGCGCGCGGCCGTCCTCGCGGGCCGCTCCCTCGATCTGGTACGCGGCGGTGGCCGCGCCCCACAGGAAGTCCTCGGTCATCTGAACCCTCTCACTTGATCACCACTATTGCGCACGTAGTTCGCCGGCGGCGGCACGCTTACTGCGACGGACTGCGAACCAGACAGGTGCAGCTGTTCACGCCGGTCATCGACGAGGCCGGCCGGCTCGAGGGCCTCACGCCGTTGGGGACGTTCTGGGGGCTGGTGCTGCCACTCGCCAAGCCGGGCGTCGCGGTGGCCGCTTTCTACTGATTCATCACTGCTTGGGGCGAGGTAGCGTACGCGACGGCATTCATGACCGGCGACAACAAGTACACCCTCGCCGTCGGGCGACAGCAGTTCGTCGGCCGGCAGAAGGCCGTGGGGGTCTGATGACCGCCTCCTCGGTGATGATCGCGGCACCCGCGGCCGTGGTCTTCCTGCTCGTCCAGCGGCATCTGGTCACCGGCCTGACGTCCGGTGCCACCAAATCCTGAAGGAGTTGCATGGCACAGCAGTTCGCCGATCCGGTGGGGTTCTCTACGCGGGGCTCCCGCTGGTGGCGGGACGCGGTGATCTACCAGGTCTACCTCCGCAGCTTCGCCGACGGCGACGGCGACGGCGTCGGTGACCTGCTGGGCGTCCGCGGCCGTCTGCGGTACCTGGCGGAACTGGGCGTGGACGCGCTCTGGCTCACACCGTTCTACCGTTCACCGATGGCCGACGGCGGTTATGACGTGGCCGACTACCGGGCGGTCGATCCGGGCTTCGGAACCCTCGGCGACGCCGAGTCGCTGATCCAGGACGCCCACCGGCACGGCCTCAAGGTGATCCTCGACATCGTCCCGAACCACACCTCCGACAGGCATCCGTGGTTCGAGAAGGCCGTCGACGCGGGTCCGGGCTCGCCCGAGCGTGACCGCTACATCTTCCGGCCGGGCCGGGGCGAGCTGCCGCCGAACGACTGGGAGTCGGTCTTCGGCGGGCCCGCCTGGACCCGGCTGGCGGACGGGGAGTGGTACCTCCACCTGTTCGCGCCCGAGCAGCCCGACCTGAACTGGGAGAACCCCGAGGTCCACGCCGAGTTCGAGGACATCATGCGGTTCTGGCTCGACCGGGGTGTGGACGGCTTCCGCATCGACGTCGCTCACGGCATGGTCAAGGCCCCGGGACTGCCGGACGCCGGGCACACCGGGCAGATCTCCATGCTCGGCAACGCCGAGCTGCCGTACTTCGACCAGGACGGCGTGCACGACATCCACCGGTCATGGCGGCGGGTCCTGGACGCCTACGGCGGGATCGGGGTCGCGGAGGCCTGGGCGCCGAACGCCGAACGCCTCGCGCGCTACGTGCGCCCCGACGAGCTGCATCAGGCGTTCAACTTTCACTACCTGCAGGCGGGCTGGTCGGCCGCGGAGTTGCGCCGGGTCATCGATGAGTCGCTGGCGGCGGCCGGCTCGGTCGGAGCGCCCACGACCTGGGTGCTGTCCAACCACGACGTCCAGCGTCACGTCACCCGCTACGGTGGCGGCTGGCTCGGCGCCCGGCGGGCCCGGGCCGCGGCCATGCTGATGCTGGCGCTCCCCGGGTCCGCCTACGTCTACCAGGGCGAGGAGCTCGGCCTGCCGGAGGTGACCGACCTGCCGGCGGAGTACCTCCTCGATCCGCAGTGGGGTAACGGCAGGGGCCGGGAGGGCTGCCGGGTTCCGATCCCGTGGGCGTACACCGAGCCGCCGTTCGGCTTCAGCCCCCCCGGGGGCGGCGAGAGCTGGCTGCCCGTCCCCGCGGAATGGCGCAACCTCACGGTGGACGTCCAGCTCCGCGACTCTCGGTCGATGCTGTGCCTGTACCGCGAGGCGCTACGGATCCGCGCCGGGCATCCAGCGCTCGGCGACGGTGAGCTTCGCTGGCTCGACGCCCCCGAGGGTGTGCTGATGTTCGAGCGCGAGCCCGGCCTCGTCTGCGCCGTCAACGTCGGCGACGAGCCGGTCCGGCTCGACGTGCCGGGAACACTGCTGCTGTCGAGCGAGCGGATGAAGGACGGGAAACTGGGGCCCGACGCGGCCGCCTGGTGGGCGACGGTAAGCGCGTAGCGTGCACTCCGCCCGGTTGCCGGACATCTGGCCATAGGCCCGGCTCGGCACATCTCGGTCATTCGCACGATGGAAGGTCCGCGGTGTGCCGCGCCGGCGCCAGAGCGCCCATCATTTCCGAGAGCGGCGAGAAGCTGCTCGAGATCGCCCCGGGCTACCCCGTCTTCCGGATCAGTTGATCCGGTCACGAGTCCATGGGGTTCGGCGAGGCCTCTCGACCCTGACGCTACGCATTGCGTGCCATCTTAACCGCTATTTAGGACAAGCAACCATTTGCCAGGCGAAGAATAATAAGCTTCCCTTAGCAATGTGGCGACCGATGAGTCCGAGCTGACCGCAAGCCTGGTACGCGAGGGCATGGCCCGGCTCGGCCGCCGGCTGCGCGCCGAGCGGATCGGCCACGGTCTGAGCCTCAGCCGGCTCAGCCTGCTCGGCCTGCTGTCCCGCAACGGCCCGATGACCGCGACCGCGATGGCCGCGGCCGAGCGTCTTCAGCCGCAGTCGCTCACGCGGATGCTCGCCCGGCTGGAGAACGACGGGCTGATCGTCCGCCGTCAGGACGCCGCGGACCGGCGGCAGGTGCTGATCGACATCACGGACGAGGGGGTCGCCGTGCTCGACGAGGACACGCTCAGGCGGGAGGCATGGCTCGCGAAGGTGATGGCCGAGCGGCTCACACCCACCGAATGTGAGCTGCTCCGGCTGGCCGCCGGCCTCATGGAACGGCTCGCCGATGGGTGAGCGGCCGGAAACCGGGGAAAAAGGCTGGATCCGCAGGCTGCTGCCGTTCGTGCTGAAGCAGCGCCGCAGCCTGATCCGCACGTTGGTGGCAGGGCTGGCCTGGGCCGCCGTCAGCACCACGGTTCCTGTCGTCGAACGCCACATCGTCGACGACGGGATCCTGACGCACCGCTCCCCGCTCGCCCCATGGCTACTGTTCCTGTTCGCCCTTGGATTGGTGGGATTCGTCGCAGCCCGCACCCGGCGGTTCAACTCGTCGCGGGTCATGCTGGAGGTCTCGTATGGGCTGCGCGGTGCCATCCACCGGGAGCTGCAGCGGCTGGACCTCCAAGCGCACGGCAACCTGGCCACCGGCCAGCTCGTTTCGCGGGCCAACGCCGACATCAACATCGTGCTCATGGTGTTGCGCGTGCTGCCGACGCTGGCCAGCAACCTTGTGCTGATGGTGGCCTCCCTGATCGTGATGTTCGTCTTCTCGCCGCTGCTCGCCCTGATCAGCCTGGTCGTCGTGCCCGCCCTCGTCGCCGGCGCGTACCGGATGCGGACGCGGCTCTACCCGGCCACCTGGGACGTCCAGAACCGCACCGGCGAGGTCGCCCAGGTCGTCGACCAGGCGGTGACCGGTGTCCGCGTCGTCAAGGGCTTCGGGCAGGAACGACGCGAGTTCGAACGCCTCGCCGACTCGGCCGCGGGCCTGTACGGCTCCAGCGTGCGAGCCCTGCGGATGCAGGCGCGCTACCAGCCGTTGCTGGAGTCGATTCCGTCGTTCGGGCAGGTCGGCGTGCTGGCGCTCGGAGGGTGGCTGGCACTCCACCACCAGATCACGGTCGGCACGTTCCTCGCGTTCGCGTCCTATCTGGTCCTGCTGGTCGGCCCGGCGCGGATGATCGCGCGGATGCTCAGCGCCGCTCCGCAGGCCCGCGCCGGAGCGGAGCGCATCTTCGAGCTGCTCGACGCGACGCCCGCGGTGACCGACGCTCCGGAGGCGTACGAGCTGCCGGAGCTCCGGGGCGAGATCTCCTTCGAGGGGGTGGGCTTCGGCTTCTGGCGGTCCGAGCCGGTGCTCGACCGCTTCGACCTGCGGATCGAGCCCGGTGAGACCGTCGCACTGGTGGGAGCGTCGGGGTCGGGGAAGTCCACCGCCGCCCTGCTGCTCGCGCGGTTCTACGACGCGCGGGAGGGAGCCGTGCGGATCGACGGCCACGACGTGCGTGACGTCACGCTGACCTCGCTGCGTTCCCAGATCGGGATGGTGTTCGAGGAGAGCTTCCTGTTCTCCGAGTCGCTGCGCGACAACATCGCCTACGGGCGGCCCGACGCCACCGACGCGGAGGTCGAGGCGGCCGCGCGGGCGGCCGAGGCACATGAGTTCATCACGCGCCTGCCCGAGGGCTACGCGACCATCGTCGGCGAGCGCGGGCTCACTCTGTCCGGCGGCCAGCGGCAGCGGGTCGCGCTGGCCCGCGCGCTGCTCGCCGACCCGCGCATCCTCGTCCTGGACGACGCCACGAGCGCGGTCGACGCCAAGGTCGAGGAGAGCATCCACGCGACCCTGCGGCGGGTGCTGCGTGAGCACACGACTCTGCTCGTCGCCCACCGGCGCTCCACTCTGAGGCTCGCCGACCGGATCGCGGTGATGGACGAGGGCCGGGTCATCGATGACGGTACCCACGGACAGCTGATGGCGCGCTGCGCGCTGTACCGGCGCCTGCTGTCCGGCGAAGGCGACGACCTCGAGGCGGCCTCGGCGACGGCCGAGCGCGACGACGGCGGCGAATTCGTCTCCCGGCGTGCCCCTGAGTCCGGCCGAAGAGGGGACTTCTCCCACGAGGACATGCTCGAACGGGTCGCCGCACTGCCGCCGCTACGCGACGTGCCGGACGTGGACATCTCCCGCGAGTCCCGGCCGGAGCCGCGCTTCACGCTGTGGCGGTTCCTCCGGCCGTACCGCCGGCCGCTCGCCCTGGGCCTGCTCCTCGTCGTGCTCGACGCGCTGGCCGGCGTCGCGGGGCCGTACCTCTCCCGCGACGGCATCGACAACGGCGTGCTGACCGGGTCGCAGTCCGCGCTCTTCACGGCGGCCGGGGTGTTCCTCGGCGTGGCGCTCGTGGACCTGGCGATCTCCCAGGGCGTCACGATGGTGGCCGGGCGCACCGGCGAGCGGCTCATGTACGCGCTGCGGGTCCGGGTCTGGGCGCAGCTGCAGCGGCTGTCCGTCGACTTCTACGACCGGGAGATGGCCGGGCGCATCATGACCCGGATGACCACTGACGTCAGCGCGTTCTCCTCGCTGCTGCAGGACGGGCTGATCAGCGCGGTCGCGTCGCTGTTCACGTTCGCGGGCGTCGCGGTGGCCATGGGTTTGATGAGTCCGGTGCTGACGGGCGCGACGGCGCTGGTGCTGATCCCGCTGGTGATCGCCACAGTGGCGTTCCGCCGGCTGTCGGCGGAGCCGTACCGCGAGGCCCGCGAACGGATCGCGGTCGTCAACGCCAGCCTGCAGGAGAGCATGGCGGGGGTCCGCGAGTCCCAGGCGTTCACCCAGGAGCGACGGCGGCACACCGAGTTCAAGCGCATCACCCGCGGTTACGTGGACGCCAGGCTCGCCGCGCAGCGGCTCATCTCGCTGTACTTCCCCTTCGTCGACTTCCTGGCCGACGTCGCGGCCGTACTGGTGCTCGCGCTCGGGTACCACATGGTGCGCGGCGGCTCGCTGACGCCCGGTGAGCTGATCGCGTTCCTGCTCTACCTCAACCTGTTCTTCTCGCCGATCCAGCAGCTCTCTGAGGTGTTCGACGACTGGCAGCAGGCACGTGTCTCGATGGCGCGTATCGCCGACCTGATGGCCGAGCCGGTCGCGACGCCCGTCGCCGAAGATCCGATCGACCCGGGCCGGCTGCGCGGGGCGCTCCGGCTGGAGGGTGTGCGGTTCGGCTATCCGGGCATCGAGGGCGAGGCACTGACGAAGGTCGATCTGACGATCGAGCCCGGGGAGACGGTCGCGTTGGTGGGGGAGACCGGCGCCGGCAAGTCGAGCCTGGTCAAGCTGCTGGCCCGCTTCTATGACCCCCTGGAGGGCCGTGTCGTCGTGGACGGATACGACCTGCGCTCCCTCGACCTGGACGCCTACCGGCGGCAGCTCGGATACGTGCCACAGGAGACGTTCCTGTTCCGCGGCACCGTGCGCGACAACATCGCGTACGGACGCCCGGACGCACCCGTGGAGGAGGTCGAGGCGGCGGCGCGCTCCGTCGGCGCGCATGACCTGATCATGCGACTGCCCGGGGGGTACGACCACGAGATCGCCGAACGCGGTGCCTCACTGTCCGCCGGCCAGCGGCAGCTGATCTGCCTGGCCCGCGCCGAGCTCGTCGACCCCGCGATCCTGCTGCTCGACGAGGCCACCGCCAACCTCGATCTCGCCACGGAGGCCCGTGTCAGCCGGGCGATGAACAGTGTCGCGTCCGGCCGTACGACGGTGGTGATCGCGCACCGGTTGCAGACGGCACGGCACGCCGACCGGATCGTCGTGATGGCGCAGGGACGGATCGTCGAAGACGGCACGCATGATCAGCTGCTGCGCGACCGTGGCCCCTACGCGTCGCTGTGGCAGGCCGCGTGAGGCGAGTCCCCAGGACGCCGGGGGCTCGGCGCCATCGGCGGGCTGTCCCTGACCGATTACCGAGTGTCGCCGCGGGGCTCGACGTACGGGTCAGGACCCGGGATCATAGGCTCGGAGGATGATCTGGAGCCTCCTGGGTGCGATCGCCGCCGCCGTGTGCTTCGGCGTCGCCAGCGTCATGCAGGCGGTCGCGGCCCGGTCCGCGCCCGCCGGTGAGGGCGTCGATCTGCGGCTGCTGGTGCGACTGGTCGGTCAGGTCCCGTTCGTTGCCGGCCTGGGCCTGGACCTCCTCGGCTTTCTGGCAGAGCTGGTCGCACTGCGGTCACTGCCGCTGTTCGTCGTTCAGGCGGCGGTCGCGGCGAATCTCGCGGTGACCGCGGTCGTCGCCGCGCGCGTGCTGCACACCCGGCTGTCCGCGCGGGAGTGGATCGCGGTCGCGGCGGTCTGTGCGGGTCTGGCCATGCTCGGACTGGCCTCCGGCCACGAGAACCCGGCCGCGGTCGGCCTGAGGTTCAGATTCGTGCTGCTCGGCTGTGTCGCGGTCATCGGCGTGGCGGGCATCGTGGTCGGCCGCATCCGTGGGGAGGCCGGGTCCGTCGCGCTCGGACTGGTCGCGGGGCTGGGCTTCGGGTTCGTCGCCATCGGCGCACGGGTGCTGACCAGTCTGTCCCCGCTCGACCTGTTGCGGGACCCGGCGGCGTACGTGGTGGCGAGTGGCGGGCTGGTGGCCTTCGTCTTCTTCGCGACCGCGCTGCAACGCGGTTCGGTGACCACGACCACCGCCGCCGTGGTCGTGGCCGAGACGGTGGTGCCCGCGCTGATCGGAGTCCTGCTGCTGGGGGACAGGACCCGCCACGGATTCGAATGGGTGGCCGTGGTGGGTTTCTTGATGGCGGTGGCGGGAGCACTCGTTCTCGCCCGGTTCGGTGAACCCGCGACCGAGCCCGACCTCGCCAGGGCAGGAGAATTCTCATGACAGGATTCGGGTGGAGGTGACCGTATGAAGATCGGTCTTCAGATTCCCGACTTTACCTGGCCGGGTGGCCCGTCTCGACTTGGAGCGGACCTGGCGGAGGTGGCGCGCACGGCCGATGCCGCGGGGTTCGACCGCGTCGCGGTGATGGATCACGTCTTCCAGATCGGAGTCGTCGGGCCGGCCGAGCACGACATGCTCGAGGCCTACACAACGCTTGGTTTCCTGGCGGCCCACACGTCACGCGCGAAGCTGCTCACGCTGGTCACCGGCGCCGTCTATCGCACGCCCGGCCTGCTGGCGAAGATGGTGACCACGCTCGACGTGCTGTCCGGTGGGCGGGCGGAGCTCGGCATCGGCGCGGCGTGGAACGAGGAGGAGTCCCGCGGTCTGGGTCTCTCGTTCCCGCCCGTGGCCGAGCGCTTCGAGCACCTGGAGGAGACGCTGCAGATCTGTCTTCAGATGTGGGGCGACGGCGAAGGGCCGTACGAGGGAAAGCACCATCGGCTGGAGCGCACGCTCAATTCACCCCAGTCGCTGTCGCGGCCGCATCCGCCGATCATGATCGGCGGCGGGGGCGAGCGGAAGACACTGCGGTTCGTCGCCCGCTACGCGCAGGCCTGCAACCTGTTCCCCAGCCCTGAGGTGGCGCACAAGCTGGACGTGCTCCGGGCCCACTGCGAGGCGGAGGGCCGCGACTACGACGAGATCGAGAAGACGTGCTACTTCGCCTTCGACCCCGGCGAGAAGGGTGAGAAGACCGGCGAGATCGTCGACGGCCTGGGACGGCTGGCGGAGATGGGATTCGACTCCGCCATCGGTTCGGTCACCGACGTGTGGCGAATCGCCCCGATCGAGGCCATCGGCAGCGACGTCATCCCCGCAGTGGCGGATCTGTAGGCCGTGACCCCGCACCGCCGGCGCGGTGCGGGGTCATCTCACGTCAGGGGCGACCCGCCGCCGGCTCTCAAAGGACAACCCGCCAGGATTCGTACATGCGGCATGTTGACGTGGCGGTGGTGGGACTGGGGCTGGCCGGGGCGGCGGCCGCCTGGGCGGTGAGCCGGCGCGGGCAGAGCGTGGCGGCGTTCGAGGCGTACGCGCCGGCGCACCGGCGCGGCAGCTCGCACGGGCACGCGAGGATCTTCCGCCGTGCCTACCTGGATCCGCTCTATGTCGATCTCACCGGCCAGGCCGGACGGTTGTGGGATCGGCTTTCCGACGAGGCCGGCGAGCCGCTCCTGGCCCATACCGGCGGCGTCGACCACGGGCCGGCGCGCGAACCGGCGCGGATGGCAGACCTGCTCCGGGAGCACGGGGTCGCCGCCGAACTCGTGGACTCGCGCGAGGCGGCACGGCGCTGGCCGGGCATCCGCTTCGAAGGACCGGCCGTGTACGACCCTGAGGGCGCCGTCATCGACCCGGAAACGGCGATGGCCGCGATGGTCCGGCTGGCCGCCACCGCCGGCGCGCACGTGGCGTACGACACGCCGGTGCGCGCCCTGGACCCGGACGCCGGGGGTGTGCGGATCCGCACCGACGCCGGAACCTGGCACGCGCAGACCGTGGTCGTCGCAGCCGGCGCCTGGACCGGCCCGCTGCTCGACGGACTGGTGCCGCTGCCACCGCTCACCGTGACGCAGCAGCAGGTCTTCCTCTTCAGTCCGGTCGAGTCCGGGCCCTGGCCCACGATCGTGCACGGAGAGAGCGCGGACGGGCTCGACATGTACGCCCTGCCGGAAGGCCCCTACGTCAAGGTCGGTGAACACGTGAACGGCACCGTGACCACCGCGGACACCCGGGACTTCACGGTGGACCCGGCCGCGCGGGACCGTGCCGTCGCGTACGTGCGGAGCCGGCTGCCGGGCCTGGACCCGGTTCCGCGGTCCGAGCTGACCTGTCTCTACACGTCGACGCCGAGTGAGGACTTCGTGCTCGACCGCCACGGCCCGTTGGTGGTCTGCTCGGCCTGCTCCGGGCACGGCGCCAAGTTCACGCCGCTCCTCGGTGAGCTCGCCGCCGACCTGGTGGACGGCCGTCCCCCGATCGGCCGGTTCGCCCTCTGAGCGTTCGGCGCTCAGCGAGCCGGCGCGAACGGTGTGGCGGGCGGTCCGGTGACGCCGGGCTCGACGCGGAAGATCCGGCCCGCGTCGGGTTCGGCGGCCCGCTGCTCCGCCGAGAGTCCCTGCTGCGAGGTCGTGATGAAGAGCGTGGACCCGCCAGGGCCTCCGAAGCAGCAGCTCGACACGTTCGTCACGGGCAGCCGGACCGTCCCGGCCGGGCGCCCCGACGGGTCATAGCGGTGCACCGCCCCGCCGCCCCACAGCGCCACCCACAGGAAACCCTCGTCGTCGATGGTCATGCCGTCCGGGGCGCCGCCTCGCACCTCGACGAACGGACGTCGCCCGGACACGCTGCCGGTCGCCTCGTCGTAGTCGAAGGCGTCGACGCGGCCGGTCGGCGTGTCGTTGTAGTACATGGTGCGGTGGTCCGGGCTCCAGCCGAGACCGTTGGAGACCGTCACGCCGTCCAGGACGGTGCGGACCGTGCCGTCGAAGACGTACAGCGACGCGATCGCGGACGCCTCGTCGTGGGCCATCGTGCCGGCCCAGAACCGGCCCGCCGGGTCGCACTTGCCGTCGTTCATCCGCACCACCGACGGATCGGCCAGGTCGCCGGTCAGTGGCGTCACGGTGCCATCCTCATCCATCGCGAGGAAGGCCGTGCCCGCGGCCAGAACCCAGCCCCCGCCGGCACGCGGCACCGCCGCGCCCAGTGGCCGGCCCGCGTCGCGGGACCGGGGCTCGGTGAGCGTGTTGCCGTCGAAGCCGGCCAGCCACAGGTGCCCGGCCATGATGTCGACCCAGCCGAGCCGGCCCTCGTGCCAGAACGGCCCCTCGGCATGCTCGACGCGGACCGGCGAACAGGGCTTCGCGGTCAGTTCCACGCTTGGTTCCCCTCTCCTGGCGGTGGCCTGGTCACCCGATCATGCCATCCGCCCGGGGGGAGCTACCGGCCGGTCGCCGTGGCCGACGCTCTATCGTCGTCTGGCATGACGATCGGTGAAGGGCTGCTGGCGGGACTCCTCGCCGACGTGCTGATCGGCGACCCGCGGCGCGGCCACCCCGTAGCCGCGTTCGGACGGGCCGCCGGGGCTCTGGAGCGGCGGCTCTACGGTAACTCCAAGCCGCGTGGCGTCGTCTTCACGACGGTCTGCGTGCTGGGGGCCGCCGGCCTCGGTCTGGCCGCGCAAGCCGCGGGCGGCGACCGGCGGGGACGGAACGTCCGTTGTGGGCGCGACCGGCCCGGAGCGATCCTGGTCACGGCCGTCGCCACCTGGGCGGTCGTCGGCGGGACGTCCCTCGCGAGGGAAGGCCGCGCGATGGCGTACGCGCTGCGAGCCGGCGACGTCGAGGCCGCCCGGCACCGGCTCCCGCACCTGTGCGGACGCGACCCGAACGCCCTCGACGCCGCGGAACTGGCGCGGGCGACGGTCGAGTCGATCGCCGAGAACACCTCCGACGCCGTCGTCGCGCCGCTGTTCTGGGGAGCGGTGCTCGGCGTTCCGGGCCTGCTCGCCTACCGCGCGGTGAACACGCTCGACGCGATGGTCGGCCACCGCAGCCCTCGGTACGCGAACTTCGGCTGGGCCGCCGCGCGCCTCGACGACGCGGCCAACTGGGTGCCGGCCCGGCTCACCGGGCTCCTCACCGCCGCGTGCGCTCCGCTGGCCGGAGGTTCGCCGCGGGAGACGTACGCGGTTCTCCGCCGGGACGGCGCCGCGCATCCGAGCCCGAACGCCGGACGCTGCGAGGCGGCGTTCGCCGGTGCGCTCGGCGTGCGGCTCGGCGGCGTCAACGTGTACGGGACCCGCGTCGAGCACCGGCCCGAGCTCGGCGACGGCCGCGCGCCGGAGCCGCGCGACATCCGCCGCGCGGTACGCCAGTCCCGCGCCGTCA
>JAOPYL010000086.1 GCA_025964625.1 Actinoallomurus sp. | reverse complement strand
TGACCGGCGGGCGGTGGATCACGATCTACGCGCAGACCGAGATCGTGAAAGACCTGATCGCCGCCCGCCTGGCGGCGGGGGCGGCTCTTGAGTTCGAGGTCACCGACACCGCGGTGAGCGGGCTCGACTCCGCACGGCCGGTGCTGTCCTACACCGACGCGCACGCCGAACGGCACGTGGTGACCTGCGACGTCATCGCCGGCTGCGACGGGTTCCACGGCATTACCCGCGGCTCGATCCCGGCGGGCGGGCTCACCATGCTCGCGGAACGCGACTACCCGTACGCCTGGCTCGGCATCCTGGCCGCCGCCCCGCCGTCTACCGACGAGGTCATCTACTGCCGCCACGACCGCGGGTTCGCACTGCACAGCATGCGCACCCCCGAGATCGGCAGGCTCTACCTCCAGGTGCCGGCCGACGAGGACATCGGCCGCTGGCCGGACGACCGGATCTGGGCAGAGCTCGCCACCCGGTTCGCGTTGCCCGGCTGGACGCTGACCAGCGGGCCGGTGCTCCAGAGGTCCATCACCCCGATGCGGTCCTTTGTCGCCGCGCCGATGCGCTACGGGAGCCTGTTCCTGGCCGGCGACGCGGCGCACATCGTGCCGCCCACCGGCGCCAAGGGCCTCAACCTGGCCGTGGCGGACGTCGCGGCGCTCGCCACCGCGCTCATCAGGCTCATCCGCGACAATGACCCGGAGCTCGCGGCGGCATACTCCGACTACTGCCTCCAGCGGGTGTGGCGGTCCACCTACCTGTCCTGGTGGATGACCTCCATGCTGCACATCGCGCCGGGCCAGGACCAGTTCGAGGGCGAGCTTCAACTCGCGCAGCTGCGCCACCTGGTGACATCGCGGACGGCGGCCGCCACGCTCGCGGAGACGTACACAGGCTACGCCCCGCTCCGCTACGACCCCGCCACCCGCTTGGACGCAGCTGGCTTGTGGGGGGCTAGCTCGGCCGCCTAGGACGGCCGCGCCCGCGCCGCCGCCCTGGCCGCAAGCGGTCACGGCGCCACAAAAGACTCGCGCCCTGCCGGCATGACGCGGTTAGCTAGGCGGCATGCGCATCGTGAAGTGGGACGTGTCGGACCTGGTGTCGACTCAGGCGTGCTTCGAGGCCGTGCGGGCGGCGGGGGAAACCGACGATCCGCTCGGGCCGCCGTGGTCGCTGGCCCGGATGCGGAGCTGGGCCAAGTACCCGGCGGAGCCCGCGGAGACATGGCTCTCCGAGGACGAGACGGACGGCACCGTCCACGGGTGGTACTTCCTCACGCTGCCCGAGCGGGAGAACCGTGACCGGGCGTACGTGTACCTCACCGTGCGGCCCGCGTCGCGGCGGCAAGGGATCGGAACCGCGCTGCTCAGGCACGCCGCCGGCCGCGCGGCGAACGCTGGTCGGTCAGTGCTCGGCAGCGGCGCGTTCCAGGGCTCGGCCGGCGCCGCGTTCGCCGGGCGCGCGGGCGCCGTCCCCGGGCTGGTAGAGGCCAGGCGGGTGCTCGTGCTCGGCAAGATCCCTGCCGGCCGCATCGCGTCGCTGCGGGAGCAGGCGGCGCAGGCGGCAGCCGGGTACACGCTGGCCTCCTGGGACGGCCGCATCCCCGACGAGTACCTGGCCGGGTACGCCGCGGTGGAGAACGCGATGGGGGACGCGCCGCTCGACGAAGGCGAGGAGCCAGAGGTCTGGAACCTCGCTCGGGCGAGGGAGGGAATGGATCGCCGCGAGCGGCAGGGCAGGCGGATCTACACGCTCACAGCGCTGCACGCGGCGAGCGGCGAGATGGCGGCGGTCACCGCGGTCGAGGCCGACCCTGACAATCCCGCGTGGGGACACCAGCTCCTCACGGCGGTGACCCGCGAGCACCGGGGACACCGGCTCGGAATGCTGGTCAAGACCGCGATGCTGGAATGGCTGGCGGTGACCGAGCCGACGCTAGAGCGCATCGTGACGGGGAACGCGGCGATCAACCAGCACATGATCGCCATCAACGAGGAACTCGGGTACGAGCTCCTCAGCCCGCCAACGCAGAGCTACGAGCTGCCCGTCGCCGACGCTCTCGGCTGACGCTTAGCTTGCTCTTACTTGGCTAGCAGGGGCTTCAGGAACTGGCCGGTGTAGCTCTTGTCGTTGGCCGCCACGTCTTCCGGTGAACCGGTCGCGATGATGGTCCCGCCGCCGGTGCCGCCTTCCGGGCCCATGTCGATGACCCAGTCGGCGGTCTTGATGACGTCGAGGTTGTGCTCGATCACGATAACGGTGTTGCCGCCGTCGACGAGACGGCCGAGCACGCCGAGAAGCTTACGGATGTCCTCGAAGTGCAGGCCGGTGGTGGGCTCGTCGAGGACGTAGACCGTGCGGCCGGTGGAACGGCGCTGCAGCTCAGATGCGAGTTTGACCCGCTGCGCCTCGCCGCCGGACAGCGTCGGCGCGGGCTGGCCGAGCCTGACGTAGCCAAGGCCGACGTCGTTGAGCGTCTGCAGGTGACGGCGAATCGCCGGAATGGCCTCGAAGAACTCCAGGGCCTCCTCGATCGGCATGTCGAGGACCTCGGAGATCGTCTTGCCCTTGTAGTGGACCTCCAGGGTCTCCCGGTTGTAGCGGGCGCCGTCGCAGACCTCACAGGGGACGTAGACGTCCGGCAGGAACTGCATCTCGATCTTGATCGTGCCGTCGCCCGAGCACGCCTCACAACGGCCGCCCTTGATGTTGAACGAGAACCGGCCCGGCTGGTAGCCGCGCAGCTTCGCCTCGGAGGTGGCGGCGAACAGCTTCCGGACGTGATCGAAGACGCCGGTGTAGGTGGCCGGGTTGGACCGCGGGGTGCGGCCGATCGGCGACTGGTCGACGTGGACGACCTTGTCGACCTGGTCGAGCCCGTTGATCCGCTTGTGCCGGCCCGGCACCGTGCGCGCTCCGTGCAGCTGCTTGGCCAGCGACGTGTAGAGGATGTCGTTGACGAGGGTCGACTTCCCCGACCCGGAGACGCCGGTGATCGCGGTGAACACGCCGAGCGGGAAGGCGACGTCGACGTCGCGCAGGTTGTGCTCGCGCGCGCCCTTCACGACCAGCTCACGGCCCCGCTGCCGCTTCCGCCTGCTGGGCGGGACGGGGATCTGCCGCCGGCCGGACAGGTAGGCCCCGGTCATCGAGCCCTCGGTCCGCAGAAGCTCCTCGACCGTGCCGGTGACCACGACCTCGCCGCCGTGCTCCCCGGCGCCGGGGCCGATGTCGACGACCCAGTCGGCGGCCCGGATGGTGTCCTCGTCATGCTCGACCACGATGAGCGTGTTGCCGATGTCGCGCAGCCGGATCAGCGTCTCGAGAAGACGGTGGTTGTCGCGCTGGTGGAGCCCGATGGACGGCTCGTCGAGCACGTAGAGCACGCCGACCAGCCCGGAGCCGATCTGGGTCGCGAGCCGGATGCGCTGCGCCTCACCGCCCGCGAGGGTGGCCGAGGCGCGGTCGAGCGTGAGGTAGTCGAGACCGACGTCGAGGAGGAAGCCCAGCCGGGCGTTGATCTCCTTGAGGACGCGCTCGGCGATGTGCTTCTCGCGGTCGCTGAGCTCCATGGCGAGCAGGAACTTGGCGCACTCGCCGATCGGCATGGCGGCCACGTCGGCGATGGACCGGTCGTTGACGGTGACGCCCAGCACGACCGGCTTGAGGCGCCTGCCGTGGCAGGAGGGACACGGGATCTCCCGCATGTAGCCCTCGAACCGCTCACGGCTGGAGTCGCTCTCGGCCTCGGAGTGACGGCGCTGGACGTAGGGGATCACGCCCTCGTAGGTCGTGTAGTAGGACCGCAGCCGGCCGTAGCGGTTGCGGTAGCTCACGTGGACCTGGGTGTCGTGGCCGTTCAGGATCGCCTTGCGCGCCTGTGCGGGCAGCTTCGACCACGGCGTGTCCAGGTCGAAGCCGACCGCCTCGCCGAGCGCGCCGAGCAGCCGGAGGAAGTAGTCGCTCACGTGCCCGTTGGACCAGGGCGAGATCGCGCCCTCGCCGAGGGTCCTGTCCGGGTCCGGCACGAGCAACTCGCCGTCGACCTCCATGCGGGTGCCCAGACCGGTGCAGTCGGGACAGGCGCCGTACGGAGAGTTGAACGAGAAGGACCGCGGTTCGAGTTCGTCGAACGACAGGTCGTCGTAGGGGCAGTACAGATGCTCGGAGAACATCCGCTCGCGGTGCTCGTCGTCGTCCGGCAGGTCGACGAAGTCGAGGATGATCGTGCCTCCGGTCAGCCCGAGCGCGGTCTCGACCGAGTCGGCCAGGCGGCGCCGGGCGGCGGTCTTCACGCTCAGCCGGTCGACGACGACCTCGATGTCGTGCTTCTCGTACTTCTTGAGCTTGGGCGCCTCGTCGAGGCGCACGATGTCGCCGTCGACGCGCGCCCGCGAGAAGCCCTTGGTCTGCATCTCGCGGAAGAGCTCGGAGTACTCCCCCTTACGCCCCCGCACGACTGGCGCGAGCACCTGGAAGCGGGTGCCCTCGTCGAACTCCAGCACCCGGTCGACGATCTGCTGCGGAGTCTGCTTGTGGATCGTGCGGCCGCAGACCGGGCAGTGCGGGTGGCCGATGCGGGCCCACAGCAGACGCAGGTAGTCGTAGACCTCGGTGATCGTGCCGACGGTCGAACGAGGATTCTTCGAGGTGGACTTCTGGTCGATCGACACCGCCGGCGACAGGCCCTCGATGAAGTCGACGTCCGGCTTGTCCATCTGGCCGAGGAACTGGCGCGCGTACGCCGACAGCGACTCGACGTAACGGCGCTGCCCCTCGGCGAAGATCGTGTCGAACGCGAGGCTGGACTTTCCGGAGCCGGACAGCCCGGTGAACACGATCAGCGCATCGCGAGGCAGATCGAGCGAGACGTCCTTGAGATTGTGTTCACGTGCTCCGCGCACGATGAGACGGTCAGCCACGGCGAATCCGCTATCCCCTAGAGAGCCTGGTTGAGACAGGTCAGCTTCAGGCTAACGAGCGGGCACGACAGTTTCTTCCAGATGCCCTCAGTGGGGCCCCCTCGTCACAACCCGAACCGTACAGGTGTTCGAACGGCCGTCGCCACCGGAACGCGCGGAAGGACCGGTGGCGCGGGCGCCGCGGCGTACGCGCGGCTACTCGGGGCCGTCGTCGAGGGCGTGCTCGATGTAACGCTCCGCCGACCGGCGTACGGCCTCGGTCCCGTTCGTGTACACGACCCGGTTCCACCAGGCCCCGTACACGCGTTCGAACGGGTATGGCTCCACCAGGCGCAACGCACGGCGGATCGTCCGGGGCCGCTCGGGGATGAGATTGGGGTAGCTGTACATGAAGCTGACGTACCGGCGGTCCTGGACGACGGTGAAGATGTCACCCGAGAGCAGTGCGCCACGGCCATCCTCGCCATCGCGCCAGTGCAGCACCTGCCCCCCGGCGAAATGCACGCCCGCGTTGATCAGCGTGAGGCCGGCGCCGATCTCCTTCGTCTCTCCGTCCCAGAAGACGACCGAGTCGTCCGGGCGCGCGACCCACTCGCGGTCGGCCGCGTGGATGTAGACCGGGGCGCCGAACGCGTGGGCCCACTCGATCATGGATCCGTAGAAATGCGGATGGCTGACCGCGACGGCCGAGATCCCGCCGAGCTCGCCGACCCGCGCCACCAGGTCGTCGTCGAGGTAGGTCACCATGTCCCACAGGACGTTCCCCGAGGGCGCGCGGACCAGCAGGGCGCGCTGGCCGATCGCCGTCGCGGGCTCGGTGCCGATCCCGACGATCCCGGGGCCCTCCTCGGCGACCCTTCCCCGGTGGCCGGCGGCGCTGAGTTCGGCGAGCGTCGTCCACCGCTGGCCCTCCCAGCCGACGTACTGACGTTCGTCCTCGCAGATCGGGCAGTTCGCGCGCGACGCGCCGTACTGCACCCCGCAGGTCCGGCAGATGGGGAGATCGGCTCTCATGCGCGGGAGCCTACTTCGCGCCCGGATCGCACACCGCCGACGGCGGGCGACGGCGGGAGCGTGGAAGGATGGACCTGCTCGCCGAATCGCACGCAACCGCCGTGACCGTTTGGAGGACAGCGTGAGCTACACAGGCAACGTCGACGTCGGTGGCGCCCCCGACGTGCGTGAACTGCCCGGTCTGACGATCACGAAGCTGGCCGTGGGGCCGTACGACAACAACGCCTACCTGCTCCATTGCACGGCCACCGGCGAGCAGGTGCTGGTCGACGCGGCGAACGAGCCGGACCGGCTGCTCGGGCTCCTCGGCGACGGCCCGCTGTCGCGCGTGGTCACCACGCACCGTCACCAGGACCACTGGGGCGCACTCGCCACCGTCGTCGACGCCACCCATGCGCGCGTGGTGGCCCACCCGGACGACGCCGAGGCCCTGCCGCTGCCGGTCACCGAGCCGGTCGAGCACGGCGCCACCGTCCGTGTCGGGCAGAACGCACTGTCCGTCATCCATCTGCGCGGGCACACGCCCGGCTCGATCGCGCTGCGCTACGACGACGGCGACACGCCCCACCTGTTCGCCGGCGACAGCCTCTTTCCCGGCGGTGCCGGCAACACCTGGGGTGACAAGAAGCTGTTCACCCAGCTCATGAACGACCTCGAGGAGCGCGTCTTCGGGACTCTGCCGGACAACACCTGGGTCTATCCCGGCCACGGCAAGGACACCATCCTCGGCAAGGAACGCCCCCACCTGCAGGAGTGGCGCGACCGCGGCTGGTGAGCACCGTGCCCGGCGTCGCACCGACGCCACCGTCCGCCGTCCGCGCGCCCGGGCCGCCTGCTGGGACGTGCCCGCCACCGGGTCGCCGGCCGCGGTGAGTTCTCGCCGTCCCGGCCTCGACTGCTGCGTACCTGGCATTCATGCAGCAAGATGGGGTGATGGGCACGCTCGTCGGCGCGCCTTGGACGCGCGATCTCGGTGAGGCGGCGGGTAAGAGAAGATGACCGGCGTGACCAACCAGGTGCCCGAGGCCGGGGGCCTGACGGACGCGGAGCTCGCGTCGCGGCTGCGAATGACTTTTGGCCGGCTGAATCGCCGCGTACGCCAGCACGGCCCGCAGACCCTGACCTCCAGTCAGGCCTCCACGCTCGCCAGCGTGGAGGCGCTGGGTCCGGTGCGGCTCGGCGACCTGGCCGGGCACGAAGGTGTGACCGCGCCCACGCAGAGCCGCCTCGTGGCCTCGCTGGAGAACCACGGACTCCTCCGGCGTACCCCGGACACCGAGGACAGGCGCGCCACCCTGCTCGTGATCACCGCGCAGGGCCGCCGGCAGCTCGAACAGTTGCGCAATGAGCGATCGGCGTTCCTCGTCGAACGGCTGGGCACGCTGTCGGCCGAGCAGCGCACGGCCTTGGTGGCCGCGCTCAACGCTCTCGAAGCCCTCGCCGAGAGCCCGTGCGGCTGAAAGCGCGCCGGCCGGGCTTCTGAACAGGCCTAGATCTTCCGGTAGGTCTGCCGGGTGCCGGCGAACAGCAGCTTCCTGCCTCCGCTGATCAGCTTGACCTGCCAGTACGACTCGCCCTGCCCGCTGGGGTCGGACAGGTCGAAGGTCTTGGCATCGCGGGGCGTGGCCCGGCCGGTCCAGAGCTTCTGCCCGTAGGCGACCCACTCGCCCGTGCCATCGGCACGGAACTGGAAGTAGTTGTTCCGCGGGTCCTGTGCCCACATGCCCGTGAGCGCCTTCAGCCAGGCCTTGGCGGTCGAGGCGGAAACCCGCCGCCCGGTGGGTTCCGCGGTCGGCAGGTCGATGCTTCCCGGCAGGGTCGACGCCGGCACCGGTGTGACCGGCTGTGTCGGCGCGGCGGCCGGTCTTTTGGCCCCGTGGTAGTCGACGAGGGCGGTGAACGCCAGCACGGCGGCGGCGGCGACCGCCAGCGCGACCGCGACGGCTCTCGTCACAGCGGGCGCCACCGAAGGCGTGCGCATGCGAACCTCCCCGAATCCGGCAACCCGTGCCGATCACCGTACAAGCTTCGCAGGCCAGGCACTGCCCTGCCTCACACTCTGGGATCGGGCCGCAGATCACTCGCCGGGTGTGGCCTCGGGCCCGGCTATGACTCCGTGTCCGTGGAGGCCGTCGCCCAACGCATCGAGACCGCCGTTATCAATTCGGCATACGCTCTGTGTCCACCACGGGGGTAGACGCGTCGCCGTGCAAGGAGCGCACGGCCGAAGGGTCACGGCGTGCCTTGAGGAGACTCGCCACCGTCGTCACCAGCATCGTCGCGCCGATCACGACCAGAGACAGCCAGATCGGGACCTGCGGCACCTGTTCCAGGCCGGTGGTGTGCACCGCCTCGAGAACGAGCTTGATCCCGATAAAGGCGAGGATGAACGCCAGCCCCTTGCTCAGGTAGATCAACCGCTCGAGCAGCCCGCCCAGCAGGAAGTACAGCTGGCGTAGCCCCATCAGGGCGAAGGCGTTCGCGGTGAACACCAGGTAGGACTCCTTGGTCAGCCCGAAGATGGCCGGTATGGAGTCGAGAGCGAACAGCAGGTCGGTCGACCCGATCGCGATCATGACGATGAGCATGGGCGTGACCACGCGCGCGCCGTTGACGCGCGCCGTCATCCGGTGCTCGTGGTACTCGGTGGTCGTCGGCATGACCCGCCGCGCCCAGCGCAGCAGGGCGTTCTCCTTGAAGTCATCGTCGCCGCCGCCGCGCAGCAGCCCCCATGCGGTCCAGATCAGGAACCCGCCGAAGAGGTAGAACAGCCACTCGAATCGCGCGAGGGCCGCGGCGCCGACCACGATGAAGACGCCCCGCATGAGCAGTGCGATCAGGATGCCGATGAGCAGCACCTTGTGCTGGTTGGCCCGGGGCACCGCGAACCGCGCCATGATGACGTAGAAGATGAACAGATTGTCGATGCTGAGGCTGTACTCAGTGAGGTAGCCCGCGAAGAACTGCGCGGAGTATCCACCGCCCGCGACGAGCAGCAGGCAGACGCCGAACACGGCCGCGAGCGCCACATAGAACGTCACCCATGCGCCGGCCTGCCGGAGCGTGAACACCCGTGGCTCCCCGCGATCGACGATCCACAGGTCGATGAGGATGAGGGCGAGAAGACCGAGCAGGGTGAGAGACCAGGCCCAGAGTGTGACATTCACAAGACAGCATCCTCCGGCGGCAGACGAAAGCCCCGGAGGTCTCTCCCGTCCACACTCATCGGTGCGGGCCGACAGTACCGGGCCGCATACGACTCCTGAGGCCGTGGTGACGACACTGCCGCGAAGGGATACTCCCCTCCTGCCCCTCGACTATATCCAAAGGCTCAGCAACCCCCCCACACACGGAGCGTCATCACGTCATGCGCGTTGCGCGAGCATAGACGGACGTAAGCTGATCGATCGCGTCATCTTCGGTCGGCAGCCGGACGACCTGTTCCGCCGCGGCCGACGCGAGCCGTTCGGCGAACGCCGGGTCATCGAGCACCCGCAGCACCGCCCCCTCGAGCTCGACCGCGTCTCCGGGCGGCACGAGCAGCGCCGCCTCCCCGACCATCCCGGGGATGCCGCCGACCCTGGTGGCCACCAGGGGCCGCCCGGCACGCAGCACCTCCTGCACGATCAGCGGCTGCCCCTCCCAGACGCTGGGCACCACCGCGACGTCCGCGGTGGCGAGAAGCTCCGGCACATCGGAGCGGCGGCCCAGCAGCCGCACGGGCAGACGCTCGGCTTGGATCCGGGCCCGCAGCCGGTCCTCCAGCGGACCCTCGCCGGCGATGGCCACGAGTGGCGGCGGCGTCCGGCGCGCCCAGCCCGCGGACGCGTCGAGCAGGGCCGGCAACCCCTTCTGGTCCGCAAGCCGTGCCACCACCACGATCAGTGGACGGTCCACGGCGCCCAACTCGGCACGGAGCTTCGCCTGCGCCGCCGCGTCGTCCGAGCGCCGGTGCGGAGGCGCGGGCACCAGCGCCCGCCGGACCGAACGGGCGCCGAGCGCGCGCATGCGTTCTTCCAGGTCCGGCGAGACGGCCAGGATCTCGGTGGCCTCGCGCGCCACGATCCGCTCGAGCGTGCCGTACGCGGCGCCGATCATGCCGCCGGCGATGACGGCGTTGTGCAGGGTGACCACGAGCGGCGGCGCGCCGCCGGTGCGCAGCGGCGAGGGGACGGCCC
>JAOPYL010000080.1 GCA_025964625.1 Actinoallomurus sp. | reverse complement strand
GATGTGCAGAGCTTCAACGAGATCTACGGCACCACCAACAACCCGTGGGATCACGGTCGCACCTCGGGCGGATCCTCCGGTGGATCGGCGGCGGCCCTGGCGTCCGGGTTCGGCGCGCTGTCCATCGGCTCCGACATCGCCGGTTCGCTGCGCACCCCCGCGCATTTCTGCGGTGTCTACGCGCACAAGCCGACACTCGGGCTGGCCGCGAACCGCGGTATGGTCCCGCCGTCCGAGCCGGCGCGGGCGGATAACCGCGCGGCGGCACCGCGGATGCGGCCGGATCTGCCAAACCGACGCAGGCCGGTTCCGGCGGCCGGGGCGAGGGCCTGGCCGTGGTCGCGTTCGGCCGGTACGTCAAGCGGCCCTGTTATCTACGGCAAGGGGAAAGCGGAAGTAGGTCTCGATGCGGGGGTCGTGCGGGTTGAGGCCCTCACTGCGATCAAGATGCGGGCCGGAACAGCTCTTCTGGGGCTGGTCTTCCGGGGCGGGCAACCTTTTTGGCCTTCCATGCTGTTGAGTCGGTGGAGCGGCGGTACTTGAGACGAGGGTGGGCATGGGCGAGCCGGCGGGATTCAGTGAGTACGTTGCCGGGCAGCGCAACGCGCTGGTTCGTGTCGCCTACCTGCTCACAGGTGACGGCAACGCAGCCGAGGATCTTGTCCAGACGGCGCTGGTCCGGGTATGGCCGCGCTGGAGCAAGGTCGTGCAGGGCCACAACGCGGACGCCTATGTGCGCAAGACGCTGATGTCGGTCTTCCTGAACTCCCGGCGACGCCGATGGCGTGGGGAGCTTGCGGCCGAAGCCCTCGAGTACGCCGACCCGAGCGACCCGTATGCGGGACTGGACGAAGCGGACCGCATGATGCGCTACCTGCGTCTTCTGCCGCGTCGGCAGCGTGCGGTCATCGTCCTGCGCTACTACGCCGATCTTGGCGAGGCGGACGTGGCAGACCTACTGGGCTGTGCGGTGGGGACAGTGAAGAGCCAGTCGGCAAAGGCACTGGGAACGCTGAGGGAACTGCTGGCACGAGCCGACGAGCGCGGAGGCGCGTGATGAATCCTGAGGAAGAGACGGTGATCCGGTCGGGACTGTCAGCCGCTGCACAGCGGGTGACCGCCTCCCTTGACCTGCTCGACCGGGTAGTGGCGGCGCGCAGCCGCCACAGGCGCCACGCCGCCACCCTGACGGTGGCAGCTACCAGCGTGGCCGTTGCCGCCGTCGCGATTACGGTCGCGGTCTCGGCGCGGAATGCAGAGCCCATCGCGGCACCGGCCCGACAGGTGTCGCCGTCGGGCATCGCCGCCGACTGTCCGGCGTCTTTCGCCCCGGGAAGCCTGCCGCTGTTCAACACCTGGCGTGGACCAGGCCGGGTGGACCCGCACCCAACCGAGGTGATCGCATGCCGCTACAGCGCTGCTTCTGGCAACCCCATGACGTGGCGGTTGCTGCGCTCCACCACCCTGACCGGCACGACCGCCGCATCGCTGGCTCGGTGGCTGAACGCGGCCCCGGCCGCTGACCCTCGCAAGCGGTGCCCGTCGACTACTCAGGAGGAGGTCTGGTCCTTGAGGGCCGGGACGAGCAAGACCGCGCTGATCGAGGTACAACTGAACGGCTGCGGCTTCGCCAGCGACGGACACCAGGTCGTGCAATGGCAACGACCCGGTGTCCTGGGGAGCGCTAAGTAGGACTCGAGAGGGACTACGCCAGGGTGGTGACCGGACCCAACCGGGTCAGGGTGTCGGCGCTGGTGTTCGTAATCGACCAGTCGGTGACCTGGCCCGTGGCCGCGTCGACCAGGACGGTCAGAGTGTTACCAGCGGGGATGCGGCCCTTCTTGTGCTGGGGAGCGCGGCGGAAGCTGCTGAAGGTTCCCTTGAGTTGGACCGCGTAGACCGCCTGGTTGCCGTTGACCTTGTCTCCGCCCAGCAGGCTGAGGGCCTGGTGGCGGGTGCTCTTGGCCATTCGGATGCTGGACGGCTTCGACTCGTGGGTGCGGGAGGCCGCGTGTCGTCCGATGCCCGCGAGGATTCGGCGCACCTGCTCAGCGTTTGACGGCATCGACGTCGCCTCCGGCTTGGTGCTGGCGGCGGGCGTGTTGCAGCCAGTGTTTACCCACAGGTAGCTGCCGGATGTGTACGTGCTCCATAGCCCTCCGGAATTGTCGTACGGGTTGGGCGTCGCCGAGTGCCAGCCGGAGGAGTTCTGGTACTGGAAATTGTTCGACGAGCCGTTCACGTGCGTATTTGTGGTGGTCACCTCAGCACCGGCGTTGGCATACAGGCCACCCGATCCGTTCCCGGTCGAGGTACCCACATACGAACCGCCGAGATACACATCGTCATTGTTGCTGCCCGCGTAGTAGACGCTGACGTTGGTGGTGCTGCCCCCACTGGCGTTCTGGATATAGTGCTCGCTGTAGCTTCCGTTGGGCCGCTCGTCCGCCCAGTACCACATAAAACCGACTTGCCCGCTTTGCAGCGACCCGTACGTCATCCCTTCCTCGACCCATGTGTCGTAGGACACCTGGGGCGTGTTGGTCGCGAACCACATCTCCCAGTTGGCGAACTGGCTGTTGGGGTCCGAGACACCCAGACAGTCGACTTTCAAATCGGTGCCCGCCGCGCTGGGGTAGGAGCCATTGCCTTCCAGTTGGTCCTCGCCGTAGCAGTGATAGCCGCTCGAACAGGCGGTAACCGCATCAGCGCTACCGGTAAGAGCAGGAGTCACGACGACGGAAGCTGCCGCAATGGCGATAGCCGCGATTTTTGTGGACCTCATAATCTCCCTCACGCATCCGGTCCTGACAGGGAATTACTTCGGATTCGACCGGATACATGGTGGTATGTCATCATCTACGGCCACAAGCGGTCAGAACACACGGGCCGACACGATTGGCGTGCCTGCGGCCGTAGGTGGGCGCCACCTCCTCGGTCATCGGCGCCCGGCGCTTTCTGGCTTCCGTTAAGTTGCCTTAACGGAAGCCAGACCGGCCCCGCCCGGACGGTGACCGGATCGGGTCCCTTCGCGGGTCTTTGGACCCGTTCGGGGTGTGCCAGGCCGGTCGCCGCGCATAGGGTCCGCGTCATGATCCATAACCCCCAGCCGGCGGCGCTCCGGCCCGGCCGGTGGCGCCGGATCGCCGCCGCGGTCACGGTGCCGGTGCGCGCAATCCGGGATTCGAGCCCGCGGACCCGGATCACGGTCGCCGCCGGCGTACTCGTGCTCGGGCTTGGCTGGATGCTGGGCCCGGGCGCCGGCTGGGTGCTGCGCCACGTCGACGGCGTGCACGGCTTGACCGGCAAGGACCTGGCCGCCGCACTGGACGCGGTGCGCGGCCGCGCGCTGGCCATCGCCACCGGCCTGCTCGCCCTGACCGCGGTCTACTACACCGCCCGGAACGCCGACACCGCACGGCGCACCTTCCAGCTCGGCGAACAAGGCCAGGTGACCGAGCGGTACACGAAGTCGATCGAGCAGCTCGGCTCCGAGACCCGCGACATCCGCCTCGGCGGCATCTACGGCCTGGAACGAATCGCCGCCGACTCCGCCCGCGACCACCCCACCGTCATGGAGGTGCTCACCGCCTTCGTCCGCGAACATGCCCCCGTCACCACGACCGTCAGCACCACCACCGGTGAGGCATCCCCACCGCCGGCACCGGCGGTGTCGGTGCCCACCGCTGACATCCAAGCCGCCCTCACCGTCATCGGCCGCCGCACCGCCGGCCACGACACCCGCCCCCTCGACCTATTCGACATTGACGTGGCCGGCGCGAACCTGGCCGGCGCGAACCTGTCCGGCGCGAACCTGCACGACGCGCACATGATCGGCGCGAACCTGTCCGGCGCGAACCTGCACGACGCGCACATGATCGGCGCGCACCTGATCGGCGCGCACATGATCGGCGCGAACCTGATCGGCGCGCACATGATCGGCGCGAACCTGCACGACGCGAACCTGGCAGACGCGTACCTGTTCGACGCGAACCTGATCGGCGCGAAGCTGCACGGCGCGCATCTGGACGGCGCGCACCTGTCCGGCGCGCACCTGTCCGGCGCGAGCCTGCGCGACGCGAACCTGCACGGCGCGCATCTGGATCGCGCGCACCTGGCCGACGCGAACCTGTCCGGCGCGAACCTGCACGACGCGAACCTGGCAGACGCGAACCTGCACGACGCGAACCTGGACAGCACGAACCTGCACGACGCGAACCTGGCAGACGCGAACCTGGTCGACGCGAACCTGATCGGCGCGAACCTGATCGGCGCGAAGCTGCACGGCACGCACCTGGACGGCGCGCACCTGTCCGGCGCGAACCTGCACGGCGCGCATCTGGATCGCGCGAACCTGGACGGCGTTATCTGGACGGAACTCACCGTCTGGCCCGGCGACGCTGACATCGAGCGAATCCGCATGGCCTCCCAGGAGATAACGCCGGGTGTCTTCCGGATCGGTGAGGATGGCCTGGACGGACCGACGCCGTGACACGTGAGCATCGGTGTCCGCTGTGCGGTGGTGTCGGCGGCCGCGAGTAGCCTCCGGCGCATGACTCCGCCCGGTGATCTCGTCCCGTCCGGCCCGGTCTCGCTTGAGAACGGGTTGCGGCCCGGCGAGCTGTCCCCTGATGCGGCGGCCGCGGTGGCTGCCGGCATCCCGGCCTCGACCCGGCGGGCGTATGAGGGGGACTGGAGACGGTTCGCCTCGTGGTGCTCGGTGGCCGGGCGGGTCGCGCTGCCGGCGAGCGCCGAGACGGTGACGGAGTACGCGACCCATCTCGCGTACGGGCTTGGCCTCAAGCCGGCGACGATCGACCGGGCCCTGTCCTCGATCCGGGTGGCGCACCGTTCCGCCGGTGAGACTCCGCCGGACTTGATCGGGGCGCGAAAGGTCCTCGCCGGCTACACCGCTCGCCTCGCCCACGATCACGATCCGCGGGCCCGCCCTCGGCGCGCGGCCGCCGCGGTGCCCGGCTCCCTGCGCGCGATGGTGACAACGCTCGACCCTAGTGCAGCCCCGCAGTAATTCCTTACTGGTCCGTGGTTACACCGAGTTGCAGCCATACGGCAGTCTGACGAGGAACCGGTAAGGGATTTGTGCGGGGCTGCACCAGGGCCGACCTGACCCGGCGGAAACTCAGGCGACCTCTGCGCGTCATCTGGGTAAAGTCGTGCTGTGCCAGAGTTGCAGCGCCTGCGAGCCGACCATGCCTCGGCGGTCCTCGCCTTCGAGCTGGCAAATCGCGCCTACTTCGCCACCTATATCTCGGACCGGGGTGATGAGTACTTTGACCGGTTCGCTGAGCTGCACAGCGCCTTGCTGGACGATCAGGAGGCCAGTGGCGGCGCCTATCACGTGCTCGTCGCCGAGGATGGCTCTGTCCTGGGCCGGTTCAACCTGATCTTCTCCGGGAACGAGTCCGCGAAGCTCGGCTACCGGGTCGCACAGCACGTCGCTGGGCACGGCGTGGCGACTGCGGCTGTCCGGGAGCTGTGCCGGCTGGCGGCGACGCGATACGGGCTGCGCACGCTCAAGGCTGCCGTCTCCGACACGAACGTCGCGTCTCAGAAGGTACTAGCCAAGGCGGGGTTCGTCCCGGCTGGCCCGGCCGACCCCGCCGACCTCGGCGGGAAGCCCGGCACCTGGTACCAGCTCGACCTGGTGCAGCCCCTCAGCAGTTCCTTACTGGTTCGTGGTTACGCCGTGTCGCGGTCATGCGGCCTGGGCGAGGTTCTGCTGCCGGGGATGGCGTTCGAGGTAGCGGGCGTGGTCGGCATCGGCGTCGTAGCTCCACTTGTACGGATGCGCGGTCTCGTTGTGCCGGATGGTGAACTCGGTGATCTGGGCTTCGAGGTGCTCACGGGAGGTGAAGTCGCCGCGGCGCAGGAGCTTCCTGGTCAGGACGCCGAACCACTGCTCGATCATGTTCAGCCAGGACGCGTGCTTCGGCGTATAGGTCACGCTGAATCTCGGGTGCGCGGTGATCCAGGCCCGGGTGGCCTTCGAGGTGTGGCTGGAGCCGTTGTCCATGATCAGGTGGATGCGCAGGCCCGGGGCCATCGACTGGTCGAGCATCAGCAGGAAGCTCATGAAGGTGACGGAGTCGTTGCGGCGGATCCGGCTGGCGATGATCTCGCCGGTGGCCACGTTCATCGCGGCGATGATCGAGACGGTGCCGTGCCGCTTGTACTCGAACTCGCGGCGGGCGTCGCGTCCGGGACGGCCGGGGATGTCCGGGCGGATCCGGGTTTTCGCCTGGATGCCGGTCTTCTCGTCGATGCTGATCAGCACGGTGCCGGGCGGCGGGTCCAGGTAGAGGCGGCAGACCTGCCCGGCCCGTGCCCAGAAGCCGGGGTCATCAGCGCGGTTCAGCCAGCCCCGCACTTTGTGCGGGCGGACGTGCGCGTCAGCCAGGATCCGCCCGATGGTGGTCGGCGAGATCTCCAGTCCGCGCTTGCGCAGCTCGGAGGCGATCAGCGCGTGCGACCACTGTGATTCCACGTCGGGCGGGACCGAGGTGGCGATCGCGATGACCGCGAGCCGGGTGCTGGGCCCGTGCACCGCGGGCCGCCCGGACCGGGGCTTATCGAAGATGCCGGGAATCCCCAGCCTGGCGAACCGGCCCCGCCACTCCCGCACTACGCTCACGCTGCAGCCCAGGTCACGGGCGATCTGCGCGTTCCCGCGCCCCGCCGCGGCGGCCAGCACGATCCTGGCCCGCAGCACCAGCCGCTGCGGGCTGGTCCCCGCCGCGATGACCTGCCGCAGCTTCCTGTCCCGCTTGACCGTCATCCGTACCGGCACCGCCCGGGCGCGCCCCGCCATCCCTGAATCTCCCTCCGTGTCACGGCAATCGCGGAAGAATGCACCCGTAACCGGTCGGGAACAGGGATATCCGCCGACGTGTCCCTCAGCGGGACCGCCGCCGGCAGGGCGGCACACTGGAGGGCATGCCGGTACCGTCCAAGCGCGTCAAGGGGATCACCGAGGGAACCGTCGACCACCACGCCTCCCTCACCCACCCTGACCTGCAGGAAATCACCATCCGCTGGCGCGGGTCGTTCGGCTACGTGGACGCCTGGGCCGGCGAGGGCGACGACAGCGACGAAAGAATCCCGCTCTGCCGCATCGAGTACCTCGGCGACGACGAAGACTGGGGCTTCGCGGTCTACGACCCCGCCACCGAGAGCTACACCGACGCGATCCTGCACACCGGGCACTACACCGGCCACCCCAACGACGCCTACGACACCGCCGCCATCATCCACCTCGCCGACTATCAGAAGTGACGGTCAGACCGGGCAGGAGCCAGTAAGGGACTTCTGCGGGGCTGCACTAGTGTGCTGCGTCAGAAATCCGTCGGTTAAGCCTAGAATGGTCGTATGGTGCGGATGGGACGGCCGAAGGCGGAGTTGACGCTGAGTGCCGAAGAGCGGGAGACATTGGAGCGCTGGGCTCGGCGGGCGAAGTCCTCGCAGGTGCTG
>JAOPYL010000077.1 GCA_025964625.1 Actinoallomurus sp. | reverse complement strand
CAGCACCTGCGAGGACTTCGCCCGCCGAGCCCAGCGCTCCAATGTCTCCCGCTCTTCGGCACTCAGCGTCAACTCCGCCTTCGGCCGTCCCATCCGCACCATACGACCATTCTAGGCTTAACCGACGTATTTCTGGCGCAGCACACTAGTGCTGTCACGGTTGTGCGCGGGGGAAGGGCTGTTCACCGCGGCCGGAGACGCGGTCGCGCGGGCCTGCGGGGGACGGTCCGGCAGGCTGCTGGCCGGGGTCTTCATGGTGGCCTCGATGATCACGGCGGTGCTCAGCCTGGACGCCACCGTGGTACTGCTGACCCCGGTGGTCTTCGCCACCGCCGCCCGGCTCGGCGTCCGCCCCCGCCCGCACGTGTACGCCACCGCCCACCTGGCCAACTCCGCCTCGCTGCTGCTTCCGGTCTCCAACCTCACCAACCTGCTGGCGTTCGCCGCCAGTGGGCTGACGTTCACCCGTTTCGCCGCCCTCATGGCACCTGCCTGGCTGCTGGTGATCGGCATCGAGTACGCCGTCTTCCGCCGCTTCTTCGCCGCCGACCTGGCCGACGGAGTTTCATCACCGACGCGGACCGGGCAGGTCGACGTGCCGGTGTTCACCCTGGCCGTCCTCGCCCTGACCCTGGCCGGCTTCGCTGTGACGTCCTTCGCCGGGATCAACCCCGCCTGGGCGGCGCTGGCCGGCGCGCTCATCCTCGCCACGCGGGCCCTCCATCAGCGGCGGACCAGTGTGCGCGAGCTGGCCGGCGCGGTCAGTCCCCTGTTCTGCCTGTTCGTCCTCGCCCTGGGCATCGTGGTCAAGGCTGTCATCGACAACGGCCTGGATACCGGAGCCGGCCACCTGCTGCCGCACGGCTCCTCACTGCCCGCGCTGCTGGCCGTCGCCATTGTGGCCGCCGCCCTGGCCAACATGATCAACAATCTGCCCGCCATCCTGGCGCTCCTGCCGATCCTGGCCCCCGGCGGGCCGGGGCCGGTGCTGGCCGCGCTGCTCGGCGTGAACCTGGGCCCCAACCTCACCTACGTCGGCTCCCTCGCCACCCTGCTGTGGCGACGCATCCTGCACGAACACGACACCGACTCCGCCCTGGACGACTTCACCCGGCTCGGACTCATGACGGTGCCCGCCACCCTCGTCGCTGCCACGATGGCCTTGTGGGCGATGCTGCACGCGATCGGAGGCTGACGCGGCGACCGCCATCATCTGGATCCGCGAGGGCACCCGGCAGGCCGTGGGTAATGCCTACATTGTTCTAACGAGGAACGTGACATCCGGGAAGGCCGCATGAGTACCGATCAGGATCCGAGCTATGACTCCCACGGTGCCGAATACGTCCGCGACCAGCGCTATCTCACCACCCGCATCACCGCCGACGGCCGCGACGGCTATCCCGTCGAACCCGGCCGCTACCGTCTCGTCGTCAGCCGCGCATGCCCGTGGGCCAACCGCAGCGCCATCGTGCGACGGCTTCTCGGCCTCGAACCCGTGCTGTCCATGGGCATCTGCGGGCCCACGCACGACGCGCGGAGCTGGGCCTTCGACCTCGACCCGTACGGCCGGGATCCCGTCCTCGGCATCGAGCGGCTCCAGGAGGCGTTCCTGGCCCGTGACCCGGACTATCCGCTGGGGATCACCGTGCCGGCCATCGTCGACATACCCACCTGCCAGGTCGTCACGAACGACTTCGCCCAGATCACCCTTGATCTGTCTACCGGGTGGCGTGACCACCACCGCCCCGGTGCGCCCGACCTCTATCCCGAACGGCGTCGCGAGGAGATAGACGGGCTCAGCGCCGACATCTTCGCCGACGTGAACAACGCCGTCTACCAAGCCGGCTTCGCCGGAGACCAGGAAGCCTACGAGCGGGCCTACCGGCGCCTGTTCACCCGCCTCGACACGCTGTCGGAGCATCTCAGCACCCGCCGCTACCTGGTCGGCGACACGATCACCGAAGCCGACATCAGGCTGTTCACCACGCTGGTCCGCTTCGACGCCGTCTATCACGGGCACTTCAAATGCAATCGCGACAAGCTCACCGAGATGCCCGTGCTCTGGGCCTACGCCCGTGACCTTTACCAGACCCCGGGCTTCGGCGACACCATCGACTTCACCCAGATCAAAGAGCACTACTACGTCGTACACCGCGACCTGAACCCCACGGGCATCGTCCCACTCGGACCGGACGCGTCCGGATGGACCACCCAGCATCACCGGGAGCAGCTCGGCGGGCGTCCCTTCGGCGACGGAACCCCACCCAGCCCGGTCCCCCGCGCGGAGGCCGTCGCACAACCCGGCTGACGAGCTCGGCCCGGCGTGGTCATGGCGCGTCCGCGGGCGGCTCGACGGTGATCAGCGGTGGACGGGGGGCCTCGATGAGCTCGATGTCCTGTGGCCAGCCGCTGATCTTCCCGTGTTCCCATGACGCGTAGATCGAGACCTGGTGTTCGGCGAGCCAGAAGCGCTCGATCCACACATCCCCGAAGCCGGGTGGGAGCACGGGCGCGAACCAGACCTTCTTGTAGGGGATCCAGGGGTCGAAGCGCAGCAGCGTGCGCAGCAGGTGCACCGGGCTGGCGGCCGCCCACGCCTGGGGCGAGCAGGAGGTCGGATAGGGCACCGGCTGCGGATACTGTCTCCGGTCGAAGCCGCAGAACAGCTCGGGCAACCGGCCATCGAACGCGGCGGCCGCGTCCAGCAGGCTCATCGCCACGCGCTGCGCCTGGGAGACGAACCCGTAGCGCATGAGACCCGCGGCGATGATCGCGTTGTCGTGCGGCCAGACCGATCCGTTGTGGTAGCTCATCGGGTTGTAGGCCCCCATCGAGGAGGCCAGGGTGCGGATGCCCCAGCCGGTGAACATCTCCGGGCTCATGAGCCGGTCGACGACGGCCTGGGCCTTGTCGGGATTGACGATGCCGGCAAACAGGCATTGGCCCATGTTCGAAGCCAGAGCATCGATGGGCCTCTTGTCGCGGTCGAGACCGACCGCGAACCAGCCGCGGTCGGGCAGCCAGAAGACCTTGTTGAAGTCTTCCCTCAGTTTGTCGGCGCACTCGGCGCATTCCTGCTCGGTGGCCGTGTCGCCTTCCTCCCTGGCCAGCAGGGACCTGGCGACATAGGCGTCGTAGACATACCCCTGAACCTCCGCCAGCGCGATCGGGGGCTGCGCCAGTGTGCCGTCGGCGAAGTTGATCCCATCGAAGGAGTCCTTCCACCCCTGGTTGATCAGGCCGCG
>JAOPYL010000057.1 GCA_025964625.1 Actinoallomurus sp. | reverse complement strand
CGGTGCCCGCGGCCACGGTGCCGGCGAACGCCGCGCCCTGGCCCATGATCGCGGTCGGCGGGACGCCCGCCGTGGCCGCGACGGGGGTGACGCCCTCCTCGCCGAGCAGGCGCATGAGGAGCGTCTGGGTCTGCGGGCGGGCCGCCGGCTCCTTGGCGAGGCAGCCGGCGACAATGCCGCGCAGCGGCTCCTCCAGCGCCCCCAGGTCGGGCGGCTCGTTCATGATCCGGTGGATCACCGCCATGACCGTGTCCTGCCCGAACGGCGACTGCCCGGTGGCGGCGTACACCATCGTCGAGCCCCACGCGAAGATGTCCGCGGCGGGCGTGATCTCCTGCCCCGAGAGCTGCTCGGGCGCCATGTAGGCGGGCGTCCCGATGGCCGAGTTGGTCATCGTCGCGGCTCCGTCGAGCGCCTTGGCGATGCCGAAGTCGATCACACGCGGGCCGTCGGCGCCGATCAGGACGTTCTGCGGCTTGAAATCGCGGTGGACGATGCCCGCCTGGTGAATGGCGACCAGCGCGGTGACCGTGCCGATGGCCAGGCGTTCCAGGTCGGCCCCGGAGCGCGGCGACTCGGTGGACACGAGCTCGTGCAACGACGGGCCGGGGACGTACTCGCTGACGATGTAGGGCCGATCGCCCTCGACGTCTGCCTCCAGCACCTGGGCGGTGCAGAACCGGGCCACCCGCTTGACCGCCGCCAGCTCACGCAGGAACCGCCCGCGGGCGGTCTCGTCCTGCGCCAGGTCGGCGCGCAGCAGCTTGATCGCCACCGAGTCGCCGGACGCCGACTCTCCGAGGTAGACGACGCCTTGACCCCCTTCGCCCAGACGTTGCTTGAGGGTGTACGGGCCCAGCCGCTCCGGGTCGCCCGGTTTCAGAGGACGGCCATCCGGCATCGGTGCTCCTGAGTGGGAAAGGCGGTCGTTCACTGCCAGTGCCACCGTAGCCCGTTGAAGAGGGGGTGAACATGCACGGAGCATTCGTGTCCGGCTGGCAGGATCGGAGACATGACGATCAGTTTTCCACGGCAGAGCGCCCGTACGCGGCGGTTCACACTCGGCGCCCCGCGCGGTTTCCAGGTGTCCCCCGACGGTTCGCGTGTCACGTTCCTGCGGTCCCGGCACGGCACCGACCCGGTGACCTGCCTGTGGACGCTGGACCTCGGCATCGGCGACGAGCCGGCCGGAGAGGAACGCCTCGTCGTCGACCCGCGCACCCTTGATCTGCCGGGCGAGGAGGACCTGCCGGCCGAGGAGAAGGCCCGCCGGGAGCGCGCCCGTGAGCAGGCGGGCGGCGTCGTGGCGTACGCGACCGACGAGGAGCTGACGCTCGCCGCGTTCGCGCTGTCCGGGCGGCTGTTCGTCACCGACCTCGACAAGAGCGTGCGTCCCCTGAAGGCCGCCACGCCCGCCTTCGACCCGCGCCCCGACCCCACCGGGAGCCGGGTCGCGTACGTCTCCGGGCGCGCGCTGCGGGTGATCGAGGTGGCGACCGGTGAGGACCGCGCGCTGGCCGACCCGGAGGACGAGCAGGTCTCGTACGGCCTCGCGGAGTTCATCGCCGCCGAGGAGATGCGGCGCATGCGCGGGTTCTGGTGGGCTCCGGACGGCCAGGCGGTGCTGGCCGCACGGGTCGACGAGACCGCGGTGCGGCGCTGGCACATCGCCGACCCCGCCAATCCCGGCACGGCGCCCACGGAGGTCGCCTACCCCGCCGCCGGAACGGCCAACGCCGACGTCTCCCTCGTGGTGCTGCGGCTCGACGGCGGCCGGCAGGCGGTCGAGTGGGACCGGGAGACCTACCCCTACCTGGTGACCGCGTCATGGGGCGCGGAGGGCGTGCTGCTCGTCGTGCAGACCCGCGACCAGAAGACGATGCGGATCCTGGCCGCCGACCCGTCGACCGGGGAGACCACTCTCGTACGCGAGGACACCGATCCGGTGTGGCTGGACATCGTGCCGGGCGTGCCGGCCCGCACCGCGAGCGGCGGCCTCGTCTGGGTCTCGGAGGACGACGCGGCGCGGAGACTGATCGTCGGCGGCGAGCCGGTGACCCCGGGCGGCCTGCAGGTCCGGTCGGTGCTCGACGTGGACGGCGACACCGTGCTGTTCACCGCCTCCGACGAGCCCACCGAGGTGCACGTGTGGGCGTACGACGGCAGCGGCCTCACCCGCCTGAGCGGCGGGGCCGGCGTGTTCGGTGGCCGGCGCAGGGGCGGCACCACCGTCGTCACGGGCAGCCGGCTGGACCGGTTCGGCATCGAGACGACCGTGATGCGCGCGGGCGAGCCCGTCGCGCGGATCGCTTCGCACGCCGAGACGCCCTCCCTTGACGTGGGCGTCAACCTGATCCGCGGCGGCGAGCGTGAGATCCGCACCGCCGTGCTGCTGCCGGCCGGGTACACCGGCGACGAACCGCTGCCCGTTCTGATGGACCCGTACGGCGGCCCGCACGCCCAGCGCGTGCTGGCCGCGCGGCGCGCCTTCGCCGAGCCGCAGTGGCTGGCCGACCAGGGCTTCGCCGTGGTGGTGGCAGACGGGCGCGGTAGTCCGGGCCGCGGGCCGGCGTGGGAACGCGCGATCCACCGTGACCTCGTCGAGCCGGTCCTGGAGGACCAGGTCACGGCCCTGCGGGCGGCGGCAGAGCGGTTCCCCCTCGACCTGTCCCGTGTCGGCATCCGGGGCTGGTCGTTCGGCGGCTACCTCGCGGCGCTGGCGGTGCTGCACCGCCCCGATGTCTTCCACGCCGCGATCGCCGGCGCCCCGGTCACCGACTGGACGCTGTACGACACCCACTACACGGAGCGCTACCTCGGGAACCCGGAGGAGGACGCGGAGCCGTACGAGCGCGCCAGCCTGATCCGCGCCGCCGCCGAGCTGGGCGGCGGGGAGAAGTCACGGGAGGGCGCGGGTGAGGAGACGCGGCCACAGGTGCGCGACATGCGTCCGCTGCTGCTCATCCACGGGCTGGCCGACGACAACGTCGTCGCCGCGCACACACTGCGGCTCTCGTCGGCGCTGCTCGCGGCTGGTCTCCCGCACAGCGTGCTGCCGCTGTCGGGCGTCACGCACATGACTCCGCAGGAGGTGGTCGCCGAGAACCTGATGCTCCTGCAGGTCGACTTCCTCAGGAACGCCCTGTAGCACTCGGCGAGGTCGGCACCCTGTTGCGGCCGCTGCTCAGCGCGTCTCCCGGTCCGGCCCACCCCTGACGGTCCTCGCCGACGGCCTGCCGTGCCAGGACTCCCATAGGGCGGCGTAGGAGCCGTCTTCGGCGATGAGCTCCTGGTGGCCGCCCAGCTCGGTGATCCGGCCGTCCTCGACCACCGCGACCCGGTCGGCGTCGTGCGCGGTGTGCAGGCGGTGCGCGATCGCCACGACCGTACGGCCGTCGAGCACGGCCGACAGTGTGCGTTCGAGGTGCCGGGCCGCCCGCGGGTCGAGCAGCGAGGTCGCCTCGTCGAGCACGAGGGTGTGCGGGTCGGCGAGGACGAGCCGCGCCAGCGCGAGCTGCTGCGCCTGGGCCGGAGACAGCGTGAGGCCGCCCGCGCCGACCTGGGTGTCCAGGCCGTCCGGCAGGTCCGCGACCCAGTGCGCCTCGACCGCCCCGAGCGCCTTCTCCACGTCGGTGTCCGGCGCCTCCGGCCGGGCGATCACGATGTTGTCGCGGACCGTGCCCTTGAACACGTGATGCTCCTGGGTGACCAGGGCGACGTGCCCGCGCAGTTCCTCCAGCGGCAGGTCCACCAGCGGGACGCCGCCGACCGCCACCGTCCCGGTGCGCGGCCGGAGAATGCCGGCGACAAGCCGCCCCAGCGTGGACTTGCCGGCGCCGCTCGGACCGACCATGGCGAGCCGCTCGCCCTGCCGCAGCTGGAGGTCCACACCGTGCAGGACGTCGTGCCCCTCACGGTAGGAGTACCGGACCCCGTCGACCGTGATGAGCTCGCCGGCGGGCCGCCGGCCGGCGGCCGTGCGGTCCGCCCGCACGTCGGCCACGCCCAGCAGGCGGGCCAGCGACGCACCGCCGACCTGCAACTCGTCGATCCACGACAGCAGCCGGTCGAGCGGGTCGATGAGCTGCTGGACGTACAGCGTGGCGGCGGTCACCTGCGCCAGCGACGCGAGGCCCCGGGTGTAGAGCAGGCCGCCGGCCAGCAGCGTCGCCACCACCGGCAGCACGTAGCCGATCTCGACGATCGGGAACCACACGGTGCGCAACCCGAGCGTGTAACGCTCGGCCGCCCACGCGCCGGCGATGTCGGCGTCGGTGCGCGCGACGCGCCGCCGCTCCAGCCGCAGGGCCTCGACGGTGCGCGCGCCCTCCACCGTCTCGGTGAGCCCGGCCGTCACCGCTCCCCACGCGGCGTTCTCCCGGAGGTAGCCGTCGCGGGCCCGCGCGAGGTACCACTTGGTGCCGCCCCACAGCAGCGGCACCCCGACCAGGCACGGCAGCGCGGTCAGCGGCCCGACGAGGACGAGCGCGCCGAGCGCGAACGCTCCGGTCACGAGGGCTATCAGCGTCTCCGGCACGGCGTGGCGGACGCTGCGGGCCAGGGCGTCGACGTCCCGCGAGGTACGGGTGATCAGGTCGCCCGTTCCGGCGCGCTCGACGGTCGACAGCGGGAGTTCGAGGACCCGGTCGACGAACTCCTCACGCAGCCGGGCGAGCACCTTCTCTCCCAGCCGCGCGGAGGCGTACACCGCGAACCGCATCAGCAGGCCCTGGGCGACGACGAACGCCGCGATGGCGATCGCGATCTCGTCGACGGTCCAGTGAGAGGTGTGGTGGCGCACGGCTTCGACGAGGTCGCCGAGGAGGCGGGGCGCGGCCAGCCCGGCGACGGCGGCGAGCCCGTGCAGGGCGAGTGCGGTGGTGAGTTCTCGCGGGTAGGCGAGCGTGAGGCGCCGGGCGTACGCCCGCACCTGCGCGGGCGTCGCGATCGGCAGAATCCGGCTCACTCCTCCTCCCTGGTGACGGTGGCGGCGTAGCGGGGCTCGGTCGCGAGCAGGTCGCGGTGCGGGCCCGTCGCGACGACCCGGCCCGACTCCATGAAGGCCACCTCGTCGGCGTGGTCGAGCACGAGCGGGCTGGTCGTGCACACCACCGTGGTCCGGCCGTCCCTGAACCCGGCCAGCCGGCCCGCGATGCGGGCCTCGGTGTGCGCGTCGACCGCCGAGGTCGGCTCGACGAGGACCAGCACCTCCGGGTCGGCGATGAGGGCGCGGGCGAGCCGGAGCCGCTGCTGCTGGCCGCCGGAGAACTCCCGGCCGGCCTCGGCGACCTCGCCGTCCAGGCCGCCCGGCAGCTCGTCGGCGATGTCGGTGGCGCAGGCGGCGCGCAGGGCCTCCCGCACGTCGCCGTCGCCGGCGCCGAGTTCGTCCCGCAACCTGCCGGAGAACAGCCGGGCGTCGTTGTCGGCGACCAGGACGGCCTTCCGCACGACCGGCAGTGGCAGGTCGCGCAGTGGCACGCCGCCCCAGGTGACCTCGCCGTCGGTGAAGCGGCCGAGCCGGTCGGCGATGGCCTGCGCGTCCTCCGGGGAGGCCGCGACGACGCCGATGAGCCGCCCCGGCCGTACGGTCAGGCCGGAGACCTCGTCGACGAGATCGCCGCACGCTCCCGGGGCGGTGCCCTCATCGGGCAGCTCGGGCTCTATGGAAAGGATGCGGACGACCCGGCCGGCCGCCACATGCGCCTTGGTGATCTTGTCGGCCGCCTCGGTCAGGGTCCGCATCGGCTGGACGAGGAACACCGCGTAGCCGTAGAAGGCCACGAGCTGGCCGATCGTGATGTGGCCGGCGAGCGCGAAGCGGGCTCCGATCCAGGTGACCAGCGCGACCAGCAGCCCGGGCAGCAGCACCTGCGCGCCCTCCAGGAGGGACTCGGTGCGCGCGACCCGGACCCCGGCGGCGCGGACCGCCTGCGACTCATGGCGGTACCGCCCGGAGAAGACCTGCTCGCCGCCGATCCCGCGCAGCACCCGCAGCCCGGCCACGATGTCGGCGGACCTGGTGGCCAGCTCCCCCTGCAGCTCACGCTGCTGTTCCTGGCGGCGGTGCAGCGGGCGGAGCAACGGCCCGACCACGGCGGCCAGCAAGGGCACGCCGACCAGCACGATCAGGCCGAGCGGCAGCGAGGTGGTGAGCAGGATGACGCCGACCACGACGATCGACACGATCGATCCGGCGCCCCGCGCGGTGATCTCCATCGCCCCGCCGACGTGGGACACGTCCGCGATACCCACGCTGACGACCTCGCCCGTGGCCAGCCGCTTGGGCAGCGTCGCGCCGAGGCGCACGGCCTGGCGGCTCGTCAGCTGAACGGTGCGGAAGGCCGCGCCCAGCCAGTTGGCCACCGCGAACCGGTGCCGCATCAGCCCGGCGGCCGCCTGCAGCACGCCGAGCAGGAGCAGCACCCCGGACCAGCGCAGCAGGGCACCGACGTCCTTCGGGGTGACGCCGGTGTCGATGGCGCGGCCGATCGTGGCCGGCATCAGCGCCTGGGTGACCATCCACACGACGCCGTACGCGGCACCGCCCGCGACCGTGGCCGCCTGGGCACGTGCCACCCACAACAGGTAGCGTGCCGGCGACCGTCGATCGGGCGTGCCGGGGTCCGGAACGGGAAGTGAGCGCATTGTGACACCAAGGCAGGGAAGCAGCGGGCCTCCCGACCGTACCCACCCGCCGTGATCAGCCGCGAACGATTTTCTCCGTGGCGAAGTGGCAGGCGCTCAGGTGCGGCGAGCCGGCGTCGTCGCCCGCCGTCGCCCCCGGCCGCGGCTCCAGCGCGGGCTCGTCGGTGGCGCAGATGTCCTCGGCCTTCCAGCAGCGCGTGCGGAACCGGCATCCGGACGGCGGGTTCGCCGGGCTCGGCACGTCGCCCTCGAGCACGATCTCCGCGCCCTTCCGCGCCGGGTCCGGCACGGGTACCGCGGACAGCAGCGCCTGCGTGTACGGATGCGTTGGGTGGTCGTAGATCTGCTCCTCGTCGCCGACCTCGACGATCTTCCCGAGGTACATCACCGCGACGCGGTCGGAGATGTGCCGGACCACCGCGAGGTCGTGGGCGATGAAGACGTACGACAGGCCGAACTCTCTCTGCAGATCGGCGAGGAGGTTCATGACCTGGGCCTGGACCGAGACGTCGAGCGCGGAGACGGGCTCGTCACAGATGATCACGTCGGGGCGGAGCGCGAGCGCCCGGGCGATGCCGATCCGCTGCCGCTGCCCGCCGGAGAACTGGTGCGGGTAGCGGTTCACGTGCTCGGGGTCGAGCCCGACGATCTCGAGGAGCTCCCGCACGCGGGTACGCCGGCCGCCCTCGGGGTCGCCGTGGACCGCGAACGGCTCACCGACGATGTCTCCCACGGTCATCCGCGGGTTGAGCGAGGTGTACGGGTCCTGCATCACCATCTGCATCCGGCGGCGGAGCCGGCGGAGTTCCCCACGCGAGAGGCCGAAGACGTCGCGGCCCTCGAAGCGCACGGTCCCGGACGTCGGCCGCTCCATCCCCATGAGGAGCTTGGCGAGCGTGCTCTTGCCGCAGCCGGATTCGCCGACGAGGCCGAGCGTCTCACCCTTGCGCAGCTCGAACGAGACCCCGTCGACCGCCTTGACCTGCCCGACCTGGCGCTGGAAGAGCACGCCCTGGGTCAGCGGGAAGTGCTTGGTCAGGCCCTGGACCTGGAGGATCTCCTCAGCCACCGGCGACCTCCTCGGCGTAGTGACAGGCGCTGCGATGGGCAGAACCGCCCGCTACGGCAGGGGCGGCGCCGGGATCGGCCCCGGCGGAGACGACGCGCAGTTCGGGTACCTCGGTCGAGCAGCGGTCCCGGGCCCGCGGGCAGCGGGGGTGGAACGGGCAGCCGGCCGGGATCGCGGCCAGGTTCGGCGGCGCGCCCTTGATCGGGGTGAGCGCGCGACCGCGTACGTCGATGCGCGGCACGGACGCGAGCAGGCCCTCCGCGTAGGGATGCGCGGGCCGTGCGTACAGGTCCCGCACGCCGGCCTCCTCGACGACGCGGCCGGCGTACATCAGTGCGATGCGGTCCGCGACATCGGCCACGACTCCGAGATCGTGGGTGATCAGGATGAGGCCCATGGCCATCTCGTCCTGCAGCTCCGACAGGAGCTTCATGATCTGCGCCTGCACGGTGACGTCCAGGGCCGTGGTGGGCTCGTCGGCGATGAGCACGTCCGGCTCCAGGGCCAGCGCCATGGCGATCATCACGCGCTGCCGCATTCCGCCGGAGAACTGGTGCGGGAAGTCGCCCGCCCGGGAGGCCGCCGACGGGATTCGCACCCGGTCCATCAGCTCGACGGCGCTCTTGCGGGCGTCACCGCGCGACATCTTCCGGTGCACGATCAGCATCTCCGCGATCTGGTCGCCGACCCGGTGCACGGGGTTCAGCGCCGACAGCGCGTCCTGGAAGATCATCGCGATCCGCGCGCCGCGGTAGGCCCGTCGCCTCTTCTCCGGAAGGCCCAGCAGGTCCGTGCCGCGGAATCGCACGGCGCCCTTGGTGACGTGCGCGGGCGGCGAGTCGAGGATGCCCATCACGGCCTGGGCGCTCACGCTCTTGCCGGACCCGGACTCGCCGAGGATGGCGAGGGTCTCTCCCTCGTCCAGCGTGTACGAAAGGCCGTTCACGGCGCTCACCGTCGAGCCGCGCGTACGGAACTCGATGTGCAGGTCGTCGACTTCGAGCAGGGGTGCACTCATGGTCGCGCTCGCCTTCTCATCTGAGCCTCGGGTCCAGAGCGTCCCGCACGGCGTCGCCGAGCAGCAGGAAGCTCAGCACCGTCGCGGTGAGGAACACACCAGGGTAGACGAGCAGGTACGGGTAGTCGGTGAAGATCTCCTGCGCCTGGCTGAGCTGCAGGCCCCACGACACCGTCGGGTACTGCAGGCCGACACCGAGGTAGTCGAGAGTCGCCTCGTACCCGATCACCACGCCGACGTTGAGCATGGCGTACACGAAGACCGGGGCGATGGCGTTCGGCAGGATGTGGCGGACCATGATGCGCAGGTCGCGGGCGCCCAGCATCCGCGCGGCCTGCACGTAGTCGGCGTCGCGCACCGACAGCACCTGCCCGCGCATCAGCCGCGTCATCGTCGGCCACCACAGCAGGCCGAGCACGAAGGACTCGGTGAACATCCCGTGCGACGGGAACGCGGTCAGGATGACCACGGCGCCGAGCAGGAGCGGCAGGCCGAAGAAGATGTCGGTGACCCGGGACAGGAACGCGTCGAGCAGCCGTCCGTAGTAGCCGGACAGCGAGCCGAGCACGATCGCGAGGGTGAGCGCGATGCCGGTCACCAGGAAGCCGACCACGATCGGCGCGCGGGTGCCGTGCACCATCTGTGCCCAGTAGTCGCAGCCGTGGCTGTCGGTGCCGAACGGATGCTCCCCCGCGGCGAAGGGGTTCCACGACGCCGGCCGCTGCTTGGCCTGCCGGACGTCGCAGTGGCCGTTCGGGCCGAGGTTCGTGAACAGCGACGGGAGGGCCGCGAGCAGCCCCATGAAGAACAGGATCACGACCGCGACCCAGAACGTGACACGCCGGCACAGCTCGCGCCACGCGTCACTCCACAGCGACGCGGACGCGCCGCTGACAACCGCCCCGGTCTGCGCGGTGGCCGCGACCTCGGTCGTCTCACTCATAGCGGATCCTCGGGTCAAGGACGCCGTACAGGATGTCCACCACGAGGTTGGCGAACAGGTAGACCAGCACCAGAAGTGTCGCGATGCCCACGACCGTGGGCCCGTCCTTGATCTGGATGGCGTTGAAGATCTGGCCGCCGATGCCGGGCAGGTTGAAGATGCCCTCGATGACGATCGTGCCCGCCATCAGGGAGCCGAGGTCGATGCCGAGAAAGGTGACCACCGGGATGAGCGAGTTGCGCAGTGTGTGCCGGACCAGCACGCGGCGGCGGCTCAGGCCCTTGGCGACCGCGGTGCGCACGTAGTCCGAGCGGAAGTTCTCGACGAGGCTGGTCCGGGTCAGCCGCGCGACGTACGCGAGGTTCGCCGAACCGAGCACGATGCCGGGCAGCAGATAGCTGTACGGCCAGCCGTCGTCGGTTCCGGCGGTGGGGAACCAGCCGAGCTTCAGGCCGAACAGCAACTGCGCCGAGTAGGCGAGGACGAAGGTGGGGATGGCGATGACCATCGTCGTGCCGCTCAGCACGACGGTGTCGGCCACGCCGCCCTTGCGGCGTCCGGCCCAGACGCCGAGCGCGATGCCGACGACCATCTCGAAGATCCACGCGGTGAGGGCGAGCCGGGCCGTGACCGACCAGTCCGTCTTCAGCACGTCGGAGACGGCCTGGCCGCTCAGCGTCTGACCGAAGTCCCCGTGCACCAGGCCCCACAGGTACTTCCCGTACTGCACGATCAGCGGCTCGTCCAGGTGGTAGTGGTGGCGCAGCGCGTTGTAGACGGCGGGCGGCATGGGCTTGTCGCCGCCCAGGACCCGGATCGGGTCACCGGGCAGCGCGAACACCGCCAGGTAGATCAGCAGGGTGGTCCCAATGAGGACCGGCACCATCTGCAGCAGGCGCCGTACGACGTAACGCCACACGCTACTTGACCGTCACCTGGTCAAGGTGGACAAGGGGGTTCACGTACGGGTCGGCGTGCACGTTGCCGATGTGGCTGGAGTACCCGGCCTGTTCCTGCCAGTTCCACAGCGGGGTGATCGGCATGTCCTTCAGCACGAGGTCCTCGGCCTGCTGGTAGTACTGCTGGCCCTCCTCCGGGGTCTTGGCCGCGTTGCCCTTCATGATGAGGGCCTCGCACGCCGTGCCGTCGTAGCCGCTGCGGCTGGGCTTGCTGCACCGCGGCGTGAGGTAGTCCTCGGGGCTGGGATAGTCCATCGTCCAGTTGCTGCGGTAGGGCCCGGTGGCCTTGTGGTCGGTCAGCTTGGTGATGTAGTCCGACGCCTGGACCTTGTCGAAGGTGATGTTCGCGATGCCGAGGTTCTGCTTGAGCTGGTTGGCGACGTCGGTCATCCACTGCTCGTACGTCGGGTCGGCGTTGGAGAACATCAGGTGCAACGTGCCCTTGAAGCCGCCGGCCTTGGTGAACAGCTGCTTGGCCTGCTGCGGGTTGTAGGTGCAGGCCACGCCGCAGGCGGTGGCGCGGTAGCCGGGCACGATCGGCGCGAGCAGCGAGCCGGTCGGCTTGAACACGCCGTTGTAGACCGCGTTCACGATGGCCTGCCGGTCGATCGCCATCGAGATCGCCTTGCGCAGGTCCGGGTTGTCGAACCTGCTGTCGTACAGCGGGAACTCCAGGAAGTCCATGGTGCCGCTGGGCACGCTCAGGTAGCGCTTGCCGAGCAGGCGCTTGGCCTCGGGCACCTTGGCGGCCGGGATCTGCGTGTCGATGTCGACGTTGCCGGCCAGCAGGTCGGTGTAGGCGGCGTCGAGGCTGGCGTACGTCTTGAAGATCACCCCGTCGGACTTGGCGGGGCGTGGGCCCTTGTAGCCGGGGAACTTCTTCAGCTTGATCTGCCGGTTGTGCTCCCAGGAGCCGTCCATCATGAACGGCCCGTTGCCGATCGGCTTCTGCTCGTACGCCTTGAGGTCGGTGAAGGCGGCCTTGGGCAACGGCGCGGTGCCGAGGAACGACAGCACGTAGGGAAACTGGCTGAACGGCTGCGAGAGCGTCACCTGCAGGGTCTGCGGGTCGACGACCTTGAGGCCCTTGAGAGTGTGGGTCTTGGGCTTGCCCTTGTCGGGGTTGAGGTCCGTGTACCCGTCGATGGTGCTCAGGTAGTAGTTGTTGCCCCAGGCGTTCGTCGCGTCGGCGGTCGCGTTCCAGGCGTCGGCGTAGCTCTGCGCCGTCACCGGCTCGCCGTTGTGGAAGGTGAGGCCCGGCTTGATCTTGATCGTCCAGACCTTCTGGTCGGTCGTGGCGACCGAGGCGGCCTCCTCCGGAACCGGCTTGCCGTTCGCGTCGAGCCTCATCAACGTGTCGAACAGCGCGTCCTCCACGTTGAGACCGTAGGCGTCATTCGTGTTGCCCGGTATGAGATGTTCCGGCTCGATGTTCGCGAACGTGAAGATCTTCGACTTGCTGCTGGATCCACCACCGCCGCAGGCCGACGCCGCCATCGCGATCGCGACCACGCCGGCAAGCATGCCCCTGACCTTCATCGAGCCTCCATAAGCCACACAGGTGGGGCCTACTTTGGCCAACTCCGGCCAGTGACGGAAGTTGTTTGCCGAAACCGTGTCGAGATCGAAACATTCCTACCAGCAATCCGGCCCGCCCTCCACCGCCGAGACACCCCGCGAAGGACCACCGGCGAGCGGGCACTGACGCCCTTCCGCCAGGGCCCGCCAAGGATCACGGCCCGGGAAGACGGGGGGACGTTCCGTCTTCCCGGGCCGTGAAGTTCGCGGGGCGTCAGCCCTTGGCGGTCGCCTTCAGCAGGTCGGCGTTGAGGCGGGAGATGGTCTCCAGCGGGATGCCCTTCGGGCAGACGGAGGTGCACTCGCCGGTGTTCGTGCAGCCGCCGAAGCCCTCGGCGTCCATCTGGTCGACCATCGCGGTGACCCGGCCGTACCGCTCGGGCTGGCCCTGCGGCATCAGACCAAGGTGTGTGATCTTCGCGGCGGTGAAGAGCATCGCCGAGGCGTTCGGGCAGGCTGCCACGCACGCGCCGCAGCCGATACAGGTGGCGGCGTCGAAGGCGTCGTGCGCGTCGGCCTGCGGAATGGGGATGGACGCCGCCTCGGGCGCCGACCCGGTCGGGGCACTGACGTAGCCGCCCGCCTGGATGATGCGGTCGAAGGCGGAACGGTCCACGACGAGGTCCTTGATGACCGGGAACGCACTCGCTCGCCACGGCTCGATCGTGATGACGTCGCCGTCCTTGAAGTGCCGCATGTGCAGCTGGCACGTGGTGGTGGCCCTCTGCGGGCCGTGCGCCGTGCCGTCGATGACGAGTGAGCACATCCCGCAGATGCCCTCGCGGCAGTCGTGGTCGAAGGCGACCGGGTCGTCGCCCTCGATGATCAGCCGCTCGTTGAGGACGTCGAGCATCTCCAGGAACGACATGTCCGGCGAGACGTCGTCGAGCTCGTACGAGGCCATGCGCCCCTTGTCGGCGGCGTTCCTCTGCCGCCAGATCTTCAGCGTGAGTTTCACTTGTACGACCTCTGGGTCATCTTGACGTACTCGTATTCGAGGTTCTCCTTGTGGAGCACCGGGGCCTCGCCCGTGTACTCCCAGGCCGCGGCGTAGGCGAAGTTCTCGTCGTCGCGCAGCGCCTCTCCGTCGGGGGTCTGCGACTCGGCGCGGAAGTGGCCGCCGCAGGACTCCTCGCGGTGCAGGGCGTCGATGCACATCAGCTCGGCCAGCTCCAGGAAGTCGGCGATGCGACCGGCCTTCTCGAGGTTCTGGTTGAGCTCCTCGTTCTCGCCGGGCACCTTGACGCTGCTCCAGAACTCGGCGCGCAGCTCCCGGATCCGGTCGATGGCCTTGCGCAGGCCCTCCTCGGTGCGCTCCATGCCGCAGTACTCCCACATCACCGCGCCGAGTTCGCGGTGGAAGGAGTCGGGGGTACGGTCGCCGTCGATCGACAGCAGCTTCTCGATGCGGTCCGTGACGGACGCGCGCGCCTCGACGACGGCCTCGTGGTCGTCGTCGATCTTCTCGTACGGGCCCTTGGCGAGGTAGTCGCTGATCGTGTTCGGCAGCACGAAGTAGCCGTCGGCGAGACCCTGCATGAGCGCGGACGCGCCGAGCCGGTTTGCGCCGTGGTCGGAGAAGTTGGCCTCGCCGATCACGAACAGGCCGGGGATGGTCGACTGCAGGTCGTAGTCGACCCAGAGCCCGCCCATCGTGTAGTGCACCGCCGGGTAGATGCGCATCGGCACCTCGAACGGGTCATCGCCGGTGATGCGCTCGTACATCTCGAAGAGGTTGCCGTACTTGCCCGCGACGGCGTCGCGGCCGAGCCGCGCGATCGCGTCCTGGAAGTCCAGGTAGACGCCGAGCCCGCCCGGACCGACGCCACGGCCCTCGTCGCAGACGTTCTTGGCGGCGCGGGAGGCGATGTCACGCGGCACGAGGTTGCCGAACGACGGGTAGATGCGCTCCAGGTAGTAGTCGCGCTCGTCCTCGGGGATGTCCGCGGGCTTGCGAGTGTCGCCCTTCTCGACCGGCACCCACACTCGGCCGTCGTTGCGCAGCGACTCTGACATCAGGGTGAGCTTGGACTGGTGCTCGCCGCTCTGCGGGATGCACGTCGGGTGGATCTGCGTGTAGCAGGGATTGGCGAACAGCGCGCCCTTGCGGTGCGCCCGCCAGGTGGCGGTGACGTTGCAGCCCTTGGCGTTGGTCGACAGGAAGAAGACGTTGCCGTATCCGCCGGAGGCCAGCACGACCGCGTCGGCCGTGTGGGTCTCGATCTCGCCGGTGACCATGTCACGGGCGATGATGCCGCGGGCCACCCCGTCCACGATGATCAGCTCCAGCATCTCGTGCCGGGTGAACATCTCGACGGTGCCGGCCGCGACCTGACGCTCGAGGGCCTGGTACGCGCCGAGCAGCAGCTGCTGGCCCGTCTGGCCGCGCGCGTAGAACGTGCGGGAGACCTGCACGCCGCCGAAGGAGCGGGTGTCGAGCAGGCCGCCGTACTCGCGGGCGAACGGCACGCCCTGCGCCACGCACTGGTCGATGATCTCGACGCTCACCTGGGCGAGCCGGTAGACGTTCGACTCGCGGGACCGGTAGTCGCCGCCCTTGACCGTGTCGTAGAAGAGGCGCTGGATGCTGTCGCCGTCGTTGCGGTAGTTCTTGGCGGCGTTGATCCCGCCCTGCGCGGCGATGCTGTGCGCGCGGCGCGGGCTGTCCTGGTAGCAGAACGACTTGACGTGGTACCCGAGCTCGCCCAGGGTCGCGGCGGCCGCGCCGCCGGCCAGGCCGGTGCCGACCACGATGACCGACAGCTTCCGGCGGTTGGCCGGGTTGACCAGCTTGCCGCCGAAGCGCCGCTGGTCCCAGCGTCCCTTGATCGAGCCGTCCGGCGCCCTGGTGTCCCGGATCGGCTCGCCCTCGGAGAACAGACTCACTTCACCACTCCGATCGTCACCATGACGGGAACGGCCACGAAGCCGATCACCAGCAGTGCGGCCACCACGTCGGCGAACAGATGCAGCCCGCGGTAGCGGCGCTGCCTGCCCCAGCCGAGCGTCTGGAACGCGCTCCACAGCCCGTGCTTGAGATGGAGCCCGACCATGACCACGGCGATGACGTAGAAGACCGTGATGTACCAGCGGGACGGGTCGAAGTCCGCGACGACCTTGTCGTACGGCTCGGCGCCACCGCTCTTGGGGTTCACCACGCCGAACGTCAGGTCCAGCAGGTGCCAGATCACGAACAGCAGGATGATGATCCCGCCGTACCGCATGACGTGCGTGGCGTAGCGGTGCTCCTGCGCCTTTGGCCTGACCGCGTACCGCACCGGCCGCGCCTGGCGCGCCCGCCGCGCGAGGGAGACCGCGGACCACATGTGCAGGATGACGGCGACGGTCAGCACGGCTTCCATGATCGTCAGGAAGACCCGGTGCGGGAGGGCGGGCTCGCCGATGGTTCGCAGCCAGTGGGCGTAGTGGTCGAAGTCGGCCCGCCCCAAGAAGACCTTGAGGTTGCCGAGCATGTGGCCGACGAGGAACAGGACGAGGATTCCGCCGGTTACCGCCATGACGGCCTTCTTGCCGACGGAGGAGCGGTAGAGCCTCCGGGGGAGCGCGGCGGTCGACGGCGCCTGCGGACGGCGGGGCGCAGCCACGGGGGTGGATCGAGACACGGATGACACATTGCGGAACATATGTCCGATTTTCTGGTACGTCCAAGACATGAATCCGCTTGTTTCAATAGCCATAGGCTATGAACCGTGCAGCTACAGCAACTGGCGTACTTCGTCGCGGTCGCCGAGGTGAGGCACTTCACACGAGCCGCCGAGACTCTGCGGGTGGCGCAGCCCTCCCTGTCGAAGCAGATCAGGACCCTGGAGTCGGAGCTCGGCGCGCCACTTTTCAGCCGCGCTCGGGGCAACATCACGCTGACCCCCGCCGGTGAGGCGCTACTCCCCCTCGCCCGGCGCATCCTCGCCGACGTCGAGACCGCCCGGCGCGAGGTGCAGGACCTCACCGGCCTGCGCCGCGGCCGGGTACGCCTCGGCGCCACGCCGTCCCTCTTCGCGGGCCTGCTCGCCGACGCGCTGGCGCGCTTCCGCGCGCGCTATCCGGGGATCGAGCTGCGGGTGGAGGAGGGCGGCTCGCGCGACCTCGTACGCGACCTGGCCCGCGGCCACATCGACCTGGCCCTGATCATCCTGCCGTTGCAGAGCACGGACCCGGCGCTGGAGACCGCCCCCATCCTCCGGGAGGACCTGGTCGTCGTCTCACCGCATTCGGACGCGCCGAAACGCCCGTACGTGCGGATCCAGGACCTGCGCCACCAGCCGCTGGTGATGTTCCGCCGCGGGTACGACCTGCGGGAGGCGACGCAGGCGGCCTGCCGGCAGGCGGGCTTCGAGCCGCGCTTCGCCGTGGAGGGCGGGGAGATGGACGCGGTCCTGCGCTTCGTCGAGGCCGGTCTCGGGCTCGCGGTCGTGCCGTCGATGGTCCTGGCCGGCCGGCCCGGGCTGGTGGGCACTCCCCTGGCCCCGCCCGGTCTGCAGCGCACGATCGCGCTGGCCCACCGCAAGGACGTCCATCCCACGCACGCCGCGCAGGCGTTCCATGAGACCCTGCTCGGCTTCCTCGCCGACGCGGAGGCCAGCGGTGGTCTACCGCCCGGCGTGGAACGGATCGAGTGACCGGATCGAGCGAACAACGGGCGAGTCCGGAGTGATGGCCGGGTGCGCCGTCAGGACATGATCCGTACGTCGGGGGCGAAACGCTGGAGCGCCCTGCTCAACCGGCGGTGGCCGATCCGCCAGCCGCCGAGCCGCGTGGAGACGAGACGCGAAAGACCCTCGTCCTCCGGCTCGTGCCCGCACAGCGCGACCGCGCCGTGGCCTGACGAGCCTCCCTCGGCCGCGTGGAACTCGATCGCCGCGACCTCGTCCCAGGAGAACCACCGCCCCTTCGCGCGGTTCCCCGACGGGCACCAGTACACGCCGTTCCGCGCGACGGCGAAGGCCACCGTGCCGCGCACCACGCGGCGCAGATAGACGACGGCGAGCGCGAGCAGCCCGAGTCCGGCGAGCGGCATCACCCAGCTCGCCCCATAGGTCACCCAGTCCCAGGCACCCGGGTTATGGTCCGGAAGCCACCGCCGCCGTGCCGGGCGCGCGGTCTCCGCGATGACGAACCCGGCGATGAGGGCCGCGCCCACGACGGCGGGGACGGTCGGGCTCCACCACGCGTAGCGCACGACGTACGCTCCCGGTCCGAAGTGACTCCGGCCCCGCATCGCCACTCCCGTCACAGCCGCCACAACCGTCGTCCGCATCGTAGTGGGGAGCCTGCCTCCCGTCCGGCGTCCCCGCGTGGACGGGTGCCGCGGAATCGACGACCACCGAACACATCCGGACACTAGCCCCATAAGGCCAGATTAGGTAATATTATTCACGTAAGGCAATTCCAGTCGAATACTTCGCAAAACAACTGTACCTACTGGCGGGTAAGTGGGCAGTTTCACATTCGGTGACCGCGCCTCAGTATCTTCCTCGTGACAACTCCCTAATAACGTATGACCGCCCCTGCACAGAGGAGAGGCTGGAGTACAGGCAGCCCTCCCAGGTGGTGTGCCTTCGATGGAGACCCCGCATGACGCAGACAACGGTGGACGCGCCGGCCAAGGATCGAGCCCAGATCCCGGCGCGCACCCTACGCAAGGACCGCTACTGGCTCAGTCCACTCGTGACGTTCGTCGTGTTCGCGGCCTGGGTGGTGTACGCGACCGTGCGCTCGATGATGGGCAGCAGTTTCTGGGTGGAGAGATACCACTACCTGACGCCGTTCTACTCCCCGTGCGTCAGCAAGGCATGTCCGCCGGGCGCCGCGGACTTCGGCAGATTCATACCCGCGCACCTGCCGTTCTTCATCCCGTACGCGCTGATCTCGTTGCCGTTCCTGCTGGGCTTCCGGCTGACCTGCTATTACTACCGAAAGGCGTACTACCGGGCGTTCTGGCTGTCGCCGTCCGCGTGCGCGGTCCCGGACAAGAGCCCGGTGCGGAAGACGCCGGGGGGCTACTCCGGTGAGACCCGCCTCCCGCTGATCGTGCAGAACTCCCACCGATACTTCTGGGTGATCGCGTTCCTGATCTCCCTCGTCAACACCTGGGACGCGATCAACGCCTTCCACGGCAAGGACGGCGGGTTCGGCATCGGGCTCGGCACCGTCATCATCTGGGTCAACGTGATCCTGCTGTGGGGCTACACCCTTTCCTGCCACTCGTGCCGGCACGTCATGGGCGGACGGCTGAAGAGCTTCTCCAAGCACCCCGTCCGCTACTGGCTCTGGACGCAGATCAGCAAGCTCAACGCCCGGCACGGGCAGTTCGCGCTGATCACGCTCGGCACGCTCGCGCTGACGGACGCGTATGTCGCGCTCGTCGCGCACGGCACCTTCTCCGACCTGCGGATCTTCAACTAAGGACCACCACAAGTGACTGACATCGAAAGGCTGCAGTACGACGTCGTCGTCATCGGCGCCGGCGGCGCCGGGCTGCGCGCCGCCATCGAGGCGCGTCTGCAGGGCAAGAAGACCGCGATCATCTCCAAGTCGCTGTTCGGCAAGGCGCACACGGTCATGGCCGAGGGCGGCGCCGCCGCGGCCATGGGCAACGTCAACGCCAACGACAACTGGCAGGTCCACTTCCGCGACACCATGCGCGGCGGCAAGTTCCTCAACAACTGGCGGATGGCCGAGTTGCACGCCAAGGAGGCGCCGGAGCGCATCTGGGAGCTGGAGGCCTGGGGTGCGATCTTCGACCGCACCAAGGAAGGCAAGATCAGTCAGCGCAACTTCGGCGGTCACCAGTACCCCCGCCTCGCGCACGTCGGCGACCGTACCGGCCTCGAGCTGATCCGCACCTGCCAGCAGAAGATCGTCGCCCTCCAGCAGGAGGACCACAAGGAGCTCGGCGACTACGACGCCCGGCTCCGGGTCTTCGCCGAGACGACGGTCACCCGGCTCCTCAAGGACGCCGAGGGCAAGATCTGCGGCGTGTTCGCCTACATCCGCGAGACCGGCAGGTTCGTGGTCATCGAGACGCCCGCGGTCGTGCTCGCCACCGGCGGCATCGGCAAGTCGTTCAAGGTCACCTCGAACTCCTGGGAGTACACCGGCGACGGGCACGCGCTGGCGCTGCTCGCCGGGGCGACGCTCATCAACATGGAGTTCGTGCAGTTCCACCCGACCGGCATGGTCTGGCCTCCGTCGGTCAAGGGCATCCTCGTCACCGAGTCCGTACGCGGCGACGGCGGCGTGCTGAAGAACTCCGACGGCAAGCGCTTCATGTTCGACTACGTCCCGGACGTGTTCAAGGACCAGTACGCCACGACCGAGGAGGAGGGCGACCGCTGGTACGAGGACGCGGACAACAACCGGCGCCCACCCGAGCTGCTGCCGCGTGACGAGGTAGCCCGCGCGATCAACTCCGAGGTCAAGGCCGGCCGCGGCTCACCGCACGGCGGCGTGTTCCTCGACATCGCCTCCCGGCTCAAGCCCGAGGAGATCACCAAGCGGCTGCCGTCGATGCACCACCAGTTCAAGGAGCTGGCCGACGTCGACATCACCGCCGAGCCGATGGAGGTCGGCCCGACCTGCCACTACGTCATGGGCGGCGTGGAGGTCGACCCGGACACCGCAGCGGCGCTCACACCCGGCCTGTTCGCGGTCGGCGAGGTGTCCGGCGGCATGCACGGCTCCAACCGCCTCGGCGGCAACTCCCTGTCCGACCTGCTGGTCTTCGGCCGCCGGGCCGGACTGGGCGCCTCCGAGTACGCCTCCGAGGTCTCCGTCTCGGTGCCCGACTCCGAGGTCGAGGCCGCGATGGCCGAGGCGCTGGCACCGTACGACCGCGAGGGCGGCGAGAACCCGTACGCGGTCCACCAGGAGCTGCAGCAGACCATGAACGACCTCGTCGGCATCATCCGCCGCGAGGAGGAGCTGGAGCAGGCGATCGAGGCGATCGGCAAGCTGCGCGAGCGTGTCGAGAACGTCTCCGTCACCGGCGGCCGCGGCTACCACCCCGGCTGGCACCTGGCCCTCGACCTGCGCAACATGATCATCGTCTCCGAGTGCGTCGCGAAGGCGGCCCTCGAACGCCAGGAGAGCCGCGGCGGTCACACCCGCGACGACTACCCGGAGATGTCGGCCGACTGGCGCAAGGTGAACCTCGTGTGCCGGCTCTCCGACGGGTCCGTCGAGCTCAAGCGGCAGGAGATGGACCCCATGCGCGAGGACCTCATCTCCCTCTTCGAACTCGACGAGCTGAAGAAGTACCTGACCGAGGGCGAGCTCCCCTCTGAGGAGAACTGACATGGGCTACAAGGCGAAGTTCCGGGTCTGGCGCGGCGACGGCGGCGAAGGCGAGCTCAAGGACTACACGGTCGAGGTCAACGAGGGCGAAGTCGTCCTCGACGCCATCCACCGCCTGCAGGCCACCGAGGCCCCCGACCTGGCCGTCCGGTGGAACTGCAAGGCCGGCAAGTGCGGTTCGTGTTCGGCGGAGGTCAACGGCCGCCCGCGCCTGATGTGCATGACGCGGATGTCGACGTTCACCGAGGACGAGACGGTCACCGTCACGCCGATGCGCACGTTCCCGGTGATCCGCGACCTCGTCACCGACGTGTCCTACAACTACGAGAAGGCCCGCGAGGTCCCGTCCTTCGACGGCGGCGACGTCAAGCCCGGCGAGTTCCGGATGCAGCAGGTCGACGTCGAGCGCTCGCAGGAGTTCCGGAAGTGCATTGAATGCTTCCTGTGCAACAACACCTGCCACGTCATCCGCGACCACGAGGAGAACAAGGAGCACTTCGCCGGCCCGCGCTTCCTCATGCGGGTGGCCGAGCTGGAGATGCACCCGGCCGACGTCGCCGACCGCCGGGAGATCGCCCAGGAGGAGTTCGGCCTCGGCTACTGCAACATCACCAAGTGCTGCACCGAGGTCTGCCCCGAGCACATCAAGATCACTGACAACGCGCTGATCCCGATGAAGGAGCGCGTCGTCGGCCGCCGCTACGACCCGCTGGTCTGGCTCGGCTCCAAGATCGGCATAGTGAAGCGCGACAAGGACACCACCAAGGCCTGACATCGCTTCACACGCCCCGGAGGCTCCGGCCTCCGGGGCGTCCTGCTGTCTCGGTAGGGAATGAAGACGGCACAGTCACGTGAAGAGAACCCGTCCTCGCAATAGCCTTTGACAGTGGAAGCCGAGGAGACCGAGATGTCGAACCCCCAAGACGATCCCGTGCACCGCCCCCCGCCTCCCCGCCAGGGCGAGCCTCAGC
>JAOPYL010000052.1 GCA_025964625.1 Actinoallomurus sp. | reverse complement strand
ACCCAGGCGCAACTCTCCGACCTGATCTACTGCTCGGAGTCGCTCATCAGCGGCATCGAGACGGGCCAGGTCCCGGCCACTCCCGAGTTCGCCGAGGCCGCCGACAAGGCCCTGGAGACCGGCGGCGGCCTCCTCCGAACCCTCGACTGGCGCAAGGGCGCCCCCGCCTACCCCGCATGGTTCGTCGACTGGCTCCCGGTCGAAGACAAGGCCATCCTGCTTCGCGCCTTCGAGATCGACCTGATCTATGGCCTGTTGCAGACTCCCGACTACGCCCGCGCCGTCCTGGGCACAGACGATACGGCCGTCGAAGCTCGCTTGGTGCGGCAGAGCATCCTCACACGTGAGAGCCCACCCCCACCCGCCCTTCATTGCGTGCTCGACGAGGCCGCACTACGACGTGATGTCGGGGGCGCCATGGTGATGTACGAGCAGCTGCATCATCTGGCCGACCTCGGCGCGTCGGAGAACATCAGCATCCAGATCGTCCCGAGCCGATTCCACCGCGGCGTTCGTGGCCCGTTCGTCCTAGCTACTCTCGGAGACGGCACGGACGTCGTACATGTCGACAATGCGGTTGGAGGAATCGTCACCGCCCGGCCGGAAGATCTGGCTACCGTGGTGGCGTCCTGGGAGTCCATCAGGTCCGAATCCCTGCCCACGGACATGTCGAGGGACCTGATCGTCAGAACAGCGGAGGAGCTATGGAAACCGTGAGCAGCCCCGACTGGCGCAAGGCGAGCCGCAGCAACGACACCGGCGGCAACTGCGTCGAGGTCGCCGCCGTCACCGACCCGCGGCAAGCCGGCTGACGCCCCTGCGATGACCAACGGAAACCCATGGGGGGTGATCCCAAGGGCCGCGCGTTGCCGCGAAGCGGATCACGGAGACTTGTACCGGCCATCACCGGTACAAGTCTTCCTTCAGGCGGCGGCGTGCCTCGATCGCGTGCCGGGTCAGGCCGAGGCCCAGCGCCTGGCGGCCGACCACGCCCGCCTGCGCATCGACCAGACTTCCGAGCAGCGCCCTGTCATCCGCCATCGCCCAAGCCTGCGGGGCCGCTCCCGACACGAGGAAGAGGGATGCACAGCCTGTGGACAACTCGTGATCAGGCCTGGGACCCACGGAAGGCCGCTCGCTCCTTGTCGTCGCGCTGGAAGAGGACGTACAGCCAGATCAGCGACGGGACCAGCACCACTCCGCCGACCGCGAGGGCGATCAGCACCACCGTGAGCACCGCGTCCGGCGCGGACGCGGCGCCGAGGCCGAGGTGGGCTCCGGCGGCGGCGCCCCACAGGACCGTCGCCGCCGCGAGCGCCGCGGTCACCCGTACGGCCAGGTAGGACCGCCGCCACAGCAGGACGAGCGACGCGACCCCCGCGATCGCCGACAGGGCGATGAGCGGCGAGTGCGGCGCGCCGCCGGTACGCCCGAAGGTGACCGCGCCGATCAGGGCCAGCGCGCCCACGGCGTACCCGGTGCGCATCGCGAGGGTACGGAACCGCTCCGCGTCGCCCTCCCGGTGCGCGTCCCAGGTGAGGTACACGGCGGCGAGGTAGACGCACAGGCCCGTGGTGAGCACGCCGGCGTAGATCGCCGGGGGGCTGAGCCAGCCGCGCCGCCCGAGCGCGACGCCGCCCGCGACCGCGCCCAGGCAGAACGGCGTGATCAGCGAAGCGATCGCGAAGGTGCCCGCGTACCGGTCCGGCACGACCTTGCGGAACGCCAGAGCCGAGCCGCGCGCGACGATGCCGAGCGCGGCGATCGACAGCGGCACCCAGTACGCCGACGCGATCCCGGCGAACACCGGCGGGAACACGGTCCACGCCAGCACCATCACGAAGATCAGCCAGACGTGGTTGGCCTCCCAGACCGGGCCCATCGCGTGCTCGATGAGCCTGCGATCGCGGATGAACAGGTGCCAGATCCCCGCGCCGAAGTCGGCGCCGCCGAACAGCAGGTAGGCCGTCAGCCCGGCGAGGAGGAGCGCGACCGCGACGCCGGTCATCGGAGCACCTCCCCGCGCTCGGCCCCGGATCCGGACGCACCGGCGCCGTCGCCGCGTTCAGGCACGCCGCCTTCGGGGCCACCGCCTTCGGGGGCGCCGGTGCCGCCTTCGGGCCAGGCGGCGTCGGAGGGGACGTCCGGACCGGAGGTAGCGGCGCCCGCCTCCGGGGCACGGGCGATGCGCCGGAGCACCGTGACGGTGACGGCCGCCAGCACCGCGTACACCGCGACGACCGCGTACAGCCCGGCGGTCAGCCCGGAGCCCGGGTTCACCGCGTCGCCGGTGCGCATGACGCCGTACACGATCCAGGGCTGCCGTCCCACCTCGGTGGTGGTCCAGCCGGCCTCCATGGCGATGGCCGCGCCGACACCGGCCAGGCTCGCCGCCCGCAGGAACCAGGCCGAGCGCGGCAGGTCGCGCCGGCGCCACCAGGCGAGCAGGGCCCACACACCGAGCAGTACCAACGCCGTTCCGATGCCGGCCATCAGGTCGAAGGCGTAGTGCGGGACGTTCTTCGGGGGCTCCTGCTCCCGTGGCCAGGAGTCCAGGCCGCGCAGCCGCGCGTGCGGGTCGAATTTCAGCATCACCGAGAGCATGTTCGGGATCTCCAGGAAGCCGGCCTTGAACGGCACGCCGTTCCGCGTGTGCTCGATCCCCTCCATCGCGGCGAACTTCACCGGCTGCCTGGCGGCGACGAACCGGGTCGCCCAGTCGCCGACGATCACCTGGATCGGCGCGGTCACCGCGGCGAACGTGAACGGGATGGCGAACGCCCGCCGGTGGTACGCGTCGCGCCTGCCCCGCAGCATCCCGACGGCGTACACCGAGGCGACGCTGAACCCGCAGACCATGAACGACGCGAGGATGAGGTGGACGGCCTCCGGCGGTGTCGCCGGGTTGAACATCGCCGCCAGCGGCCGTACGTCGGTGACGTTGCCGTGGACGTCGAGCCGGAAGCCGCGCGGCTGGTTCATCCAGGAGTTCACGGTGACGACGAAGAACGCGGACGCGATGCCGCCCACGACGATCGGCAGGCCGCTGAGCAGGTGGGCGCGGGGCGACAGCCGGTCCCAGCCGTACAGGTAGATGCCGATGAAGATCGCCTCGATGAAGAAGGCGATGCCCTCCATGGCGAAGGCCGCGCCGAACACCTGGCCGAACTTGGCCATGAAGTGCGGCCACAGGGTGCCCATCTCGAACGACAGGACGGTGCCGGAGACCGCGCCGACGGCGAACAGCACGCCGGTCGCCCTGGCCCACCGGCGAGCGAGCTCCCGGTACACCGGGTCGCCGGTTCGGTGGCCGCGCCACTCGGCGAGCAGGGTCAGCGCCGGCAGGCCGATGCCGATGGCGGCCAGCACGATGTGGAAGCCCAGAGTCAGCGCCATCTGGGTGCGCGCCGCGAGGAAGTCCGTCGCGGAAGAGGCAAGGCTCATATCTACACACTGTAGTACTACGGCTTGTAGTACTACAGCGGATAGGATGAACCCGTGAAGGGTCTTGGAGAGCTTGAACGCACGGTCATGGAGGTCCTGTGGCACCGGCAGCACGGTGGCACCGCACGTGAGGTCGGCCGCGCGCTCGCCGACGAACGCGACCTCGCGCACACCACGGTGATGACGGTGCTGGACCGGCTCGCCAAAAAAGGTTTCCTCGTCCGGGAGCGCGAAGGGCGTGCTTGGCGCTACCGTCCGATCGCGACCAAGGAAGCGTACGTGGCCGAGCTCATGCTGGGCGCGCTTAGCATGACAGGTGACCGCGACGCCGCCTTGACGCACTTCGCGCGCTCGGTGTCCGGCGACGAGGTGGACCTGCTCCGCCGCGTTCTCGACGAGGTGGAAGGGACTTCACCGGGATGACCGGAACGGCCCTGCTCGCCCTGATGGCGGCCGGCAGCGCACTGGGGGCGCACCTGCTGACCCGCGCCCGGTGGACCTGGCGCACGCCCCGCACCGCGATCGCACTCTGGCAGGCCCTCGGCCTCGCCTGGGGTCTCGCCTCCATCGGCACCCTGCTCAGCTTCGGTCTGGCGCCGTACGGCCAGGGCGTCGTCGTCGGCGTGGCCCGGTTCTTCGCCGCCCCCTCGGTCCTGTCCTCGTTCCAGCTCGTCGCCGTCGCGGCCGGGCTGACGCTCGCCCTCCTGCTCGTCGGGATGCTGATGGTCGCCATCGGCACGGTCGTCCGCGCGCGGCGGCGGCATCGTGCGCTGCTCGCCCTGGTCGCGCACGGCGACCCCGAGGTGCCCGGCACCCTCGTCCTCGACCATCCGGTCGCGGCGGCCTACTGCGTTCCCGGCGTACGCTCCCAGGTCGTGGTCAGCGCCGGCACGCTCGAGCTGCTCGGCCCGTACGAGCTGGCCGCGGTGCTCGCGCACGAGCGCGCACACGCGCGGGAGCGTCACGACCTCGTGCTGCTGCCCTTCACCTCGCTACGCCGGATCTTCCCGCAGGCGCGCATCGTCTCCCGCACTCTCGACGCGGTCGAGCTGCTGATCGAGATGGCGGCCGACGACCGCGCACGCCGGCACCGCCCGGCGAAGGAGCTCGCCACCGCGCTGCTGCGCTTCGCCGCCGCCGGCGCCGCGCCGACTCCGGCCGGCACTCTTGGCGTCGTCGGAGCCGACGAGACCAGCCCCATCCTCGTCCGGGTCCGGCGGCTGCTGGCGCCCGCGCCACTGCCCCGGCCGATGCGCGGCGCGATGCTCGCCGGCGCCACCGCCGTGGCCGTGCTCCCCCTCATCCTCTACGCCATCCCCGCCTGATCCTCAGACCGGTTCGAGGGTGCGGTCCCTCTCTGCCACGGTACGCCCGGACGTCCTGCGCCCGCGGCCGGGAAACCACCAGTTGGCGTGGCCGAGCAGGCTCATCAGCGCGGGCACGAGCATCAGGCGTACGACCGTCGCGTCCACGGCCACGGCCGACGCGAGGCCGATGCCCATCATCTTGACCGTCGTGTCCGGCTGCGCGAGGAAGCTCAGGAAAACGCAGATCATGATCAGTGCGGCCGACGTGATGAGCCGGGCGGTCGAGCCGATCCCGGAGACCACGCTCTCGTGCGGGTCGTTCGTGCGGAGGTACTCCTCACGGATCCGGGACAGCAGGAACACCTCGTAGTCCATGGACAGCCCGAACAGCAGCGCGAACATGAAGAGCGGCACGAACGACACGATCGGCGCCGGCTGGTCGAGGCCGACCAGGCGGATGCCCCAGCCCCACTGGAACACCGCCACCACCACGCCGTACGAGGCGCCGATCGACAGCATGTTCATCAGCGCGGCCTTGAGCGGCACGAGGACCGACCGGAACGCGATGACCAGCAGGACCAGTGCGACCCCGACGACCGCACAGACGACGTAGATCATGCGCGCGCGCACGATGGTGGCCATGTCGATGATGGCGGGCGACTCGCCGCCGAGATAGGCGTGCGCTCCCGGGTACGCCGCCACGACCGGCGGGATCACCGACCGCCGCAGATGCTGCACCAGGTCGGCGGTTGCCACGGCCTGCGGCGGCGTGGCCGGCACGACCGTCAGGATCGCGGTGTCGCCGTTGATGACCGGGGCCTCGGCCGCGGCGACGCCGGGAACCCCGCGGAACCGCCGCTGAAGCTCTTCGCCGAGTCTCCGCGCCTCGGGGTTGGGCGCCGGCCGGTCGTCCGGACTGACCGCCAGCCGGCCGCCGGGCTCGCGGCGCAGCTCCATCCAGCCCTTCGCCGTCTTCGTGGACTCGGTGGACTGGACCGGGTCCGCCGGGGCCGGGACCTTCGCCGCCACGACGAACGGGCTGTACCAGCCCGGGCCGAACTCCTTCGCGGTCACGTCGTAGGCGCGGCGGGCGCTGTTGGAGCGCGGCAGCGTGCTGTCGGCCATGATGCCGAAGCGCAGGCTGAGCACCGGAATCGCGAGGAACAGCAGGAACATGGTGGCCGCGATCGCGTACGGCCACGCGTGCCGGTCCACGTGCCGTCCCCAACGCTCCCACCGCTGGGTGGACTGCTCGGGCCGGACGCGCGGCAGCCGGTAGCGGTCGATGCCGGTGCCGAGGACGCCGAGCACCGCGGGCAGGAGGGTCAGCGCGGCGATCACCATGAAGGCGACGGCGAGCGCCGTCGCGAACCCGATGATGCCGATGAACGTGATACCGGAGAACCACAGCCCGCAGATCGCCAGCACCACGGTGCCGCCCGCGAACACAACGGCGTGTCCGGAGGTCGCCAGGGCCTTGCCGATCGACGCCTCGACCTCCATGCCCGCCGACAGCTGCCGGCGATGCCGCGTGACCACGAACAGTGCGTAGTCGATGCCGGCGCCGATACCGAGCATGGCCGCGACCATCGGCGCGGTGGGATGGACCTGCCAGATCGACGCGCCGAAGTGGATCAGGGAGTAGGCGACCGCCATCGCGCAGAGGGAGATGACGATCGGCACCCCGGCCGCCAGGAACGACCCGAAGGCGAGGAGGAGCACGCCGAGCGCCAGGATGACGCCGATCCCCTCCTTCGGCCCCGCCTTCGGCTGGTTGAGGACCATCGAGGCGATACCGCCGAAGTCGACGTCGACACCGGCCAGCCGGGCCGGCTCGGTGGCCTCCTTAAGCGCGTTCAGGTCGTTGATGCTGAGGTCGCGGAAGGTGCCCTTCAGGTGCGCCACCGCGACGACGGCGTGCGGGCCCTTCGCGCCGCCGGTGTGCCCGTAGGGGTTCTCCACCGAGGCGACGCGCGGCAGCTCACCGACCTGCTGGATCGCCTTGCCGACCTGTACGGCGACGCGCCAGTCCGACAGTGGGACGCCCGGCTGCGGGTGGAAGACGATGGTGGCGGTCGGGCCGGTGACCTCGGGGAAGTTCTGGTGAAGCAGATCGACGGACCGCTGGGTCTCGGTGCCGGGAAGACGGTCCTGCTGGACGAAGGTGCCGCCGGCGGTCACCCCGAGGGCCACCGCGCCGACCGTGACGACCGCCCAGATGCCCAACACCCATCGCCGGTTGCGGGCACAGAACCGCCCCAGCCAATCCAGTAGCCGCGCCATGATGCCAGGACAGCACGGAAGATAAAACTTTGCAACGGCTGCAAAGTCGCATTAAGTGTATATATTGGTGAAATGAATCACATGGGGCTGAGGGAGCGAAAGAAACAGCGTACGCGTAGGGCGCTCGCGAGCGCGGCCCTGCGGCTGTTCGCCGAGCGGGGCTACGAGGAGACGACGATCGCCGACATCGCCGCCGCCGCCGACGTGTCGCCGCGTACGTTCTTCAGCTACTTCCCCTCGAAGGAGGACGTGGTCTTCGCCGAGGTCGACGAGCGTCTCGCCGAGGTGCGTGAGAGCCTCGGCCAGCGCTCTCCCGACGAGACCCCGCTGGAGTCCATCCGCCGGATCGTGCTCGAGATCATAGAAGCGATCGCCACCGCGGCCGGAGAGTACGGCGCGGTGCAGGTCCAGCTCATCTTCGAGCGCCCGTCTCTCCAGGCCCGTGCGCTCAAGCGGATGAACGACACCGAGCAGGAGGTCGTGGACCGGCTGACGGAGCTCTGCCCGGAGATCGACGAGATCGACGCCGTGGTCATCTCTGGTGCGACCGTCGGCGGCATGAAGTCCGTGATCACCCACTGCCGGGCCCACGGATATGACCCCGCGGCGACGCGCAAGGCGGTCGACCGGGCGCTGGCCATCGTCGAGCGCGGACTGGGCTCCGTGCCCGCCCTCACCCGTCCCGTCTCCTCTTAGCGCGCGATCGGCCGTCGCCCGCATCGCCACCGGCGGGGCGGCCCGCCGAATTCACCGCGTGAGTCCACCGAAACCGCGGCGCCCTCCGTCAGCCACCCTGACCAGGTCTTCTCTCATTCGACGATCTTGATGCGTACGCGGCGGAAGCCGCGCCCCTTGTTCTCCACCTTTGCCACCTGAAGCCGGCCGATCTGCTGGGTGGAGGCCACGTGCGTGCCGCCGTCAGCCTGAGTGTCCAGCCCGACAATGTCGACGATACGGACGTCCTCCACGTCGGCGGGAACGAGATTCGTCGCCGTGCGGATGATGCCGGGGATCTCGAACGCCTCCGCGCGCGGCAGCGTCCTGACGTCGATGCGCCGGTCGGCGGTGATCTCGGCGTTGCAGGCGGCCTCCACCGCCTCCTTGAAGCCGGGCGGCACCTCGGGCAGGTTGAAGTCCATCCGCGCGCTCCCCGGCTCCATGTTCCCGCCGGTGACAAGGCATCCGTAGTCGCGGAACACGACACCGCACAGCACGTGCAGACCCGAGTGCGTCCGCATCAGGCTGGTGCGACGGTCGTCCTGGATCGCCCCCCGCACGGGGGTACCCGCAGGTGGGAGCGGGTCGTTCTCGTCGGGCAGGAGGTAGAGATCGTCGCCCTTGCGGACGCCGGCGATCCGGGTCTGCACGCCCTGCCAGAGCAACACTCCATGATCGGGCGGCTGGCCGCCTCCGCCTGGATAAAATGCCGAGCGGTCGAGGACGATTCCCTCAGGACTCGAGTCGAGCACCACCGCCTCCCATGCGCGCAGCGTCTGGTCGGTCAGCTCAAGTCGTTCCGTCCGGTGCGTCATCGCCATGACAGGTGACTTTAGTAGGACCGCGTGCGGAGCCGGAGCCGCCGGTGAGGCTCGCGCCTTACCGGGACGCTCTCCTCACCAGGAGCCGTACGGGCCGGAGGAGGAACCGCCGCGGCCGCCGTACTGCCTGACCGCCGGACGGACGTCGGCGAGATACACGGCGGCGGCGATGAACGCGATGATCGGCAGCATCTGGAGGATCGACACCAGCGCGACGGCGCCGGCCAGGCCGAACAGCAGCGCGATGCCGAGAATGATCAGCCAGAGCCGCTTGGTGAGCTTCCCGGCGACCGTGTAGGCGGCTGCCGGACGTCGTACGGCGTCGGCGAACGCCCACACCTCAACGACGAAAGCGACAATCGACACGGCCCAGAACAGGTAGAACACGACACCCTGGGCTCCACCGAGCACGGCCAACTCCCTGTACCGGGCGGCGCGCGAGCGCCGCGTCATCTCGTATCGGCCCCAGCGTATGCGCTCCGCCGAAGCGACGCCCGTGTGAGCCGCGAAACCCCGTCCGGAACGCGAGGAAGCCGGGGGGGTCGTCACCCCTCCCGGGCTCCTCAGAGTCAGAACGTCAGGTGCCGATCTTCTTCGACGCGTCGCCGACGGCCTTGGCGGTCGTCCGCGCCGTCTCCTTGGCGGAGCCTGCCGTCTCCTTGGCGGAGCCGGCGGTCTCCTTGACGGAGCCGGCTGTCTCCTTGGCGGAGCCGGCGGTCGAACGCGCCTTCCGGACCGTGGACCTGGCGGACGCCTCCAGCTCCTGCGTGGCCTTCTGGCGCTCGACGCGGCTGACGATCTTCTTGCCACGCTCGGCGAGCTCGTCGAAGACCTCCACGGCGCGTGACCCCGCGTGGGTCATGTACGCGACGGCGGCGCCGCCGAGGTCCTTCGGGTCGGCCTTCTCCTGCAGCTTGTTCAGCCGGTCCGGCATCTCGCGCAGCTTCTCGACGGCGAAGTCGCCGGCGCCCGCGGCGGCGTAGAAGGCCTTGTTGTCACGCAGCTTGTCGGTGATGGTCATCGGTATTCACCCTTCGTCGGTGGAGTCATCGGCATGGCGGCTTCCCCGTCGTGCCCCTCTTCCCTGCGGAACGACTCATAGATGTCGAGCAGTACCTGCTTCTGCCGTTCCGACAAGGCCACATCCGCGCGAATGGCGGCCTGGACGTCCGTGTCGACGTCGCGATCATCGAGGATCCCTGCTTGCACGTACAGGGCTTCGGCGGAGATGCGCAGGCCCTTCGCGATCTGCTGCAGGATCTCCGCGCTCGGCTTGCGCAGCCCACGCTCGATCTGGCTCAGGTACGGGTTCGACACACCCGTGGCCTCGGCCAGCTGGCGCAGCGAGACCTTGGCCCGCTTGCGCTGCTCTCGGATGTACTCCCCTATGGAGCCGACTTTGTAAGTCGCCATGTGTCCACTGTGCGTCGCTCTGCTTGCTATTGCAAGCGCTCCTGCAAGCACTTTCGGTGAGACGAGTCACATCCCGCCGGACGGCGGCCGCCCTCGCTCACCGCAGTCCTCGCGTCACGAAACGTCCGACGCCGGAGCGGTCCACGTGTCGCAGGCCGACAGCAGGCGCCGGCCGTAGCCCCGGGCCACCCAGCCGGCGTAGTGCTGACCCGAGCCGTGGTCACCGTCGGCGCTCCGCGGATCGTCGCCGCGGGCGCGCACGTCCGCCATCATCGCCCGGTACTGCCCCCGCGTCATCGGCAGGGTGCGGCGCTCCGCGGACAGGAAGACGCCGGCGAAACACTGTGCCTGCAGCTCGATCCGCCGGCTCGCCTCGGCGCGCGCGGCGCTCCCCCCCGAAGCCATCAGCGCGTGACCGTACTCCAGGATCCCGGCGTCCTCCTGCACGTGGTGGCCGTACTCATGCGCGATCACCCGGGCATAGACGGCGTAGTGGGACACCGGCTCACCGGCCGCCGTGTCCACGACGTTGGTGAGGCCGACGTACATCGTGTCGTTCGAGGCGCAGTAGAACGCGGCCGCGCCGGGCGCCGGATAGGACCCGCACGGGCTGCTGCCCGGCGTGCTCCAGAAGACTCGCTGCGGAGCGCTGAAGCCGGTCACGCCCGCCTTGGTGAACTGCCGCGCCCACGTGGTGTCCAGGCAGTCCGAGAGGGTGTCGAGGAACTTCAGCATGGAGCGTTCGTCGTGTTCGGCGATCCGGGGCAGCCGGCAGGGCGTGGGGGTGAGCGCGCCGGTACGGTACAGCGGGCCGGCGACCGCGGCCGTACGACTGCCCGCCCGCAACCGGCCGGCGGTGCCGGCTGTGGGGGTCCCGCGGTCGCTCCCGGCGAGCGAGAAGGCCACGACGGCCACCACCAGCAGCGCGGCGACGCCGCCCAGCACACCGACGACGAGGCCGCCCGCGGTGCGCCGCGGCCGGCGCCGCGGCCGCCGGTAGCCGTAACCCTGCTGCGGACCCCACTGCCGGGGCGGCGGGCCGTACGGCGCCGGCTCCCCCGTCGAGGGCGACCGATAGGGACCGACCACTGCTTTCCGTTCCTCCCGCTGGTGGGCGCCGACCCCGCGCGGAGAGGGGGCGACCGCGAGCAGAATCATTGCATAGGGCCGGAAACAAACGTCACCGCATTTACCGCCCAGGTCAGGCCTATAACGGTCAACCGTTCACCGGTACGCTGTGCGCCCATGCTGGTTCGCACGCGGCTCCTCATCGCTCCCGCCGTCGCCGCGGGGCTCCTCGCCTGTGCGATTCCGGCCTCCGCGGACTCCGGGCGGGTCCTCACGGACGACATCGCACTCACCGCCGGGCCCGACGGCACCCTCCAGGCCAGGGAGTCCGTGACGTTCGACGGCAGTGTCCTGCGGCGGTCCTTCATCAACCGCAAGCGCATGGACGACCGGCACGACCGCCGCTTCGAGATCGGCGACGTGCGGGGCGGCTCCGTCGGCGACGAAGGTGACCGCACGATCGTGACGATCACTGGCGGCGGGCCGGGCCGGCACACGGCACGGCTGAGTTACACGGTGAAGGGCGCGATCACGCCACTGCCGGGCCACCAGGAGCTGAACTGGACCGCCGCCGGCGGCTGGGAGGTCCCCGCGAAACAGACCCGGGTGACCGTCGAGTCCGGCGCGGCCGTACAGAACCTGAACTGCTTCGCCGGCGACCTGAACAGCATGGTGGGCTGCACCCAGTTCTTCACCAACCACACCCATGTCCAGGCCGAGTTCCGGCAGCAGACCCTCCAGCCCGGCGAGTACGTCACCATCGTGATCGGCTATCCGCCCGGGACGACCACGGCCAAGCCGCTGCTCGACCAGCGGCACACCCTGGCCACCGCGTTCACGGTCAACGGCGTGACGGGCGGCGCCCTTGTCGGCCTGCTGGCTCTCCTGCTCGGCGGTGTGGCCCTGCTGTACTTCACCTGGGGCCGCGACGCGCGCATCGTCAGCAAGAAGGCGGCCGAGGGCGACCACGCGCCCGTCGACGACGCGGGGTTCGCACCGCCGGACGGCGTGCGGCCGGGCCAGATCGGCACGCTCATCGACGAACAGGCCGACGTCGTGGACGTGACCGCCACCATCATCGACCTGGCCGTCCGCGGCTACCTGCTGATCGAGGAGCTGCCCCGCGCGGCGTACGGACGGCTCGACTGGCAGCTGCGGCGCCTGGACCGGCCGGCCGGCGAGATACTGCCGTACGAGCGGGTGCTCTACGACGCCCTGTTCGACGGCCGCGACACGGTCCGGCTGTCCGAGCTGGGCGGCACGTTCGCCGGCCGGCTCTCGGCGGTCCGGGGCGCGCTGTACGAGGACGTCGTGCGGCAGGGCTGGTTCACCCGGCGGCCGGACTCCGAACGCACCCGCTGGACCACCACCGGCACGGTGCTGGCCGGGGCCGGCGCCGTCGGCACGATCGCGCTCGCCCTGTACACGAACCTGGCGCTGATCGGCCTGGCCGTGATCATCGCTGGTGCGGCACTGGCCGTCGGCGGCCGGTACATGCCGGCCAAGACCACCCGCGGCGCGACCGTGCTCGCGCACACTCTCGGTTTCCGCGCGCACCTGTATCGCGGCAGTGCGCCGGACGCGCCCCCCGAAGACCGGGTGGCCCTGTTCTCGCGCTACCTGCCCTACGCGGTGGTGTTCGACTCCGTGTCCCGCTGGGCGGAGACGGTCGCCGACGTCGGGGCCGGCGACGGCGAACGGGCCGACAACCTCTACTGGTACGAGGGTCCCGCCGAGTGGGACCTGTCCAACTTCGCCGAGTCGATGCGCAGCTTCACGCTCGCCACCTCCGGCGCGATCTCCGCCTCCCGCCAGCTCCGCAGCCTTTCCTGACGTAGCGCACGGCACGGCAGCCCGGCCCCCGCAGCCAACGCCGCCGCGCCGTGGGCCGCGCGGCCCGTTATCCGGCCCGCCGACCTAAAGGCCGGATATTCGCAACTTTATGCTGACATTACCACACCATTGTATTGAGGGGGCATGACAGCGGGATACTGGAAACTGTAACGGACCACGAGTGCCGATCATTAAGGGTCTCGTGCCATTTCTGGGAACAAGGAGACGACGTGCGAAAGAAACTGAACGCCGCCGCTGGCCTGGTGACCATCGCAGCGGCAGGCGCCCTGATCGCAAGCTCGCCCGCGGCCGCCGAGGGCCAGGTCATGCCCGTCCAAGGCAGTGTCGCGTCCGTTCAAACCAACGTCGCGCCGGTAGAGGCCTACAGGACGTACACCCATCCGGCGACAACCGTTGCGGGGGACGACCACCGGCGTCACCGGCGCCACCACAGGCACCACCGGCACCACCACGGCCGCATGGCCGGGTGACCACGACAGGGCCACCGGTGGAGACAACGGCTATGGCCCGCTGGACAAGGACGCGCAACTGCATTCTGTTCGGTAAGTCCAGCCGTTACCACGACCGCGCCCGACAGAAGATCGTGGGCCGTCCATCACGGGGCGCCGCGGCGAATACCACGGCGCCCCGTCCACGGCACTAGAGCAGCCCGACGGCTCGGACCTCACCGACGATCTCGTCTCCGCCGTGCAGCGGCACGGTGGCCAGCTCGTCCGGGATGGTCCCGGCGCCCAGGGCCCGCAGTAGCGCGACGGTCACCGGTGTACGGGCCCGCATCGCCCCGTCATCGATCTTGATGGCCCCGGCGCGTCCATCGGCGAACGCGAACGCGTCGACGCCCTCCGCTCCGCACTTGACCAGCAGACCGGGAACGGCGTCCATCAGCCTGCGCTCCTCACGGTGCGTGCCGGACGTCCATTCGGGATGCGCGCGCATGGCGTCGGCGATGCGGCGTTCTGGCGTGCCGGGCGCGGCGAGCACGATCGCGCGGAACGCGCGGGCCACTCCGGTCAGCGTGACCGCGAACAGCGGCGCGCCGCATCCGTCCACACCCGTCGCGACGATGTCATCGCCGGTGAGCTCCGCCACGGTCGCCCGGATCACGACCTGCAGCGGGTGGTCGACGTTCAGGTACGACTCCGTCGGCCAGCCGTTGAGCACGCAGGTGGCCAGCATCGCGGCGTGCTTGCCGGAGCAGTTCATCCGCAGTCGGGATTTCTCCCCTCGCAGGGCGACCTCCGGATCGAGCGGCCACTGCGCCGGGCACTGGAGGGCCTCGGACGTCAGCCCGACGCCGGCGAGGATCTTCTGCACGCCCTCGACGTGGAAGTCCTCTCCGGAGTGGCTGGCCGAGGAGAGCGCGAGCAGCTCGCCCTCGAGCCCGAGCCCGTGCCTGGCCATCGCGACCGCCTGCATCGGCTTGTTGGCCGACCGGGGAAAGATCGGATCGTCCGGGGACCCGAGCCGTACGGCCGGGGAGCCGTCGGAGGCGAGCGCGGACACCGAGCCGCGATGACGGGACTCCACGAATCCGGAACGTTCCACCTCGACGAGGACGGGATTCATCTTCCCCCTTGCACTCAGCGTGTTCTCACGCCCAGGAACGACCGCGCCTCCTGCGGAGACATCGGCTTACGCTGGGCGATTTGCACCAAAGTGGCCGCACGTTCCACAAGCTGGGTGTTCGCCGTCACCGGCTGACCTTTGGCGTAAGTCAGCGTATCTTCCATGCCAACCCGGAGATGCCCCCCGGCTGACAGGGCCGCGTACATGACGGGCAGGGTGGTCCGGCCGATCCCGGTCGCCGACCACGTCGCCCCCTCCGGCAGCGCCTCCACCGCGGCCACGAGCGTGCGGGCGTCCCCCGGCATCCCGCCGGGCACCCCCATGACCAGGTCGCAGTGGACGTGCCCGCCGTACGGCGCACCGTACGTGTCGAGCAGCCGGTGCAGGGAGGCGACCTGGCCCAGGTCGAACAGCTCGAACTCCGGCACGACCTCCTTGGCCTGGGTGAGCTGGTACAGCTCGGCCATGAACGGCCAGGGGTTCATGAAGACGCCGTCGCCGAAGTTGACGGTGCCGCAGGTGAGAGAGCAGGCGTCCGGTGCGGCGTCGAGGACCTTGAGGCGGTGCTCGTACGGGTCGGTGACCGCACCGCCGGTGGACAGCTGCACGATGAGGTTCGTGCTCTCGCGCAGGGCGGCCACCGTGTCGCGGAGGCGTACCGGATCGAGCGTGGGCCTGGCATCGGCGTCGCGGATGTGGACGTGGATGACGGCCGCGCCGGCCGCCTCGCACTCCTTCGCCGTCCGGACGAGTTCCTCGAGCGTCACCGGGAGCGCCGGAGCGTCGACCTTGTCGGCCTCGGCGCCCGTGGGCGCAATCGTTATGAGTGTGCTGACCATACACAGCATGATTTCAAGCAGATGGCCGCTTTGGCGAAAAAATCTTCGTTCGGATCGCAGGTCCGGTCCGCGGGCGGACGTTGGCTCCGCTCACGGTCAGTATTCGATGGAGCGTTCCAAAGAGCCACTCACGGCAGGCGAGCGGCGCGGGATGGGGCAGAATGCGGTCTCGTGCGAGCGGTGGTCCAGCGGGTCAGTCAGGCCAGTGTCTCCGTCGAAGGGCGCGTCGTGGGCGCGATCGACGAGCCGGGCCTCCTGGTCCTGGTCGGGGTCACCCACGATGACACCCCGGCGCAGGCGGCCAGGCTCGCCGCCAAGCTGTGGGGGCTGCGCGTCTTCGACGGCGCGGGCACGGCCGCCGCCGAGGCGTCCTGTTCCGACCTGGGCGCGCCGCTGCTCGTCATCAGCCAGTTCACGCTGTACGGCGACACCCGCAAGGGCCGCCGGCCGTCCTGGATCGCCGCCGCCCCCGGCCCGGTCGCCGAACCGCTCGTCGAGGAGGTCGTCGCGGCGCTGCGACGGTCGGGCGCCCGCGTAGAAACCGGCATCTTCGGCGCCGACATGCAGGTCTCCCTGGTCAACGACGGGCCCATCACGCTGATCCTCGAGGTGTAGCCCCGTACGAGCCCCACCAGGCTCCGGCCGGCGAAGGGGGCTCAGGGCCGTACGAGCCCGAGGATCGCGCCGGCGATCGCCACGAGGCTGCCCGCCCCGGCGAGCGTCACGATGACGCGGTCGCTCTGCGCCAGGCGGGCCCGCACCGCCGGGGAGTAGACGACCACGCCGGTGTCGCGGTTCGGATCGGGAGCGGAGGCCCTGCGGAAGGGGTTGCGCAGGCCGGCCGAGCGCCACAGCGCGTCGTTCTTCACCTGCTGATGGGTGGAGGAACAGGCGTAGAGGCGGCCGCGGACGTGCTCGTGGCAGGCGAATCCCTGTCGTGTCATCACCCGGCAGACCGTCGGGATCAGCGAGAACTCGTACAGGCACCATGCCAGCAGGGCGATCAGCGCGAGGCGCCACGCTCCCAGCAGCACGGCTGCCACCACGAGCGCGCCGAACGCGATCCACCAGACATAGCCGGGCTCCCGGCCCCGTCGCCGCCGTCGCCCCATGTTCCCTTTCCTCGCCGAGGGTGTAGCCGATGCACCTTCCGACGGAGAGAACCTTCCCATGAGCGCCGCCCGTTATGATCTTGTTTGAGTGACGGATTACCGCATTATCGGCGACGCAGGTCGATTTTGACGGTGGAACCCGTATCTGGGGACACGATCACCTCCTGCGCCGCCGCCACCCCACCCGCAAGCAGCGTCTCCTCGACCGGCACGTTGCGCTTGATCATGCCGAGTCCGACCGGGCCCAGCTCGTAGTGGCGGGCGGCGGAGCCGACGAACCCGACCGTACGGCCGCCCAGCTCGATGGGCTCACCGTGCTTGGGCAACTGGTCGACGCTCCCGTCGAGGTGCAGGAAGACCAGCCGCCGCGGGGGGCGGCCGAGGTTCTGCACCCGCGCGACCGTCTCCTGGCCCCGGTAGCAGCCCTTGTTGAGGTGCACGGCGGTGTCGATCCAGCCGGCCTCGTGCGGAATCGTCCGGTGGTCGGTGTCCAGGCCCAGCCGCGGGCGATGGGCCGCGATGCGCAACGCCTCGTGCGCCCACAGCCCGGCGAGCCGCGCACCCCAGTCGCGTTCGAGGTCCTTGCGCGGCACGATCAGGCCGTCCGTGGTCATGAGCGCGCCTTCGGGAGGCTCGGCGCCGGCGAGGGTGACGACGGCGTACGACTCCGACTCGTCGGTGACCTCGACGCGCAGCAGGAACCGCATCGAGTCCAGGAAGCGCGCCAGCTCCGGCGCCGTGCCGGGCTCCACGTGCGCCCAGACGGCCTCGCCGTCGTCGACCAGGGCGAGGTGGTGCTCGACGTGTCCGTTGGGGCTGAGCAGCAGCGCCTCCGCCGGGACGTGCGGCGCCAGGGACTCGAGGTGCTGACTGGTGAGGCTGTGCAGGAACCTCAGCCGGTCCGCGCCGGCCACGCGCACGACCCCGCGGTTGCTCCGGTCGACCACCGCGGCGCCCGTCGCGAGCGCACGCTGTTCGGCGGAGGGTTCGCCGTAGTGCGCGGCGACCTCGGCATCGGGCGGGTCGGCGGGTACGGCTCCGGGCGTGCTCAGCAGCGGACTGTCCATACCGGCAAGCCTACGACTCCCGGCAGTTGCCGCAGCGACCGTAGACGGTGAGGTGGTGCACGTCGGTCTCGAAGCCGTACTCACCCCTCAGGACGTCGACGAGCCCCTTGGCGACGGCCGGGGTGACGTCGTACACCTCACCGCACTCACGGCACACCAGGTGCACATGCTCGGCTTCGGTGGCCAGATGGTAGGTCGGTGGCTTGTGACCGAGATGGGTGTGCTTGACCAGGCCGAGCTGTTCGAGCAGTTCCAGAGTGCGGTAGATGGTGGAGATGTTGACGCCGCGGGCGGTCCGCTGGACCTGAGTGCAGATCTCCTCGGGCGTGGCGTGGCGCAACGCGGTCACCGCCTCCAGCACGAGCTGGCGCTGGGGGGTGACGCGGTAGCCCCGCGCCCTCAGCTCCTGGTGCCACGGTTGGGTCACGACGCCGAGTGTATGTCCCCGCTCCGTGCCACGCCCGGCAGCGCATCCGGTGGCCGGAACCGACCGGCCCGAACCGACCGACCGGAAAAGTCACTTGCCAGCGCGCGCAGCCTCATCTAACGTGCGGCATAAGCGGGAAAGGAGGTGGTCCGAAAGTATGCATAGTACGAGGACACGTGAGGTGGCTGTCCGCTAGTCGCCGTCCCACCTTCGCCTTCACCGGACGATGGTGAGGCAACCGGTCGAGGACGCGGCCGGCGAATTCAAGGCAGACACCCGACCCCCGTGGCCGGTCGACCCAGTCCTGTCGACCCCTGCTCAGCAGGAACAGCCCGGGGGTCGCTCTATGCCCTGTCCACGCTCCCCTACGCGACGCGTTTGAGCTGAGCCGACAGGTGCGACTGCAGGCCGTGCCCCTCGGCGGCCATGTCGTAGGCGTACCCGAGGTCCTCGCCGATCAGGCCGTACAGCCGGCGGCCCGCCGTGTACTCCTTGGCGGTCTCGGTGCGCGCCACGACGTCGGTCTGCAATTCGACGCGGGTGCCGGTGGTCTTGCCGATGTAGATCTCGGCGATCCCGGTCGGATGGGCGAGCACCAGCTCGATCCGGCCGCCCGGCGCGCGCCAGTAGCCGCTCTCACGCGCCAGCGGCTCACCGAGGTTGCCCTCGTCGTCAAGGCGCCAGGTGCGGCTGGTGTAGATCAGGTACGGCTTGCCGATATGACTGAACGAGATCTCCTGCCCGAAGCGGAAGCTCTCGATGTCGGGATAACCGCCGACGCCCGCGCCCTCCCAGTTTCCGAGGAGGAACTTCAGCGGCTCAAGGTCGGGGTGTAGCTCAGGCTCCATGTACGGCCAGCGTAGTCGGGAATCGGCGCGATAGCCCGATCCGGCTTGTGATCAAGGCATTGATGGGTGAACCGATGCGGCCGTTCATCGTGGCGAGGACCTCGGCCCTGCCGGTCTCCGGCCGGGAGGACTAGTGTGCCGGATATGGCACGATCACTCGTCATCAAGGTGACGGCGGGCGCCGAGGCGCCGGAACGGTGCAACCAGGCATTCACGGTCGCCGCGGCCGCGGTCGCGAGCGGAGTCCAGGTGTCCCTCTGGCTGACCGGCGAATCATCCTGGTTCGCGCTGCCCGGCCGGGCGAAGGAGTTCGAGCTGCCGCACGCCACGCCGCTGGAGGATCTGCTCGGCATCGTGCTCTCGGCCGGCCAGGTCACGGTGTGCACCCAGTGCGCGGCGCGGCGGGACATCACCGACGACGAGGTGCTCCCGGGCGTGCGCATCGCGGGTGCCCCGACCTTCGTCGAAGAGGCCACCACCGACGGCGTCCAGGCCCTCGTCTACTGACCGCGACGACACACCCGTACGGTCCTGATCCACCGGCCCGTGCGCGGTGCCGGCACGTCAGGCCGGCGACGTGATCCCGGAGAGGTCGCGGGCCACGACGCTGTTGCGGTCGGAGACGGCCGGGCCGAGCGACAGCTGCGGCCAGACGCCGCCCAGCTCCTGCCGGCTGCGCTCGCTCCACTCCCGTGCGAGGTCACCGCGCGTCTTGTAGAAGTTCAGCGCGTACCCGCCGGTGTGGATCCGCAGCAGGGCGAACCCGCCGGGGTACTCCTTGACCGCGCCGACCTCCTGCTGTGCCACGTGGCCGCTGCCGGGCAGGATCGTGCGCCTGTTCCGATGCGTGTGCCCCGCGTGGTGCAGGAACACCCCCGGCGCCTGCTCGTACGCCGCCATGATCGGCACGGCCTGGCCGACGTCGAGTGACGTGCCGCCGCTGACGGCGAACGGATCGTCGGGCGACAGCAGCGGGTGGTGCCCGAACACGAGCGTCGGCTGATCCCTGTGCGTCCGCAGGTCCGCCTGGAACCAGGCCATCTGCTCCTCGGACAGGCCGCCCGCGTCGCCGCCCCCGCCCGGCTTGTCGTAGGTGTCCAGGCCGACGATGTGCAGGCCGTGCAGGTCGCGGGTGAAGTATGTCCGTCCGTCGAAGAACTCGTCCCGGAAGCAGTCGTGACCCTGCCACTGGCCGGCGCCGCAGGTCGTGTAGACGGACCCGTCATGCGCGCGGTCGTGGTTGCCGCGTGCCACGAAGTAGTCGGTGCGGTAGGCACCGAAGCCGTCGAGCAGCCCCTTCGCCCGGCCGACGTCGGCCGGGGCGGCCTCGGAGGAGATGTCGCCGGCCGCGAGGAGGTACGCCGCGCCGCGGTGGCGTGCGTCCGCGACCAGGGCCTTCGCCATGATCTCCGGGTACGGCGGCCGGTCCGGAACCTGGGAGATGCCCTTGAACGGCAGGCCGCCGACGAGCCCGGCGACGGTCTCGCCGAGGTGCAGGTCGTTGCAGAGCGCGATGGAGAACAGAAAACGCCCGGGCGGCGGGTGCGGCACCGTGAAGGAGAACGTGCCGCCGGTGAGCGGTGTACCCGCGGCGCCGGTCACCGGCGTCGGCGTCGCCTTCTTGCCCTGCGATCGGGCCTGGTAGTAATACGTCCGGCCCGGTTGGAGGCCGGTCAGCTCGACGTAGTGGTACGGCGTGCCGGCCGTGCCCCGCACCGTGCGGTCGAGCCGGCCGGGACGCGTGCCGTAGACGATCTCTCCATCGGCCGGAGCGGGCCTCATCCGCCCCAGGCCGTCGTCGGTGCCGGGCTCGCCGGTGTACCACGTGAAGATCGCGCTGGTCTCGGTGAGGGTGACGAGTTCGAGGTTGACCGGCTGAACCGCCGACGCGTACGCACGCTCGGAACCGAGCACCGGCGCGAGGGACACTCCCATGGCGATCGCGCTGAAACGCAGCAGCTCGCGGCGGCTCGGCCGGCAGCAGATCATGGCTGGAAACTAAGCCAGCCCGGCGCCGGCGTCCACATCCCGCGCCGCGGACAGCCGACCGGGGCCACACCCGGCCATCTCCTCGAAAGGTGGACCGCGGGCTGCCGGGCCACCGGTGCCGGCCACGCCGGCTTCCTGATCATGGACAGGCTTTCCACAGGCCCACCCCCGCACGCCTCGCCGTGTGCTCCGCTTCGCGGAGAAATGCCGCGTACCTGGTGTCGGGCGGCACGGCCATGGCACGGGCGAACCCCGCACGGATCAGCGCCGCGTCGAGGAACACGCCGTGCGGCGTCCACAGGTACAGCAGGCGGCGCCGGTAGCGGTCGTACGGCTCGGCGTCTCCGGCGGCGTACAGCGAGGAGCCCGGCGGAGCCAGCCGGCGCAGCGCACGGGCCGCCTCCGCGCCGAAGCAGTCTCGGCGCAGCCAGGTCTCCGGAGCGTCCACCCCGATCAGCCTGACCCGGACGCTCCGCCCGCGGATCCGCAGGATGACCGTGTCACCGTCGACGACTCGCAGCACGACGGCCGCCCACGCGTCACGCGGCGGGCCCTCCGCCATCGCCCCGCGCGCCGCGCCGCGCGTCGTGCCCTGGGCGGTGACGCCGCCGTCCGGGACCGCCGGGACACGTCCGCAGCCCACCGCGTTCAGGACGCACACCGCGGCGACGACCATGCTCGGAACTCGCACGATCACAGTCTGCCCCCGGTCACTGACAGAGGGTCACGGCGTTATCCGTCACGGAGACGCGCTGGATTCGTCACGTCTCGAAGAACGGCAGCGGCCCGGCCGGGTCCTCGAACGCGGCCGCGTATCGGTGCGGCCAGTCGAGCACCTCCTCCAGCCACGCCACCCGCATCCTCTCGGCGACGTGGCCGATCCGCTCGCCGGGGTCGACGCCGACCGCGACCACGGCGAGGTCGCGGACGAAGCCGGCATGGTCGTCGTCCCCGAGGATCGCCGCACTGACGACGGGCCGGTTGGACTCCAGCGCCATGGAGAGCGGATGGCGGCGCAGCGCGCGTACGCGATGACCGAACAGCGGCTCCGGCGGCTGCTTCAGGCCGGGCAACTCGTAGTCCATCGGCGGGACCGGGTCGCGCTTGTCCGGAATGCGGCGGCCGCGCGGGAACAGCCGGTCCATCTCGTGCACCCAGCGGATCTGCGGGATCACCCAGGCCGCGCCGGGCGGCGGGTCCGCCCGGCGGTGCGAACCGCCGAGCAGCCGCTCCGCCACGCCCACCACGCTCCGGGTGAGCTCCTCCGGGGCGTACGCGGCGCGCAGCACCACGGACCGCCGGCCGACGACGCGGTCCAGCACGGTCGCGAGCATGCATTCGCGCAGGCGTGCGGGCTGGGCGGCCCAGCCGAGGCCGAGATCGTCCGGCACCCTGGGCATCGGGCGGTTGACCACATGGGAGAGGACCAGGGTGTCCGCCCACACCCGCAGCCACGCCCACCCGGCCGCCGAGGCGAGCAGGTCGGCCTCCCGCAGCTCGTACAGGGAGCATGCCCGGCCCTGGCGGCACTCGCATCCGCAGGCGGCCGAACGGCGGCCGTCGATCGGCGGCACCGGCCCGGGCAGCACGCGCTCCCTGTCCCGGCCGAGCGGGACCCGGATCCGCAGCGGACGGTCCATGCCGTCGGCGAACACCGCCGCCGCGCCCGGTGGCAGCGACACGACCTCGCGGGACTGGTCCTCGTCGAGGTTCATGGCGGCGCCGACCAGACGCCGGTCGTCGTAGGCGGGCAGCCGGTGTACGACCTTCAGCGCGGTGTTCTTGACGACGTCCGGGACGAGCTTGGTGGGAATCTGCTCCGCCACCACGATGCCCTCGCCGTACGCGCGGATCTCCGCGAGCATCCCGGCGAAGAGCTCGACCGCGTGCGCGCTGGCGCGTTCTTCACCGCGATTGCGCAGCAGCCGATGCGCCTCCTCGATGACGATGACGTGCTTCAGGCCGCGTGCGTCGTCTCCGCCCCCGGGCATCTCCTGCCGGCGGGCGCGCAGCCGCAGGTGCTCGACGATCCGGATGATCAGCGTGCCCATGAGGAACGCCTTGTCCTCGTCGTTGGCGACGTCCTCGATCGCGAGCACGACGTTCTTGCTCAGCAGGCCCTCGATGTCGGCCGGGTGGCCGCCCTCGAAGAACCGGCCGGCCGAGCCGATGCGCAGCGCCCGCAGGCGTACGTTCACGAAGCCCTTCACGTCGGCCATCAGCTCATTGCCGTAGCCGACATCGCTGATCACCTGGAGTGCGGCTTTCTGCAGCTGCTCCAGGGTCGGGATGGCGGGCTCGATCGCCGAGCCGGGCCGGCCCCGGCCGGTGACGACGTCCCAGCCGTTGGCCTCGTACACCTGCTGCAGCGCCTGCGACATGATCTGCGGGAACGGCTCCTCGGCGTCGAAGGCGGCCTGGAACAGGGCCCGCACCATGTCGATGTGCGCCTGCACCGGGTACCCGGGCTCGGGTGCGAGCGGGTTGACCGACAGCGGCACGGCCGCCGGATCCGAGGGGTTCACTACGGTGACGGGCTCGTTGATACGGCCGGACATCGCGGCGTACTCGGACTTGGCGGGTTCGATGGCCAGCCACGGGATACCGGCCCGGGACAGCTGTTCGAGCAGGTGGCGTACGGTCTGGGACTTTCCGGAGCCGGTCGAGCCGGTGACGAACACGTGCCGGTTCAGTGTCTGCAGCGGCACCGTGAACGTGCCGACCTGGCGGTCCTGCCCGTCGAGTATCGCGCCCAACGCGAGCCCCTCACGGCCCTCCTCCGGCGAACCCGGCTCGCCGCCGCCCACCTCGGAGGTCACGTCGAAGTAGCCGGCGTCGAGCACGCGCAGTCCGGGCACCTCGCGGCGGGGCAGCCCGGCGAGCGCCGCGAGCGCGCCCGCGGTGGCGGTGAACGGCGACTTCAGATCCTGGTCCTGGGTGGCCACGTGGACGGCCTCGTGGAAGCGTACGGCCCGCTGGCCCGAACGCAGCCGGTACGGATGGTGGCTCATCTCGACGGAGCCGACCAGCACCGGCGCGATCTGGTCGAGCTCCTGGGCGGACTCCGCACCCGCCAGCACCCGTACGTTCCACAGCCCGGCCTCCTGGAACGCGTCCAGCTCGGCCATCCGGCGTTCGAGGCGTTCGACGGCGAGCTCGTCGTCGCCGCGGCGTTGTACCTGCAGCTCGTACTGCAGATCGGTGACCTCCTCCTTGAGCACCTGCTCGCCGCACTGCTCGGCGATCACGAGCCAGCCGAACGGACGGCCCATCAGGGTCGCCAGCGTGGACTCGAAGAGGCTGGGTCCGGTGTCATGCCGCGTGGACACCAGCGGCGGCGCGAGCCGCGCCGGGCACCGGCTCCACGTCATCCTGGCGGCATCGGCCAGCCAGTCGTCGCCGATCTCCACGCCCCGGGCGCCGTTCGGGAAGAGCAGCCCCTGCTGCCGCTCCGAAGAGGGGCTGAGCGGCCCCGCATTGGTGATCAGCTCGAGCGGCGCGCCGCCGCCGCGCGACATCCAGCCCACGACGAACGGCCGGCCGCCCTGCGCCGCCGACAGCACCGCGGGCAGGACGGTGACGAAGTCCCACTCCGCGGACGCACTGCGCGCCGGCGCCAGGATCGCCTGTATCCGGTACCACGGTCCCTGAAGTCCCCCAGCCACCCCTGCCATCCCTGCAGGATTACAGGGCCGCGCCCGTCATGCCAGAGGATGGGCGAAGGCCACATCCGTCGAGAGGAGCCCGGGTGTCCGAGGCAGGCAGGCCACAGTTCCTTCCGCCCGAGGAGCCGCCGGTCGCTCCGCCGCCGATGCCGCCGCCCGCACCGCCCCAGCGGGACGCGCGCGGCCCGATCATCGCGGCGGCGGTCGCCGTCGCGCTCCTGCTCATCGCGGGTCTTGGTGTGCTGATCTACCAGGGCGGACAGCTCCGGCCCGTCGCGGGGCCAAGTGCGCAGCCGAGCACCTCGCCGAGCTCGAGCATGCCCGTGTACACGACCCTGCCGAATCCCTGCACGGCCCCGGGCAACGCCGTGCCGGCCGACGTCCGGTCCGTCAAGCCGCACAACGTCGCGGACTCGTGCCACTGGCAGATACTCCGACCGGACCGATCGCGGTACCTCACGGTCGAGGTGACCCTGGAGAAGGACGAGGACTTCTCCGGTCCCGGGACGGCCAAGGCCGCCAAGGACTTCGCCGACGATCTCGCGTACGCCGGAGACTCGGTGCAGAACGGGGGCTTCGTGAGTGACCCCGTACCCCTGAGCGGCCTGGGCGACGAGGCGTTCGCCGCCCGGTCGTTCAACCTCATCGAAGAGGGCCCGACCAAGCGGACGGCCACGTCCTACGACATGGGCGGGGCCCAGGTCGAGGCGCGCCGGCGAAACGTCGTCGTCACGGTCAAGTGGCAGAGCGGGGACTATCCGCCGAGCGTGCGCGGGAAGAAGAAGCTGGCGGGCAGGCAACTCCCGTACGCACAGGCGAAACAGCAGGCCCTCGCGATCGTGCAAGCCGTACTGGCCAAGCTCGGCTGACGACTCGCCTTAGCCCCCCTCAACTTCCTGTGACGTTCTGATTGCGGAGCGCGTTCAGCCGAGCTAGCGTTCTTCCCGCCGGACCGTTCGGTGCCCCCGCCCTCACGGCGACGATGCTCTGGCTCAGCTTTTCCAGTGGCCTGCCGCGCGGCCAGTCACCCTCTGCACAGACGGGAAGGACCCCTCTTGAGCAGCGAGATGGACGAGATCAGGCGCCGTCTGACCGCCGTCGAGAACGAGCAGGCGGCCATCCGTGAGCAGGCACGGCAGGCTCAGCGCACGGCCGAGTTGTACGCCGTGGTCGACCACGACGTCGCGGACCTGCGACTCGCCTTCAGCCAGCAGCGGCAGGTCCTCAACGCGATCGGCCACACCCAATCCGAGCAGGCAGCGACACTACGCCGGCAGGGAGACGTCCTCGGCGGCCTGGTCCTCGAGGTGACCACGATCCGTCACACTCAGACCGAACATGGGCGCCTGCTCAACGCGCACACAGAGACGCTCGACGCGCACACGGAGACGCTCAGCGAGCATGGGCATGTGCTGAACACGCACACAGAAATGCTCACGGAGCACACACAGATGCTGAAGGAGCACACGCAGATGCTCACCGAGCAGGGGCAGATGCTCCGGCAGGTTCTCGATCGGCTCCCAGCCAGCGAGAACTGACGCACGTTACGTCAGCCGCCGAAGATGTGAGATCTCCGGGCTTGATCACTGGCGTCCACTGACGCTCCAACGTCAGCGGACACCAGTGATCAAACGGACGAGGTGCGCCATGTGACGGCCACCTCGACACAACTCGACTGCGCTTCTCCACTCCGGCTGGACTTACGCCACGGGGCCGTGATCACGTCCGGTCGATCCATATCTGACCCATCGCTCCGACGATCATGCCGATCGATGCCTCAGGCGACAGTGCAGCCGCCCTCAGTCGATCGTAAGCCAATGAGACCTCGCTCAACTCATCCTTTTGGTCGATCAGACGCCCAACCCGACGCCCCTCCGCGAAGGCGACCTGTGGCTGTTCGGGAATCTCAAACATGGTGAATGGTCCAGTGCAGCCTGCGAGCTCCGCTGCCGTGGAGGTCAGGATCTGGAGGTTAACGTGCGGCATGCGAGCCAATTCGACAAGTCGCTTGAGCTGAGCACGGGTGATCTCTACATTGCCAACCGGCTGTTTCACAACGGCCTCGTGCAATACACCCCAGATGAGGGGCGGATTCGGCAGGTCGAGGATCGACTGCCTTTGCAGCCGCATCGCCGCCCCGGCCTCAAATGCCTCGTCACTCATCATCGGCTGGGCGGCGCGGATGACGGCGCGGGCGTATTCCTCGGTTTGGAAGAGGCCGGGGACGAGGCTGTTGGCCCAGATATTTATCTTGGCGGCCTTGGCTTCCAGCTCGACGTAGTGCTCGAACCATCTGGGTGCCGCGCGGACGAGTTCGGCCAGGTGGGAGAGCATTTCGGGCAGCCCGAAGAGTTCGTCCGCGCGCTCCGGCAGGCCGTGTGGTGGGTTGCGGCGCGCGGTCTCCATGCTGGCGACCGTGGACAGCGCCCAGCCGAGTTTGTCGGCGAGCTCCTCGATCGTCCAGCCGTTTCGCTCGCGTAGGCGGCGTACCTCCGAGCCGAAGAATGCGCCGAGCGAGGACAGGGGATCGAGCTTGCGGGGTGGGGCATTGCGAATCTCGATTGTGAAACCCGGATGCTTTCTGAGAGCAACCGGGCCGCGACAGGCTGGCAGGACCGATCAGAAACCCTGAGGGAGGAAGTCGTGACGCGTTGCGCCTTGCCCGGCGAGGTCAGCGGGATCCTGCTCGCCGACGTACGCCTGGCGAACGTTCCGGAGTCGGCGTCGGCGGCCCGCCGGGTCGTCAAGACGCTGGCCTGTGCCTGGGGCGCGGAGGCGATCGCGGACCGGGCCGAACTGCTCGTCTGCGAACTCGTCGCCAATGCCGCGAAGCACGCTCGCGACCCGCTGGGCTCGGACCTGCGGCTGGTGATATCGCGGAACGGCGGCCGACTCAGGATAGAGGTCCACGACGCCACCCGGACGCTCCCTCGCATACGGCGCGGTGAGTTGATGGCGGAGGACGGCCGGGGCCTGCTGCTGGCGGAGACGCTGGCCGACAGGCTGAGCTGGCACCTTCTCGCGCACGGCAAGGCCGTGTACTTCGAGCTGACCGCCTGGCAGGGTCGCGGCCCTCTTATGTGAGCGTTGCCTGTCCGATGAGCTCACGCGCTCACCGGCCACCCGAGGACTCCGCGCCATGGAGAATGCCCCGCGTCCACTTCGCCGAGAGTGGTCGCGCGTCGATGGTTCGTACCGATCCCACTCCTCGCCCATGATCTCGTCCGTGACGGCGGCCTACTTCTTCTTGCGGAAGTCGAGCCGCTCGGGTGGCGGGCCGATGTTGGGGGCAGGAGGGCGCGAGCCGTCTGGCGGGGTGATGTCGGGTTTGGCGTGGCGGGCGCGCGAGGGGCCGGTGGCCTGCTCGTACTCCTGGATGTTGGCCGTGGGCAGCGTCATGATGCCGGGGTTCGCGTCGACCAGGATGATGCGCCGCCCGGAGGGCTCCGCGTGCGTGAAGATCATCGCGGTGGGCGGGAGCTGCTGCAGCTCATGTGGTTCGACCGCGAGTTCGCGCGAGCCCTTACCGGCGTCGGCGGCGACCGATGTGTTCTGCCCCCAGGCGGTGACGCGGCCGATCCCGTCCTGCAGGGCGTCCTCGGTGGCACCCATGCCGTCGAAGACGGACGGCGCGGGCCGCCCGACGGTACTGGTGTACGAGCCGTCCTTCGGGTCGGCGACCGCGTCGCCGACCTTCTCGGTGAGCTCGGCGACCTCCAGCAGCCGTTCGGCGCCGATGTGCTCGGCAGCGAACCGCGCGTCCTCGGCGTTGCCGAGCCGCATGAAGCCGACCGCCGCGTGGCCGCGCCCCAGCCGCTCCTTCACATGCGGCCCGATGGAGCGGTACATCAGGACCAGTCCGGTCGAGGTCGCCTCGCAGGAGTCGATAAGCCGGTCGAGGACGTCACCACGGAGCTTCTCCGCCCCGCACAGGATGAAGGTGTGACCCCACGGCTCGCCTCGCTTGGAGGCGCGCAGCACGTGAGTGAGCGCCGCGGCGACGTACGTGCCCAGCACCCGGTTGGTGAGTACTCCCGCGCGACGGTCGGTGGTGATGACGCGCAGCCGGCTGGGCGGAAGCAGTGTCGGGCTGGAGCCGAGCTTCTCCAGTTTGCGCAGCTGTGACTCGAGCGCCCAGGCGCGCTCGATGACGACCCGGTCGGCGGCACCGCGGCCGAACATCGTCGTGATCTTGGCAAGCTCCTCGTCGGTGATGAGCCCGCCGCGCAGGTCGTCGCGCGGGTCTCCGACCTGGGCCAGCGCCCGGAGCGCCGCGGTGATCCGCGGGATGGAGGCCCGTCCGCCGAAGACGCCGAGGACGCGTTCGAGGATGGCGTTGTCGAAGGACAGGTCGCGCGTGCTGGCCTGCTCCTCGCTCACGCTCACCACGAGGGAGAGCACGTCGGCGAGCTCCTCCGGCCCCAGCCCATGGGTGAGGTCGAGCTGCGGCAGGTCACCCGGCAGCACCCAGACCAGCGGCCGCTCACCCTGGTCGTCGCCCAGCTCGACGAGCTCCTTGGCGACCGCGCCCTCCGACAGGTCGAGCACGGTGACCTGGGAGCCGCTGGCCAGCCGCGCCGCACCCATCATGGTCACCATCGCCGACCAGCCGGCCAGGGTGCCGCCCGCGATGTCGACCCGGTCGACGCCCTGCGGCACGGTCACGGCGTACCACTCGTGCTGAGACTCGAAGGCCTCACGGCGGTGCTGCCATTCCTGGTACGCGCGGGCATGCTCGGCGTGGGCGGCCTCCAGACGGCGTCGGCGGTCGTCCTGCTTGCGGTCGAAGCGCTCTTTCTCCTCGGCCACCCGGGCGCGCAGGGCCTTCTCCCCCTGCCACATGGAGTACCCGGTGATGAGCGCGATGACGGCGCACGCCACCAGCCCCGCGATGGCGAACTCCCACGGGAGCGTGCCGGTGACGCCGGCCACGATGAACAGCACCGCACCGACCCCCGTGGCGCCGGCGACCATCCTGAGCGGCCGGTTGAGGAGGTTCTCCTTCTGCCGCTGTGACGCCGCCCACTTCCCGTCTACGTGCTCCATCTCGGGCGGTGTCGGGCGTTTCGGCGGCGGCCCGGGATCGTCGTGCACCTGCGCATAGCGCCAGCCGACGTAGACGCGGCCCGGTTGCAGTAACCGCGCTTCGCGGGCTGTCACATCGACCACGTCCCCGAACTTCTCAGCTTCTCGTTGGCGCACAGCGTAGAAAGCTTCGCCTAACAGGGGTGCGGTTTCAACCGACTAGAGAGGTTGTCGAGTGACCACTAATGGCATAACTGGACATCAGGTGACAGATGGCGACAAAACCCTTACCAGGGTGACGACTGCTGACCGTACGCCTGCGGCGGCTGGTCACCCCACGCCCCTGTACGGCGACCGGCCGGCGGCGCCGGCGGCTGCCACGTCTGCAGCGGAGGCTGCTGCCCGTACCTGCTCATAATGAAGAGCCCGGCCGTGCCATGTGCGGCTCGGCCAAGCTCTGTGTGCCTATTGACGGCGCTCGGGAGGTGGTCCCTGGTTTGGCGGGGGCTGGAAGGCGTTTCCGGGCGGGGGGCCCTGGTTCTGCGGAGGCCCGAACGAGGGCGGGGGACCCTGCTGGGAATACTGGCCGTACCCGGATGAGAAGGGAGCCCGACCCGCTGGCTGTGTCGGACGGCGCCGGCTGCGGGAGATGAGGAAGAGCACGACCACGATGGCGACCAGCACAACGACGCCGCCGACCAACAGAAGCATCGACGAGTTCGACGAGCTCTTTTTGCTGGACGCAGACGGCTGACTGCTATCGGAGCCGGGCTGCTTGGCTTGAGCTGCGAGCGCCTTGTCCAGCCGATCGTAAACAGGATTCGGCGCATTACTAGGCACATTCGCAGTCATCGCCTTGCGGAGACTGACGGCACCGTACCCCATCTGATCATCTTTG
>JAOPYL010000019.1 GCA_025964625.1 Actinoallomurus sp. | reverse complement strand
CTCGCCGCCTGCCCGGACGTGCGCCTGGACCCTGATTCACAACTGAGCTTCTCCTACGGGGCGCGGGGCTTCGTGCAGCACGGCACCGACGCGCTTCCCGTCCTTTTGGGATCCCAGAGGCTGGGCGCGGCTGGTGAGCCGGTGCAGTTCGACGACGTCGACATGAGCCAGAGCGCCTTGGACGCGCCGGCGGTCGCCGGAGCCGAGGATGCCGTGCCAGGCTCGGTCTCTACCGATCGCGTGGGTCCACGGCAGGAGGATGTGGCTGAGAGCGCGGCGAAGCACGGTGGCGAATGACTCGGTGTTGTCGGGGTGGGTGCCGGGCTACTTCGACGGCTCCAGCGGCACTTCCAGCGCCGACGCCGCGCTGCCACCCCGCTCGACGGTGTAGACGCCGCCGACCAGGTGCTGCATCTGGACGAGGTTCGGCAGGAGGTGCGGCACATCCGCCGTGGACAGCGTCACCCGCAACGAGTGGTCCTTGGCGATGGTGGCGAAGGTCGGGAAGATCTCGATGTCATAGCGGGTGACGCTGCCCGGCACGACCGGCTTCGCCGACGTCTTCGTGTACGGGTGGTAGGGCAGCAGGTAGTTCCCGTCGCTGCCGGTCCAGCTCTTGGACGTGTCCACGGCCCGGAACGACCCCAGCAGCGCGCCCTCTGTCAGAGGATGCGAGGTCCCGTCCGGGGAGACGTCTTCGACCTCAGCCACGAACTCGGTGTCCGTGGTGGTCGCACGGGCGTAGACGGTGGCCGCGATCGGCCCGGCCACGCGCTTGGCCGCGGGAAGCGGAGAGGTCGTGTACGTGAGCGAGGTCGGGCCGACGGCGGTGCTCCTGTCGTCATCGGCACACGGCGCCGAGGGCAGACCTGCGGCCTGCGACGGGATGGAGATGCCGCCCATGATCCATTGATCGGTCGGCCGGCTGCAGGGGCTGTTGACGCCGGCCCACACCTCGGTGTCCCTCCCGGTCGCGGGTTTCGTGGTCGAGAGCGTCTTGGCGCCGAAGTAGTAGCGGGTGGGCGTGGTCCCGGTGAACGGGTAGGTAGTGGTCTCGGCGAACGCCTTGGTGCCCAGGTCGTAGTAGTGCAACGGAGTGGGAGTCGCTCCCATGCCGGTCTTCTCGCCCTTGAGCCAGGTGTCGAACCACTCCAGCTCCAGCGGGTCGACGTCGACCGACGAGCCGTTGATGTGCTCCCAGGGCCCGTCGACGAGCTGGTAGCGGCCCGTCACCTTCTGGCCGGCCGTCATCGGTGCCGTCGTCGGCCGGCCGTCGTAGGCGTTCTGCAGCCCGGCGTAGTTCAGCGGCTCGCCGCGCTGGAAGATGTCGAACTCGCCGCCGACGAGATAGGCCGGGATGCCGTTGGCGACGATGTTCTTCAACACCTTCGCCGGCTCGCGGGCCTGCCAGTAGGTGCCGTCGTAGGACTGGTCGCCGCCGGTGAGGATGTTGGTGGTCTGCGCCGCGTGGTAGCTCGCGAGACCGCCGAGGTGGCCTGCCTCCACGCTGGCCAGCTCGCCGATGGCCGCGATGTCGGTCCGCGGGCTCTGGACGCCGTCGAGCAGCGGGTTGCTCAGGTTCAACCCGCCGGTGAGGCCCAGGTAGGCCACGTCGAACTCGCTGTCGAGGATGCCGCCCATGAAGCTGGTGTCCCGGTAGACGTCATTGCCCGCGACCACCGGGAAGATCGCCTTCAGCGGCGAGTGCTTGCCGATCGAGCCCGCCAGCAGCACCTGGTTGATGCCGAGGTAGGACGGTCCATACGTACCGACCTTGCCGTCGGAGTGCGGCAGCCTCGCCGCCCACTTCACCAGCGTGACGCCGTCGGTGGTCTGCTGCGGGTCGAACAGCCCCCAGCTGCCCTCCGAGTCGCCGGTGCCACGCACGTCGGCGACGACCTCGATGTATCCGCGCTCCACGAGGTAGTCGTCGGACCCGCCGGTCGGCGACGTCCCGCCAGGGCTTGCCGCACTGCCGGCCGCGCTGCTCCCGCCCTGCCCCTTGCCGTACGGCGTCTGCGTGAGAAGCACCGGGAACGGGCCGGCCGCCTCCTTGCCGGTCCTGGGATCGGTCGGGTAGATGACGTTGGCGCGGAGTACGGTGCCGTCCGACATGGTCACGGGTACGTCGTTCTCCGACGCCGTGCCGTAGACCGCCTTCTCCGGCTTCCACGCGCTGCCCTTGGCGGCGCTGGCGGCGAGCACCCCGGCCGGCAGCTGAGGGCTCACGGCCGACGTGCCGGAGGGACTGCCGCCGGTCAGCAGGCCGCTCGCGGCAGGGGGGCCGGACGCGGCCAGCACGGTGGTGCCGCCGAGCGCGACGCCGGTGAAGGCTGCGGCGATGACGAGGCGGTGTGACGAGCGACGCACGAGGAGACCTCCGGGCCGTCGGGTGGGTCTACCTCAACGAGCCAGGCGTCGTCCGGTTACGGCTTCGTTAACGTGTGGGTACCACCCGCAGCGTGGTGGACGGGTCCTCAGCGACGGGGACATCAGCCAGTTCGCCATCATGGCCGGTCATATAAGACCGGCTGTCTCCGCGCTGCGCCAGTCTCCTGGTCGCATCCGGTGGGTCGAGAACCGGGCCATTGAAGGCCGGGCCTTGACCACCGGCCCCCGGGGGTGCCGGCCACGAATCATCCTCTACGGCCGGAGCACTGGCGTCGTCCGGCTGAGCCCTTGCGCCGCGACGTCTAATCAGTAGGCAACGCCGTCAACCGTTCGGAAAAGAGAGCGATGGAGACAGTTCAGACCGACGGCACCACGTTCGGCTCCACCGTCCGCAGCGGCGGCAAGGGCGAGTATGTCAAGGCCGCCCAGGCTGAGCTGCTCAAGCACGATGACCTCAAGTCCCCCGCGCAGGTGGACGGGATCTTC
>JAOPYL010000371.1 GCA_025964625.1 Actinoallomurus sp. | reverse complement strand
GGACGGCTCCACATCCGGGGTGTCGGTGTACGGATCGCTGGGAGCGGCGATCGCCGTGCTCGCCTGGCTCTACGTCACCGCGCTGGCGGTGCTGATCGGCGCCGCGGTGAACGCCGAGATCGACAAGTTGTGGCCCGGCGAGTACACCGCCCGGGCGCGGGCCGAGGCGGCCCAGGTCCAGGCGGTGGCGGCGGAGTCACGGGTCGAGGCGGCGGAGTCGCGGGTCGAGGCGGCCCGGTCGGCCGAGGAGCGGACTGAGGCGGCAGGGACCGCCGGCGACGCCTGACACCGGCTCAGCTCACAGGCCGGGCCGCAGGGCCTCCCGTATGTCACCTCTCAGATGCTGGTCAGCCATGCGGAAAAGTGGCAACCTAGCGATTGCTTGTTCATGTGAACCGGGTTGGCGTGATCGCGGGCTTGGGTAAGGCGTGCCAAGCTGAGATCGGCCATGCCGGACGGCTGACGGAGGCTCAGGACATGATCGAATGCCAGCCCGTTACGCGGCACATCGGCGCCGAGGTCACCGGAGTGGACCTGCGCGAACCGCTGTCGGACGAGGAGGTCGCCGCGATCCGCCAGGGTCTGCTCGACCATCTGGTCCTCTTCTTCCGCGATCAGGAGATCACCGACGAGCAGCACCTGGCGTTCGCCGAGCGGTTCGGCACGCTCAACGAGCCGCCGATGAAGACGTCGCAGAGCGCCATCCACGTCCTGGACCAGAAGGAGCCCAAGGGCGAGGGCGGAGACTGCTGGCACAGCGACAACACCTTCATGAAGACGCCCCCGATGGGATCGCTGCTGCGCGCGATGGTCCTGCCCGACGTCGGCGGGGACACGCTGTGGGCCAACATGTACCTCGCCTACGAGTCGCTGCCGGCGTCGATCCAGCGCCTGTGCGACGAACTCGAGGCCGAGCACGACCTCACCATGTCGGTCACCAAGGCCATCAGGAAGGGCCACAAGCTCGACCTGGCCGAGATGCAGAAGAAGTGGCCGCCGACGCGGCATCCCGTCGTGCGCGTCCACCCGGAGACCGGGCGCAGGGCGCTGTTCGTCAACCGCAGCTCCACCACCCGCCTCACCGGGCTGGACGACCGGGAGAACGAGGCGCTGCTGCCGTTGCTGCAGGACGCGGTTCGCTCCCCGGAGTTCCAGGTGCGCCTCACATGGCGGGTCGGCACCCTGGCCTTCTGGGACAACCGGCCGAGTCAGCACTACGCGGTGGCCGACTACACGCAGCGCCGCACGATGCACCGGGTCACGATCAACGCCCCGGCCGAGATCGACGACGGAGTGCCCACGGGCCCCAGATCCTGAGCCTCCGGCCCCGGCGGCCCACGCGGGGACCTTCGGCCCTGGGCGCGCCTCCCGCACGCGCGGTAGTGAAAGACGGAAGGAGGTCCTTATGTCTTTCACCGGCGTGCAGAGTCTCGACCGCAGCATCGACAAGACCAATGTATGGCTGGCGGACATCGCGGACGGATTCGGGACCACGGACCGCCGTCTCGCCTACCGCGTGATGCGGGCGTGGCTGCATACACTGCGCGACCGCCTCACCGTGGAGGTGGCCGCGCACTTCGCCGCGCAGCTTCCCGAGCTGGTGCGCGGCGTGTTCTACGACGGCTGGAGCCCCGGCAGGGTTCCCGTCAAGTACGACCGCGATGAGTACCTCGCGAGATTCGCCCGTGACGCGCGCGTGCACCGGAACGACGTCGGCAGGGCCGCGGCGCTGGTCACCGCGACGGCGCGACGGCGCATGTCGAACGGGGTCGTGGATGAGGCGATCGGACTGCTGCCCGCCCACATCCGTGAGCTCCTCGAGCCGGCGACGGCCGAGCCCGCGGCCGGGGGCCGGCGGTGACGGGCCGGGTTCAGGAACCCACGCGATCCATCGCCGATCCCGCGCCAGGAGACGCCACCGGCGGGGTCATCGTGCGGTGGGACCGCGCCGGATGGGCGGCCTCGCGCTCCAGTTCCTCGGCGTTATGCTGCTTGATCAGCTCGACCAGGGCGCCGGCCTGCGCGATCGGGGCCCACTTCGCCAGCAGTTCCATGGCGTCGGGCAGGCTCTCGGCGAACACGTGCTCGACCACGTTCCCGGCATTGCCCTCCAACTGCAGCAGGAACTGCAGCGGAGGGTTGTCGCGCGAAAAGAGCGCCAGTGTCACCGGCACCGACGGGAGGCCCTCCACACCGACCTGGCACCATGCTTCGTAGCCCAGGCTCCTCATCGCCGTGTACACATCCCCGCCGCGCGGGTCGCAGGCCGCCATGACCGGGTCCTCGCGTTCCACCCATTCGCCTTTGACCAGGCACCATGCACGAACGGGATCAGTCGTGATCACAGCGTCACGGTAAGACGCGACACCGGCTCGTGGCGGGAGCGCCACGCCAGGAGGGGAAGGCCCGGACGGAGACTTCACCTCGATGAGCCACGTCCTGACCGGGGCGGCACGTGAGCGTCACGGCGGCGCGGTGCGGCATTCGAGGCGGATCCGCGAGCACGCGGGTGACCTGGTGAGCGCCTGGCAGGAGATGTCGATGTGCTGCCCGTCCATGGTGCCGAGCCGGCCGACCGCGTCGGCCAGGTCGCGCACGTGAACGTCGATGTGCACGACGAGCCGGCCCGGCGGCCGCGGATCGGCGGCCACCTCGATGTGGGCGCTCGGCAGGCGTTCGGGCGGCACAAGAGCGAGGACCTGGTGGATCAGCCGGGCGACCTGATGCGATGTCGCCTCGTCGGTTACGGCGTCCACCCCGCTGCCCAGGGTGATCACGGGACAACCGCCGCCGGTCGGTTGGCACGCCCTCTCCACCGCCTCCACGATCAAGCTCCGCAGGCTTCCCGGCGGAGACGGGGGGAAGCCGTCCTGGTGGAGGTCGAAGACGATGCTGCGGAAGTCTCTGAGGGCGCCGTCCAAGCCGCAGATCGCGTTATGGATCTTCTCGATCGCGACGTGCTCGGCGATGTGCGCCTCGATGTAGGTGAGCGCGGCGTGCAGGTCGAGCCCGACCGCGAACAACCGGTGCACGAGCACGTCGGCCATGCCCTGGGAGAGCCGGCCGCCGCCGTCGCCGCTCACCCACCGGGCCACCTCGCCGGGCCCGGTTCCGCCGGTGCCGGCGGGTTGTTCCGGCGTGGCCGCTTCGCCGTCGCGGTCATCCCTCGACTCCGCCTCGGCCACGGGCCTCGTCCCCCTCTCCCACGGTCGCGGGCCGGGCAGTGAACTGCCCGGTTAGTGGGGGATGGTGTCTATTCTGCCGTGATACCCGATGAGCGGCGGGTCGCACATGCGGTATCAGCCTCGGGCCGAAAGAAACAGCGATCGCGGATCATCTTTTTCGGGTATCTACCTGGTAACCGAACGCACTCCTCCGCGCGGCGGTCCGTGGCGCGGTCGCCGGCCCAGAAGACCAGGACCTTAGCCCCTGGATCATGGACGCGGTGTGGAGCAACGTGGGGATTGGCAGCGGTAGGGAGAGGGGGAGCTCAGCCTGGCGCGGCAAGGCGGGCCGAGGATCGCCGATCACCTCGGCCGGAAGCCTCAACGGTGAGGGCATCGACAGGTACCGGCCCCGCCTCGGCAGAGGAGGGGCGGCACCGCCCGGCGGAGGTGGTCATGTCGTTCGCGGACATCGCCAACGCGTTGGCGCAGCAGGGCGGGCGCTTCCTGCAGCCCGCATCCGGTGACCCGTACGCGCGGAGCGCGACCGGGCGCGGGCCGGACGTCCGGCGGTCCTGGGTCACCGCGGATGACGGTGTGAAGCTTCACGTGGAGGTCCAGGAGGTCCCCGGCGCACGCTTGACGGTGGTCTTCTGTCACGGGTACCTGCTCAACTTGACCAGCTGGCACGTTCAGCGAGCCACGCTCGCAGGCAAGCTCCGTATGGTGCTCTGGGACCACCGAGGCCACGGCAGGTCCGGGTGGGGCACACCGCCGAACGCGACCATCGACCAGGTCGGACGTGATCTGTTCGCGGTGATCGAGGCGGCCGTTCCGACCGGGCCGGCGGTGCTCGTCGGTCACTCGATGGGCGGGATGGCCATCCTCGGGCTCGCGAAGTCGCACCCGGAGCTGTTCGGCGACCGGGTGGCGGGGGTCGTCCTGTCCTCCACCTCCGCGGGCGGCCTCTCCTCCGTGACGGCCGGACTGCCGCTGCACACGGCGCGGATCATGCACCGCCTGGTGCCCGTCACCCTCTCCACGCTGCGGCGTCAGGCTCGCCTGGTCGACGGCGCACGCCGGTCCGTCGGCGGCATAACGTACTTGGTCAGCTGGCCGTACCTGTACGGCACCAGGGTGCCCCGGCCGGTGGCCAAACTGACCACCAAGCTGATGGCGTCCGTCCCCATCCAGGTGATCGCGGAGTTCTACAACGAGCTCGTCCGCTACGACCTTCATGACGCGCTCCCGGTGCTCGGGAGGGTGCCGGTGCTGGTAATGGTCGGCGAACGCGACCTGATCACCCCGGTCGAACACGCCGAGGCTCTTGTCTCGGCCATTCCCGGCGCGGAGCTGGCCGTGGTCTCCGACGCGGGACACCTGCTGATCCTGGAACGCCCCATGGAGGTCGCCGAGCACCTGTCGCGCCTGATCAGTCGCGTGTCCGCGCCCACCCGGATCAACGGTGTCCGCAAGGACGCCGCCTCCGCCCGCGGGCGCCCGCGGGCTCGTCAGTCCCGGAGGTCCCAGGCGCGAATCCTCGACGAGCCGGCGCGCGAACGACGACACGGCGAATCCGCCGTGTGACCGCCCGGCTAGGCGCGCCCCGACTCAGTCGGAGGGCGCGGCGCGGCCCTCTCCCGCAGCATGCTCTGCTGGACGAGTCTGCCGAGGTCCTCGGCGGTGACCATGCCGGCCACACGTCCGTTCGTCACCACCACGGCGAGGAGCGCGCCGGCGAGCGGCCGCCGGTCGATCAGGGACGACGCCGGGTCCTCGGCGGCGGCCGTGTACTCCGCAGGGAGCGCCAGCGCCACCGAGTCCACGCGGCCGCCGGTGCGGGCGGCCGGTATCCGGGAAAGGCGGTCGAGGGTCACGACCCCTCGTGGCTCGCCGTCGAGCCCGATGACGGGGAAGACGGACTGACGGGAGCGCATGGCCACGGCCGCGATGAACTCGCCGATCGGGCGCCAGGCGGGCGCGCAGTCCGGCTCGCGGATCATCAGGTCGCTCACCGGCACGCCCGCGGCGGCCTCCCGGATGACCCTGGACTTCGCCTCCATTCCCGCGGCCCACATGAGGAACCAGCCGATGAACGCCAGCCACAGACCGCCCGTCTGGCCCAGGACGATCAGCTGGGCCAGGCCCGCCCCGCTGAGCGCGGCTCCCACGACCTGGCCGGAGCCGGTCGCCGCGCGGTCGGCGCGGGCCCGGTCACCGGACCGCATCCAGACCAGCGCCCGCAGGATGCGCCCGCCGTCGAGGGGAGCACCGGGGAGCAGGTTGAACACCGCCAGCAGAGCGTTGGTGGCGCCGGTCCAGGCGAGCGCCGCCACGATCACGGCCGGCGTGCCGACGGAGGCCGCCGCCTCCGCGCTGAGGGCGAGGACCGCCCCGGCGGCCAGGCTCGTCAGCGGACCGGCGGCCGCGATCGCGAAGTCCGCACGCGCGTTCGGCGGCTCGCCGTCGAGCTGGGCCACGCCGCCCAGCATCCACAAGGTGATCGAACGCACCCCGACGCCCCTCCTGCGGGCCACGACCGCGTGGGCGGCCTCGTGGGCCAGCAGGGAGGCAAGGAAGAGCGCGGCCGTGGGGACCGCGACGGCCCAGTAAAGGCCGGCGGACCTTCCGTGGTCCGCGCGCGGGAGCACGTTCCCCGCGACGATGTCGGCGATCAGCAGCAAGATCACGAATACCGACCAGTTGATCCCGATCGGAATCCCCGCGACACGCCCCAGGCGAAGGCTCTGTCTCATCGCGGCCTCCTCGGCGTTGATGACTCACTCTCACTCTGGACAGCGGCGGCCCGGGAGGGTATGTCCATTGGTCCCCCGGTCGGCGGGGCAAAGGTCGGCGTCGCCTGTGCGGTGCCCCAGGGATCCACCCGCCGGACCGGCAGGGCGGAGAGCGCCGTCCATGGTCCTGCCGGATGAGGACTTTCGTCCCTGGAAGGTGGGCTCTGTCATGGGGAGCCTGGAACCAGGCCTGCGGGACGAGCGAGGGAGTTCAACCGCACGGAACTCAAGCGGAGTAAGTGGACTCCGAAAGAGTTCAAGCGGAAGGGCTGAGAGGCTGAACCGGTGTAGTTCCGGAACAGCGACCTCTATTACTTGATCCGGACAATGCCGGCGCAGGGAAATCGCCTCGCAGGTCTTCGCATGAGAGTGGGAGACCGTCCGGGGGACGGAACGCCACCGCACGGTGGCCAGGCCGACCCCGGGTGCCAGACCCCCTTCCCCGCGACGGCCGCGCCTGTTGCCGGAACGTGGCGGACGGGTAGGGCACGGACAACCGGTCTTTCGAGGTGGTCACCGTGGGGTGGAGCGGTCACGGCGTACGGCTGCCGTTCACCGATCGGGCCGAGGCGGGACGCATCCTGGCGGAGCGCATCGCGCATCTGGGGCTCACCGATCCGCTCGTACTGGCGTTGCCCCGTGGCGGTGTGCCGGTGGCGTACGAGATCGCGCAGCGGCTGGGAGTCCCGTTCGACGTGCTGATCACCCGCAAGATCGGATGTCCGGGCCAGCCGGAGCTGGGGGTCGGGGCGATCGCGGAGGGCGGCGACCCCGTCTTCGACGCCGACCTGCTGCGGCGGCTGGGGCTGACCGAGCGCGACCTCGACGCCACGGCCCGGCGGGAACGCGCCGAACTGGACCGGCGGGTCGCCGTGTACCGGGGGGAGCGGGCGCTGCCGCCGCTCAGGGGCAGGGACGTCGTCGTGGCCGACGACGGACTGGCCACCGGCGGCACCGCGCGTGCCGCGCTGGCGGCCGTCCGGTCCAAGGAGGCCTCGCGTGTCGTCCTGGCCGTGCCGGTGGGCGCGGCGCAGACGGTCCAGGCGCTGTCCGCGGACGCCGACGACGTGGTCGTGCTCGCCGCCCCGTCGGCCTTCCACGCGGTGGGCCAGTGGTACCAGCACTTCGAGCAGCTCACCGACGCCGAGGTCTTGGAGCTGCTGTGAGAATGCCGGCCGGCGGCGTCACGCTCGCTGGAGGTGCTCTCACTGAATGAGCGGGCCGCCGGCCGTATGACGGCCGAGCGGATGATCGTGGTGGTGCCGGGGGGAGGTCACCTGTTCGCCGAGCCGGGCGCACTCGATGAGGTCGCCCGGCTCGCGGGGGATTGGTTCGTCCGCCATCTGAAGGACTGAAGAGCCGGCCCCGCGCTCTCGCGCTCCGGCCGATGAAAACGGCCCCGCGTTCGCGGGGCCGCAGGCTGCGCTGGTGCCTTAGGCGGCGTTGGCGCGGCGCATGCGGCGGCGACGCTCGGAGGCGCGCTCGTCTTCGTTCAGGCCGCCCCAGGTGCCGTACTTCTCCGGCCTGGACACGGCATAGTCAAGGCATTCTCCGCGCACGGGGCAGCGCATGCAGACCGCCTTGGCCTTGCGCTCGCGGATCTCGCGCTCCGGCTGACGCTCGCCGTCCGGGCCGAAGAACAGAATGAGGTCCTCCCCCCGGCACTCGGCAGCGTCCTGCCAGCCCCAGCTGGGACGGGGGAGGTTTGCCTGCCGACGTACCTGAGCCATAGAACTACCACCTCGTAGCTTGTGGTGAGCAAAAAATTTCGGTCACGGGCGCCGCAACGATATGTACGCGCCAAAAAGTTGCAACGTCGTGAAGCGCCGTGATGTTCCCCAGAGGCCGCCGGTGTCCTTGTGGATCGGCGTACAGGGCCTCGGAGAGGTTACACGAGGGCCGTCCCGTTGAGAAGAGTCAGGTCCCGTTGAACATAGGTTCCGATGTCCTCCCGGCATCCGGGGGCGCAGGCGCCGAGCGGTACTCGCTCGACGCGTACCCGGTAGCGGCTCGTGCCGACGCGTACGACCGCCGTCTGCCCCGCCATGGACTCGACCGCGACACCGCCGAGGTCCAGGACGCCCGTGTGCGAGCGCACGAAGTGCTCCGCCGCCTGGACCGCCTCCGGCAGTCCCGCCCGGCCACGGTAGCCGTCCAGGACGACCCGCCCGTGCCGGTACGCCTCCGCCGCCGTCAGCGCCCGCGCCTCGTCGAGATCGCCGTAGTAGAGGCCGTGCGGCAGGCAGACGAGGTTCGCCGCGTACCGGTCGCCGCCCACGTGTGTGGTCTCCCACACGTCGCCGAACCGTTCGTTCAGGGCACGTGCCAGCGGTGCGCCCACCCGGGCGCAGCAGGCGTTGTGCCTGCCATGCGTGCAGACGAGAAGCACGGGGCCGGTGACCGGGGACCCGAAGCCGGGGGCGTGACCGGCGCCCACCGCGCCGAGGTCGAGACCGGCCAGTTCCGCCGGGTCCTCGAGCTCTCGTCCCTCCAGCCACGCCTGCCCTTCGCCTGCGCCCGGCCCGGTGTCCGCGGAGAACCCCGCGTACACCTGCAACGGCGGCGTCGGGCGCCGCCGCCCGGGCCTGCGGATGAACTGGGCGCGGACCCCGTGCCGCCGGGCCCGGTCCAGGGCGTCGGTGAGGGGAGCGGGCAGCGCCATCTCGCCGATGTTCTCGCCCCACGGGCCGGGATGCTCGATGAGGAGCCAGGTCCGCGACTTCGTCGTCGCGCTGGCCAGGCAGGGACGCCGGCCGGTGTGGCTTCCGGCGCAGTGCGTGCAGCGGTTCTCCCGCAACGAACCTCCTGTGCTTGAGTTAGGTAAGTCTAACCTAACTAAGCGTCGCCGCGCCAGAACCAGAATGCCCAGGTGAACGCTGCATTAACAGGATTCGTTACGCAATGGGGCGCCGATGTCCGCCGGCCGGCACGTTCTACAGTGTCCTCGTCCGCCCGAAGGTCGATCGCGGGAGTCCCATGCGCGCGCCGTTCATGATCGTGGCTGCGGCGTTGCTGCTCGCCGCCGCGGGTGACGCACGTCCGGTACCCGCGGCGGCCTCGCACTCCGTGGCCATCGAGGCGGCGGTCAGCGGCTGCGGATCCGGCTGGGCCCACCCGCGCGCGGGCCGTCAGACGCTGCTGTTGCGCAACAGCGGCAGCACCGTCGCCGGCGTGACGCTCATCGACCCCGCGTCCGGGGCGGTCTACGCGGAGATGGAGGGACTCGGTCCCGGCGTCACACGGCGGCTGCGTGTCACGCTCGGCGGGGGCACGTACGCCTTCCGCTGCGCGGACGACGGGTCCGGCGATCCGGTGACCGGGCCGCGGGCGCGGATCGCCGGACCCGCGGGCGGCGGCCCGGCCATCATGCCCGTCACCGAGAACGACCTGTACGCTCCGGCGAAGTCCTACCAGGCGTACGTCTCCGCGGGCCTCGATCGCCTCGTGGCCAGGACCGACGCCCTCCGCGCGGCCGTGCACGACGGCGACCTGGCCGCAGCGCGGGCCGCCTGGACGCCCGCCCACCTCGCCTACGAGCGGCTCGGGGCGGCATATGGCACCTTCGGTGACTTCGACGGCAAGATCGACGGGAGCCCGGAGGGTCTCCCCGAGGGCGTGCACGACGAGCGGTTCACCGGCTTCCACCGCGTGGAGTACGCCCTCTGGCACGGCGAATCCGCCTCGGCCGTCGGCAAGGCGGCCGACCGGCTCGCCGGCGACGTCCACGGCCTGAAGGCCGGCTTCCCAGATCAGCGCATCGCCCCGGGAGACCTTCCCCTGCGCGCGCACGAGATCCTGGAGAACACCCTGCAGTTCCAGCTCACCGGCGACGCCGACCAGGGCAGTGGCACGACGCTCAGGACGGCCGCGGCCAATCTCGAAGGCACCCGCGAGGTGCTGGGCGTGCTCCGGCCGCTCCTCCGCCCGCGCTATCCGGCCCTGCCCACGGTGGACACCTGGCTGGGCCGGATGGAGGCCATGCTCGAGGGCCGGTCATCCGTCGACCGGCTCTCCACGGCGGAGCGTGAACGCCTGAACGGCACGGCCGGGCAACTGCTGGAGCTCCTCGCGCCGGTCGCCACGATCTGCGCGCCGAGGCGGACGTCGTGAGCGGGCGCGGCGGCGGGCACGGCGACCGCCGGACCTTCCTGCGCGGTGCGCTGGCCACCGGGGTCGCCGGGGCGGTCGCCGGAGCGACGTCCGCCGGCGCGTACACCGGTGCGTCCGGCGTTCCGCGGGCCCGGCCGTTCCACGGGGAGCATCAGGCGGGCATCCTCGACCGGCCGCGCCGGCGGACTCTCGTCGTGTCGTTCGACGCCATCGCCTCCGGCAGGCGCGAGCTGACCGAGCTGTTCCGCACGCTCACCGACCGCGCCCGCGTCCTCACCGCGGGCGGCGCACCGGACGACACGGGCATCAGCGGGCCGCCGGCCGACTCCGGCGTCCTCGGACCCGACGTGCCCGGCGGCGGGTTGCTGGTCACCGTGGGGGTGGGGGCGTCCCTCTTCGACGACCGGTACGGCCTGGCGAGCCGGCGGCCGGCCGCCCTGACGCCGATGCGCACGTTCCCCAACGACGCCCTCGACCCGGAGTGGTGTCACGGCGACCTCAGCCTGCAGCTGTCCGCGGACGACGAGGACACGGTCGTGCACGCGCTGCGCGACATCGCCCGGCACACCCGCGGCGCCGCGCAGGTGCGGTGGAGGATGACCGGCTTCACCAGCCCGCCGCGCCCCAGCGGCACGCCGCGCAACCTGATGGGCTTCAAGGACGGGATCGCGGGTCCGGACGTCACCGACGCGCGGGAGACGAAGCGCCTGGTCTGGGCGGGCGCCGGCACGGAGCCCGGCTGGACGGCCGGCGGCTCGTACGTCGTCATCCGGCTGATCCGGATGCTCGTGGAGTTCTGGGACCGGGTGGGGATCGGCGAGCAGGAGCAGATGTTCGGCCGCAGCCGCGACACCGGCGCGCCCCTGGACGGAGCGCGCGAGTTCGACGAGCCGAAATACGCCCAGGACCCGATCGGCAGGGTGATCCCGCTGACGAGTCACATCCGGCTGGCGAACCCGCGGACGCCCCAGGCCGACGGCAGCCGGATCCTGCGCCGCGGCTTCAACTACGACCGGGGCGTGGACAAGGTCGGGGACCTCGACATGGGGCTGATCTTCACCTGCTACCAGCAGGATCTGAGACGTCAGTTCGAAGCCGTGCAGGAACGCCTGAAGAACGAGCCTCTCGTCGACTACATCAGGCCCTTCGGCGGCGGCTACTTCTTCGCGCTGCCAGGGGTGCGGGACTCCGCGGACTTCCTCGGTCGCGGCCTGCTGGCCTGAATGCGCCATATACGGGACGCGAGATCACCAGTCGGCAAAGATGCCATAAAGAGTTTCAGGGGGATCTTAGTGTCCCGTTTACGCCTGAGCCATCTTTCGTCACCGTAATCGTCGATCCGCTCCGATGGGATCCCGCTGGGCCGACACCGGGCCACGGACCTCCCGTCGGGAGCCGGTGTTCTCAACCTCAGGAGGAAATAGATGGGCTCGGGAAAGTGGAAGAGACGGCGGCCCGCGTTGGTCGCCGCATCAGTGGCGGCCGCCGGAGCGCTGGGCCTCGCCGCGGTGCCGCACTGGGGGGCCAACGGGGGCCAGCAGGTCTCCCTCAGCGCGGCGGTGACGCCGGTGCGCACCACCACCCCGATCAAGCACGTCGTCGTGCTGTTCGACGAGAACGTCTCGTTCGACCACTACTTCGGCACCTACCCGAAGGCCGCCAACACCGACGGCACGAAGTTCACCGCCAAGCGGCACACCCCGTCCGTCGACGGGCTGACCAAGCAGCTGCTCACGCACAACCCGAACCAGTACAACCCCAAGCGTCTCACCC
>JAOPYL010000369.1 GCA_025964625.1 Actinoallomurus sp. | reverse complement strand
TACCGGCCCGCGTGGGCATCGGCGTTGCCGGCATGACGTTCTTCGGGGTGCTGTGGCTGGCGGGCGGCAACGACATCATCGCCCACGCGTTCCACATCCCGCTGTTCGCGACGACCTGGTTCTTCCGGTTCGCGGTGATCGTCGGGCCGATCGTCGGGTTTGAAATCGCCCGCCGGATGGCGCTGGGCCTGCAGCACCGCGAGCGCGAGGTGCTCGAGCACGGTGTGGAGACCGGCATCATCATGCGGCTGCCCAACGGCGCGTACATCGAGAAGGCGCGCCCGCTCGACGAGGAGGAGAAGGCGATGCTGTGCAGCCGCCGCCTGATCCGCGCGCTGCCGCCTCCGCGGCCCGACGAGCAGGGAGTGGAGCCGAAGGAGGCGCGCCGGCCCACCACCAAGCTGCGGATCGCACTCAACCGGATCTACGTCGCCGACGTCGTGCCACTCCCGGACGGCGAACGCGAGGAGCACCCGCCCATTGAGTCCGAGGCTCCGAAGTCCTGAACCCGGGGCGTCAGAGCAGCGCGTCCTCGATGGCCCGGTGGAACGTCGGGAAGGCGTACATCATGTGCCGCAGGCGTTCCACCGGCACGTCGCCGTGGATCGCGACCGTGAGCGCGCCGAGCAGCTCGCCGCCCATCGGGCCGGCCGCCGTACCGCCGACGAGCCGGCCGTCGCTCTCGATCAGCTTGATCAGCCCCTCGGCCCGGTGGATCCAGCCGCGGGTGGAGTTCGCCAGGTCGGTGTGGTGAACGCGGACGTCGAGACCCTGGTCGCATGCCTGCTGCTCGGTGAGGCCGACGGAGCCGACCTCCGGGTCGGTGAACGTGACGTGGGGGAGCGCGCGGTATTCGGCCCGGGGCCCCTCCTGGCCGAGGATGTCGCGGACGGCGATCCGCGCCTGGTATATCGCGACGTGTGTGAAGGCCCCCTTGCCGGTGACGTCGCCCACCGCCCACACTCCGTCGGCCGCGCGCAGGCGGTCGTCGACCTCGACGAACCTCGCCCCCTCGTCCAGGCCGACCGCCGCGAGGCCCAGGCCCCTGACGTTGGTACGGCGGCCGATGGCGACGAGCAGCTGCTCGGCGCGGAGGTCGTCGTTCACCGTGAAGCCGTCGTCGTACCGGACCCGTTCGGCCTTCACACCCGTGCGGACCTCGATGCCCTCGTGCTCGAAGGTCTCCCGGACCAGGTCGCTCGCCTCGGGCTCTTCGACGGCGAGGAGCCGTGGCGCCGCCTCCACGACGGTCACCCGGCTGCCGAACCGGGCGAACACCTGCGCCAGCTCGCATCCGATCGCCCCGCCGCCCAGAATGATCAGCGACTCCGGGACGCGTGTGGTCTCGATGGCCTCCCGGCTGGTCCAGTACGGGGTGCCGTGCAGGCCGTCGATCGGCGGCACCATCGGATCCGTACCGGTGGCGATCACCACCCCCTTGCGGGCGTGGAACACCTCGTCGCCCGCGGTGACCTCTCCCGGCCCGGTGATCCGGCCCTTGCCGCGTACGAGTGTGCCGCCCTTGCCGGTGAACCGGTCGACGGCGACCTTGTCGTCCCAGTCGTTCGTCATCTCGCGGATACGGCCGGCGACCGGCGCCCAGCCCGGCTCGATGACCGCCCGGCCGGCGAGGTCAGGGATGCGGCGGCCCTCGGCGAGCGCGTCGGCCGCGCGGACCATCGTCTTGCTCGGGATGCATCCCCAGTACGGGCATTCGCCGCCCACGAGGCGGTGCTCGATGGCGACCACCTCGAGCCCGGCCTCGGCCAGACTGCCCGCGACCTCTTCTCCACCCGGTCCCATGCCGATGACCACGATGTCGACGTCCATGGGTACAGCCTTCCCTAATTCGCGACACTTTCCCGCACGGCCTCCTCGTACAGGCGCCGCACGTCGTCGTCGAAGTAGGAGCTGTAGGAGACGTCGTCCCCCTTACCGCCCAGGTGGTACCCGCCGATCACCCCGACGACCTCGCCCCGCTTGGTCTTGGGGTCGAAGTGGGTCAGCCAGGGGCTGCCGCTGGTACCCGGCGGATACCCCTTGCAGGCGAAGCGCATCTGGTACTTGTACTGCTGCGTCGTCGTGTTGACGCAGGTGACCGGCGAGTCCGAAGTCATGGGGTAGCCGGTGACCCGTACGAAGTTGGTGAAGCCCTGGTTGATGCCGAGCAGGTTGGCGCCGAGCACGTCGGCGATGTTCTTGCCGTTCAGGGGCTCGAGGATGGCGAAGCCGACGTCGAGATCCGGGTCCGAGTCGCTCGACCAGCGGGTGTCGACGAGCTGTGACTTGACCTTCCAGATCCCATACGGCGCGTTCCCGTTGCGGTAGCCGGGTACGAACACCAGGTCGCTGAGGTAGCCGTAGCCCTTCCCCGGATGGATGCAGTGCGCCGCGGTGATGATCAGGTTCCGGTTGGGGCTGTCCACGGCGCTGGCCGTGCAGAAATGGTCGCCCTTGGTGTCGTGGGAGAACAGCGCCCCGACCCGCTTGCCGAACGACGCGGGCTCGGCGGTCGGCATGCCGCTGGGCGGGTGGGCCCGGAGGAACCGCTCGCGGTCCCAGCCGGTGCTGCTGGTGCGGGGTCTCGGAACACTCGATGCCGCACAGCCGCTGAGGACAACAGCGAGAAACACGGCCCAGATGACCCTGCCCATCGGCTCCCCCCTTGCGCTTTCTTCCCGTATATAACAACTCGTGAAACTACGCGTTGCCTGAGTGCCGCGCCCGGTGGATCCTGAGCGGGTGCGGCGACTGATCGATCCGGTGTTGTACGGCGCCGAGGGCCACCCTCACGCACTGTGATCACATCCGCGCCGTAACACGCCCGTGGTCTGGTGTTGTGTCGAAGATTATCCCGGATTTTGGGCGATCACCCGGCACGCTGACGTGCGCGAAGTCTCTGTGGCGCCCCAGCTGTTCAGCTCGCGGCCCGGGGTGGTGATGCCGGTGAGCACCGGCCCGGGGCCGTCCGACCCAACACGCTCCGTGTTGAACACCGACCCGCCCGAACACCGCGACTATCGCAACCTGACCCTGCCCCTACTTCACGCCGCGGGCCCTACGGTCGCTGGAGCAGGTGCTTCTCGACATGACGAACGGCCTCATCGGCGAGGCCGACCCACCTCGGCTGGGCGCCGGCGAACACTACTGCTTGGGCACCAACCTGGCCCGCATAGAGATCCGCATCCTGCTAGAGGAGCTCATCCCGAGACTGCAGTCGGTAGAGCTCACCGGCAAACCCGAGTGGATGGCCAGCAACCTGGCCTGCGGCGTGAAACAACTCTCGCTTCGCTAGACCTTACGGCCTGAAGTACTGCACGCACACGAATGAGGCGCCCAGGGCGTCTCTCATCCGTATGGGTTCGCGTAGACACTCGTGCAACCCCACGACATGTGCCCTGTCGAGTTGGCGTAATGCGGCGACGTCGGTGTCAGCGAGGTGTCCGGAGTCGGCGGTCCTTAACATCCCAGGGCCGCACAGTTAGCCCGATATGCCCCCTGATGTCCACTACGCAGCCTAAAAGACGCGCATGCCGTGTGATGAATATTTGGTGGTTATCTGTATAGAATGCCCACGGTTCGCCGTAGCCCCGACCGCGCTAAGGATAGACGCTTATGAGTGAGTCGCAGCAAGAAGCGATTGAAGGCAATGGCGTCTGGGACGATCTCGAAGACGATCAGGAGGCTGTCGATCCTGGGGTGATTGGTCAGGCGGTTGTGACAGATACCGCCTGGACGACCGAGACTCTCCTGAGTCAACTCCGCCGAGGGAATATCCAGCTAAATCCGAGATTTCAGCGTCGAGACGCATGGGACCGTACGCGGAAGAGCAAATTTATTGAGTCTCTGATACTGGCACTCCCTATACCTCAGCTTGTCTTGGCGGAAGACAAGAAGCGACGCGGTTCATTCATAGTTCTTGATGGAAAGCAGCGACTTCTTGCGCTACGGCAGTTTGCCGCAGGCTCGTCATTCGGCGCTACGACCGACGACGAAGACTTCACGAATCTCAGGCTAAGTGGGCTAGATGTCCGCCAAGATCTCCGGTTGACGACTCTGGAGAAACTTGAAGACCTATCCGAGCGTATCGACGATCTGAACTCTTTCCTGAACCAAACTATTCGAACAGTCGTTGTTCGTAGCTGGCCTAATGAAGAGTTCCTGAACTTGGTATTTCTTCGATTGAATACCGGCAGTGTTAAGCTCTCGCCGCAGGAGTTGCGGCAGGCGCTTCATCCGGGGCCGTTCACGGATTTCCTAGACGATCATTCGGCGACGAGCACAGCACTTCAGCTCGCTCTAAAAATATCACGTCCAGATTTTCGGATGCGAGACGTCGAAATCTTGCTTCGGTACTTTGCATTCCAAAACTTTTTGGACGATTACCGAGGCGATCTGAAGAAATTTCTAGACCGGACGGTGGAGCGTCTTAACGGATACTGGACCAAGAGAGAATCCGAGATTCGGCGTCAGGCGTCTGAATGTGACGCTGCTATTGAGTTCACTATCCGCATATTCAACAATAATGCGTTCTTTAGATGGAGCGATGGGAAATATGAGCGGCGTTTTAATCGCGCTGTCTTCGATATCATGGTTTACTACTTCGCAAATGCCGAAGTGCGGAATGCGGCAGAGCGTCGTTTGCATGATATCGAGCCCGCGTTCCAGATGCTTTGTGAACGCGATGCTAATTTCGTGGAGGCTATTCAGACGACGACAAAATCGATTGGCGCCACCTATCATCGGCTCTCGGCGTGGGGGAACGTGCTATCGGATGCACTAGATATTCCTCTCACTATCCCCGGGGTCGATACCGACGGATATATTGTTTCCTAGGATAGCATGTGGCATCCCCCAGATATCGTCAGCTCTCGGTCAGGGTTGAGGACCTAAGAACGCGTCTACTGCCGCGTAATTTTAGTCCCACTGGCAGTTACTCTCCGACATCTCGCGATCGCGCGCGCGCCTTTAGGGTTCTCGTACATGCCGAGTTTGAGTCGTTCGTCGAAGATCGAGCCCTCGACGTCGTAGATTGTTCCCTACGTGAGTGGCTCGCCTCCGGAAAGGTCAAGCCATGCCTACTCGCTCTCGTTGCTTACGAAGCTGGAGAAGGTTGGCGTGAAGCATCTATTCTGGATCCGGGGTCGTTGAAGAAACCATCTCTTGATCTGGAAGCTCGGATAAAGAGCGCTCGGGATAGCTATAACCGCTACGTCCGCATGCAAAATCACGGAGTGAAAGAGCGAAACCTGCTTAGGATGCTCCTTCCGCTGGGTGTCAGGGAGTCTGATATTGATCGGCAGTGGCTAGCTGCGATGGATGCATGGGCCACTGGACGTGGTGAACTCGCGCATAGGTCTGGGAAGC
>JAOPYL010000366.1 GCA_025964625.1 Actinoallomurus sp. | reverse complement strand
CGGTCACCTCCCGGGGTGACGTGGCGAGGAGCCGCTGCTGTTTCATCGTCCCCGCCACCAGGTCGGGCAGGTCCGCGTCGGTGTAGCCGACCGCGCCGATGCCGTCCGGGATGCCGATGTCACGCATCAGGCGCAGCAGCGCCGACGGCAGGGACTCGGCCGGGTCACCGCTCTGGTCGAGTTCGGGGTCGAGCAGCGCGGCCGCGCGTACGTGACGTTCCGGCCCGGCCTCGTAGGTGAACCGGAAGGCCTCCGGGGCGGTCAGCGCGACGGCCATGCCGTGCGGCACCATCGGCTCGTCCGCCGGATAGCCGGCCGGGTGGAAGTCCTTGACCTGGCCGGCGATGGGGTACGCGTTGGCGTGCGGGATGTGCACGCCCGCGTTGCCGAAGCCAAGCCCGGCGAAGGTGGCCGCCAGCGCCATGTCGGCGCGGGCCCGGGTGTCTCCTCCGTCGCGCACGGCGGCGCGGAACGAGTGCGCGATCAGCGTCAGGGCCCGCTCGGACCACATGTCGGCGACCGGGTTGGCGCCGCAGTAGGGCACCCGCTGCTCGGCTGTCTTGCGCTCGTAGGAGGTGTACGGCCTGGCCGTGTAGCTCTCCAGCGCGTGGCACACGATGTCCATCCCGGACGAGGCCGTCACCCCGGCCGGCTGGGTGCCGGTCAGGTCGGGATCGACCACCGCGAGCGTGGGCCGCAGGCGCGGGTGGCTGATCCCGGTCTTGACCCGCAGGTCCAGAACGTCGAGTACGCAGACCGTCGTGCTCTCCGCGCCGGTGCCGGTGGTCGTCGGCACGGCCACCAGCGGGAGGAGCGGGTGGGCCGGAGCCCGTCCGGCGCCGATCGGGGGGTTGAGGTAGTCCTGCAGGTCACCCTCGTTGGTGGTGAGCAGATTGATCGCCTTCGCGGTGTCGATGCTCGACCCGCCGCCGACCGCGACGTAGGCGTCCCAGGGGCCGGACGCCCGCGCCTGGTCGATGGCATGCCGGATGCTGGCGTCGGTCGGTTCGATGCGCACGCCGTCGAACACCTCCGCCTCGATGCCATAGGTCTTCAGCCCGCCGGCGATCCGATCGGGGCCGCCGGTGGCGGCGACACCCGGGTCGGTGATGATGAGGACCCGCCGCACGCCGTACTGGGCGAGGTCGTAACCGATCTCGCCGGAGGCGCCCGGTCCGAACTTCAGCTGCGGCGCGCCGTAGGTGAAGACCGATTCGGGATTGCTGGGGATGACTGCCATCAATACTCCTGTCAGGCGAGGAGGCGGCTGGCGAACCAGTCATTCTTGTCACGGACGCCGGGCAGGTCGAAGAAGTAGCCACCGCCGGTGGGGCTGATGTAGTCGACGAGGGGCTCGTTGATGAGCCGGGTCTGGTTGACCTCGAACTGCCTGAGCGGGTCCTGCTGGAAGCAGTTGAACACCAGGCCGACGTCCAGGTCGCCGTTGGTGTCGATGCCCCGGTCGTAGTTGAACCCGCGGCGCAGTATCCGGCTGCCGTCGGTCCTGGGTACGCGGGGGTTGGCGAGCCGGATATGGGAGTCGAGGGGGATCACCTTACCCTGGGGGTCTTTGGCGTAGTCAGGGGTGTCGAACTCGCCGGTTCCGTCGAGGGGGGCGCCGGTGTCCCGGCGGCGGCCGAACATGTTCTCCTGCTCGGTGATCGAGACCCGGTCCCAGAACTCGATGAGCATCCGGATGATCCGCATGACGTGGTACGTGCCGCCGGCCGCCCAGGCGGGCTCGTCGGCCGCCGCCCACAGCAACTGCTTGCCGGTGGATGCCTGGGCGACCGGCGGGTTGGCGATGCCGTCCTTGAAACCGAGCAGGTTGCGTGGGGTTCCGGTCGGCCTGGGCGCGGAGGAGAACCCGTCGATCCGGTAGCGCAACTGCATCGCGCCGCGCGTGTGCTTCATGATCGTGCGCAGCGCGTGCAGGGTGGTGTCGGTGCTGTCCGAACAGATCTGCAGCAGCAGGTCGCCATGGCATTCCGCGGGGTTCAGGTTGTCGTTGGGGAAGGTCCGCATCGGAACCAGGCGCTTGGGCTTCGCGGACGCCAGGCCGTACCGCCCGTCGAAGAGGGACGCACCCACACCGACCGTGATGGTCAGCTCGTCCGGCCGGATCGTCGGGCCGAGCATGCCGGAGTCCGAGGGCGGCGAGGCCGGGCCCAGGTCCGGCGGGGTGCCGCCGGCGGTCAGGGCACGTGCCTGGTCGGTCAGCGTGCGGAACAGCCCGGCCAGCTCGGTCTTGGAGTGCGCCACCACGTCGAACACGGCGAACGCCGCGGTCGCAGGCTTGGGAGTGAGGACGCCGGCCTGGTTCGCGCCGTGGAACGGCACGCTCCTGGGGCGATCGTCGGCGTGCGCGTCGGGCAACACGGCCGCCAGGCCCCCCGCGGAGGCCGCGCCGCCGAGAAGACCCGCACCCGCGCCCTTGAGGAACATGCGGCGGTTCGTGCTCATGCTTTCTGAATCTCCAACAGGTCCGGTACCGGGGCGAGGGTCTCGACGGCCTGCCCGACGGCGGCGTTCAGTGGTTGCCGTCGAGCGAGCGGCAGGTCCTTGACGGCGACCCACTGCCCGTCGTGCTCGGTGCCGGCGATCGCCGTGTCGACCGCGTCGAGATCGGCGTTCGCGGTGGCCACCAGGCCCGGTGACCGCGGGTTGATCAGCGGGGCGAGCAGGCCGAGCAGCGTGCGCTCGCCGTCCACGTCGGCTTGGGCCGAGGCGATGCTGGTACCGCTCCCGTAGTCGTCCTGGCCGGTGAGCTGGAAACGTGCGGTGTCCTCGAGGATCTCGTGCGCGCGCGTGGCTACCTCCTTGGGGTCGAAGGCGAACTTCTGCGTGTCGAGCTTGTCCACCGCTGTGGCCAGGTCGCCGACCTCGGAGTCGATGGCGCTCGCGGAGCCGCCGTGCCACAGGTCGTACTCGACCTTGTGAAAACCGGCGAAGCCCTTGTCCCGTACGCCGTCCGGCAGTCCCTGGGCCAGCCCGTCGACCGCCTTGCCCGCGGCGCCGAACGCGTCGTACGCGGCGCCCATCCGGCGCCAGGTCAGGTGCGCGGTGAGCCAGTCCTTGCGGGCCTGCGCCAGGTGGCCCGCGGAGGTGTCACGGTGGAGTGTCGCCACCTGGGACTTCAACAGGCCGAGCTGCTTGCCGACGAAGACCGCGTAGGAGTCCAGCGGCGCCTTCATCTCGGCCGCGGTGACCGGGATCCTGATGTGTCCCGCCTCGCCGCGCCCGGTGACGGCGGCCGCCGCCGAGACCTGCGCGGCCGACCCGTCGAACACGCATCGCCATGCGTACCGGTCCGCGGTCAGCGTGACCGGCAGATCACGGGTCGTCCCCGGCCCCAGCACCTCGATCTCCGCCGCGATCGCCGACGTCGTTGTGGAGATCAGCTCGATGTCGACCGCCTTCGTCGCCTGGTTCGAGATCGAGAACGTCGCACGGCCCGCCTTGGGCGCCGTCCACCGCCCGGTACAGCCATTCCGGCTCAGCGCGATCTTCTGTCCGCCCGGCCCGCTCTTGCCCTGCCCGGCCCACACCAGCGCACCCGCGACGAGCAGGGGCACCGCCACGACCGCACCGGCCAGCACCAGCCGCCGCCGTCCCGTAGCGGTGTCGCGTACTCCAGCCGCCGCCTCCGGCTTGGGCTCGGTGTCCGGCGTGGGGGCGGGCGTGGGGGCGGCCTTCGGCTGCCGGGCGCCCCGTACGAAGAGGGTCATCACCGTGCCCCCGTAGCCGAGATAGGCGATCACCTGCAGCCAGGTCATGCTGGGCGTGAGGTTGAGGGTGCCTTGCATGATCTGCACCCACCAGGCGTCCGCCGGGATGCTGCCACTGAAGTCGTACGCGGTCGGGCTGGTCACCAGGCCCGCGTCGCCCAGGTCGCGCAGCCCGTACGCGAGCACGCCGGCCGCGATCACCACCAGGACCGCGCCGGTGATGGTGAAGAAGCGGGTCAGGTTGATCTTCAGGACCCGCCGGTACATGCCGGCACAGAGCACGACCGCGATGACCAGCCCGATCGCAGCCCCGGTCAGGGGCGCCAGATCCGAGCCGGCCGCGCGGGTGTTGGTCCAGATGAAGAGCGCCGTCTCGAGGCCTTCGCGGGCCACCGCGACGAAAGCCGTGATCACCAGCGCGGTGCCGCCCATGGCCAGCGCCGAGCCCACCTTGGCCTTCAGCTCGCCGCTCATCGACCGGGCGGTGCGACGCATCCAGAAGACCATGAAGGTGACCAGCACCACCGCGAGCAGGCTCAGCGACCCGGCGAAGATCTCCTGTGCCTTGGACGACATCGACGTCTCGGTGAAGGTCAGCACTGCGCCGAAGCTCAGGCTGAGCGCCACCGCGCCGGCCACACCGGTCCACACTCCGGCGAGCGACCGTCCCGGCGCGAGCCGGCGTACCGCCGCGACCAGGATCGAGACCACGAGGCCCGCCTCGAGGCCCTCGCGAAGCCCGATGAGCAGGTTCGGCAGGGCGACCGTCCAGCTGAAATGCATAAGGTGAGCCTAACCTCATTATTTCGTACTGATCAACACAACCACGTCATCCTCTTGCCAGCGGCGGTTCGCCCGGCATCTATGCTTGCGGCGCGCTGTTCGACATTCGGGGCTCACCTCGCTGAGGATGAACGATCAGCGGCTATCCGGAAGTCGTGAGGACGCAGATGACGTACACAGTGGACCCCGCCGCGCTGGAGCGCGCCCGCGCGCTGCTCGCCGGCCACCCGGTGGTCGACGGCCACAACGATCTTCCCTGGGCCCTTCGCGAGCAGGTCGGCTATGACCTGGACCGCCGTGACATCGCCACCGACCAGGCGGCCCACCTGCACACCGACCTGGCCCGGCTGCGCGCCGGCGGCGTCGGCGCGCAGTTCTGGTCCGTGTACGTGCCCTCGGACTACCAGGGCGACAAGGCGGTCAGCGCCACACTGGAGCAGATGGACTGCGTGCGGGCGCTGGCCGAGCGCTATCCGGACGACCTGCGCCTGGCGCTCACCGCCGACGACATGGAGGCGGCGCGGGCGCACGGCCGGATCGCCTCGCTGATGGGCGCCGAGGGCGGCCACTCCATCGGCTGCTCGCTGGCCACCCTGCGCAGCCTCCATGCGCTGGGCGTCCGGTACATGACGCTCACTCACAACGACAACGTGCCGTGGGCGGACTCCGCCACGGACAAGCCGGTCGCGAACGGCCTCACCCGTTTCGGCGAGGAGGTCGTCCGGGAGATGAACCGGCTGGGCATGCTGGTGGACCTCTCGCACGTGTCCGCCGACACCATGCGGGACGCGCTGCGGATCACCAGGGCGCCGGTGATCTTCTCGCACTCCTCCTCGCGTGCCCTCTGCGACCACCCGCGCAACATCCCGGACGACGTGCTGGAGGAGCTGCCGGCCAACGGCGGTGTGGCGATGGCCACCTTCGTGCCGAAGTTCGTCCTCCCCGAGGCCATCGAGTGGAGCCGGGCGGCCGACGCCGACATGCGCGCCCACGGCCTGGACCCCCTCGACGCCACTCCCGACGCGATGGCGGTACTGCGGGAGTACGAGGCGGCCAACCCGCGGCCGGTCGCGACGGCGGCGACGGTGGCCGACCACCTGGACCACATGCGCGAGGTGGCCGGGATCGATCACATCGGCATCGGCGGCGACTTCGACGGCACCCCCTTCACCCCGGCGGGTCTCGAGGACGTCTCCGGCTACCCCAACCTGATCGCGGAGCTGCTCGGCCGTGACTGGTCCGAGGCCGATCTCGCCAAGCTCACCTGGGGAAACGCGGTGCGCGTACTGCGCGACGCGGAGATCGTGGCCCGCGGGCTGCGCCGTACCGAGAAGCCGTCGGTCGCCACCATCGAGCAGCTGGACGGCTGACCGCCCACGGACGTCTTCTCGAATTGCCCAAGCGCGCGCGTGGCTGTTTCCAGGCAGGTCTTCAAGGAGGTGAAGGAGCTCAAGCCCTCGATCTGGTGGCTGCGTGCGATGCGCAGAACCGGGGGAGCCGATCGGTGAGCGTGTTCTTCACCGATTAAGGACGACCGCCAATGACGACTGGCTTCGTGAATATGTGGTGCCGGACCTTCCCGATGGAGATGTAAAAGGTTCTCCCACATCGGAAAAGGCCCGGCAACCGGACTGTCACGTTTGTCGGGACGGCGGGATTCGAACCCACGACCCTTTGACCCCCAGTCAAATGCGCTACCAAGCTGCGCTACGTCCCGTGAACTCTTCAAGGCTAGCACAGGGGAAGGTCCGGTCCGGCACGCCGAACCCCCGAGATGATCAAGCTGTCGGGACGCCATTCCAGCACCCTTGGTACGGCTGTGACCGGCCGCTCGGGAGGCGTAGGAGAAGGCGTGGGAGAACGTGTATCCGAGTCGCTGGGACGGCTCCGCGACCCGCGGCGGATGAGGCCCGCCGGCGGCGGTGGCGCCGATCACGCGGGTCCGCGGTGCCAGCCCTGGTCGTCGACGCCGCCGGGAATGGGCGCGGCGGCGTCGTACGGGCTGCGCGTGAAGACGAAGGTGTGCACGTCCAGATGGCTCACCGATCCGTCCGGGCGCCGGATGACGCGCAGGCTCTCACCCGCGCGGTAGCCGTCCAGCCCCGTCCACGTGCCGTCCTCCTCGGGCCGGAAGCGGCCTTCGGTCCCGTCCTGGTCGGCCGGTGCCAGCGAGAGCCACCGGCCGGGCAGCAACCGCAGGACGTACGGGCTCGGCCCCCAGTACCAGTGTCCGGTCAGCTCGAGCAGCGCCGGATCGGCTCCGTCCAGCGGCGCCCACTCGGCCGGCAGCCGCGGCTCGTGCTCGGCCACCATATGGACCAGGTCGGCGGCGAGGGAGCCGACAGGAACACCGCCGGTGGAGTTCACCAGCACCGCGGCCGCGACGTCGTCCTCGACGTCCACCCACACGGCGCCGCAGAAGCCCGGCATCGAGCCGGTGTGGCCGGCGAGGCGGCGTCCGCGGTCGCGGCGCAGAGCCAGCCCGAGGCCGTAGCCGCTCTGCCAGGTCGATCCGTCCTCGACCGCGGCCGGTTCGCGCATCTCCGCCATGGTGTCCGCGGCCAGGACGCCGGCGGTGTCGCCGCCGACGAACGCCGCCCACCGGGACAGATCCGCCGTGGTCGACCACAGCTGCCCGGCCGGGGCCATCGCGGCGGCGTCGTGCTCGGGTTCGGCCAGGACCACGTCGGCCCACGGATGCACGGCCAGCCCTTCGGCGTGCGGCGGCGCGGGCCTGCCGGTGGTGCGGGTCATCTGCAGCGGTCGCAGGATCTCGTCGCGGAGCGCGTCCGTCCACGCGGTACCGCGGACCGAGGCGACGACCTGGCCGAGCGCGGCGAAGCCCAGGTTGGAGTAGTGGAAGCGGCGGGCCGCCCGATGACGTAGGGCGCCGGGCCCGGTGACCGCGGTCAGCTCGGCCCAGTCCCGGCCTTCCGTGCGCTCCCACCATTCCCCGGCCGGTTCCGCGCAGAGCCCGCCGGTGTGCGCCAGTAGCTGGCCGATCGTACGGTCGCCCATCGGGGTGCCCGGCACGTGCTCGTCCAGTTGATCGTTCAGCTCGAGCCTGCCCTCGTCACGGAGGCGCATCACGAGCACGGCCACGAAGGACTTGGTGATCGAGCCGATCCGGTACTGGGTGTCGGCGGTGGGGGGCTCTCCGTTCACGCTGCCGCGCCCGCCGAACCAGGTCGCCCGGCCGTCGCGGACCACCGTGGCCACCAGCGACGGCGCCCGCTTCTCGGCCTGTTCGACGGCGATCCTGCGCAACAGCGCACGTTCGGTTCCGGCCAGCAATGACATCGGCGACTCCCCTCCTCGGTCAATCCCCGTCGTACAGCACATCATGATCGGAGTGCGGTTCGGGGCGTTCTGCCGCCAGACCGTTCTCGCGGACGTGCGAACCGGCGCGGGGACGGGCTCCCGGCATGATCTACCTGTTTCAGGTTGACTTAGTCGGTAATTGCATCCAAGCTGGTCAGATGCATTTCGGCGCTCCTCGTCACGCGCGCCTGCACGTCGACCTCCGGCGGCAGGCCAGCGCGCTGTGTCAGCGATCGGTTCACACCGTTCGCTGACACAGATCGAGGAGACGACATGAGCACGACCACCACTGCCACCACCCCATCGACCGCATCGACCACGTCCCGCCTCGCCGAGATCGCCAGGTCGCTCGCCGACCGGCCCGAAGAGTGGATCCACCGCGTCCGGCTCAGCGCCGACGGCCGCTGGTACGAACGTCTGCACCGCGACGGCGACCACGAGGTCTGGCTGATCAGCTGGCTGCCGGGTCAGGCGACGGGCTTCCACGACCACGGCGAGTCGAGCGGAGCCTTCGCGGTCGCACTCGGCAGCCTGGAGGAGCACCAGGTCGGCCAGGCGCGCACCATGCAGACCGGCGAGTCGTGGGCCTTCGACCGCGACTACGTGCACGACGTCCGCAACTCCTCCGCCGCTCCGGCGGTCAGCGTGCACGTCTACTCGCCGCCGCTGAGCACGATGAACCGCTACCGGCTGAGCGGCGACGGCCTGGTGGTGCTCACGGTGGAGCAGGAAGAGGACTGGTGAGGCCATGCCCGGCACCGTCGGCCGGCGGCGATTCGGGTGGCTTACCGGTCAGTAGTTCTGGATCATGAAGGCTCTCGCCATTCCGTTTGCCGCCGCTTCGGAAATGATCATTGAATTGTCTGATCAATTTCCTTACCCTGGCTAGATTCGGTACTGTTCATACCGCTTTATGACTACCCGCGTGTGCGTGGAGCAGGGTCCTCGTGATCTTTCCCCCGACAGTGACCACGAAAGAAGGACGCCACCGTGGGAACCGCAGTGCCTCCCGCCGCATTGCCGCCACGACGTGTCACCGGCGACATGAGCACATCACGGGACGTGGCGACATGATCGTCCCCATGGTGATAGTTCCACTGGTCGTCCTGTCCCTGCTCCCGGTGTGGATGAGCCGCCGCCGGGGCGGCGCGTCCGCCCGCGCGGGAGGGGGATATCCCGAGTCGATGACGGCCTATCTCGCCTCGGATGCCGAGGAGTACCTGGCCTGGCTGGCCGACCACCATTGGCCGGACGACGAGTACCTCGAGCTGGAACGCCACTGGCGGGTCGAGCTCGATCCCTTTGGCGTCCACGGGATCGCGGGGTGCCCGGTGTGCCCCGGCTGCAGGCGTCCCGGCGATGACGTGTGGCCCTGCCACGAGTGCGGCCTGCTCATGCATTCCAGCTGCGGCTACGGAATGCGGCGCAGAAAGATCGCGCGGCCGTACCGCACACGCGACATGCGGTCGGAGTCGGTCATCGCCGAGTGGCTCTGCAACCGCTGCGCGTCGGTCGTCGGCCTCGACGTGGACCGCGGCGACGAGGAGAAAGGGCGAGGCCTGCACCAATGAGCGGGGCCACCGCCTGAGCCCCGGAACGGCCGTGGCGCCACGGCCG
>JAOPYL010000330.1 GCA_025964625.1 Actinoallomurus sp. | reverse complement strand
GCTAACGCATGAACACCGCTGAACCTGGCATCCGGCCGGGAAAGTCATCGGGACGTCAATGCCTTCCTCGGCAACAACATGCGTCACATTATCCATTCCGGACCACACATAAGTGGGCAGGAAATGCAGATCTTGGTACGGCACAGCCGAAACCGATCCGACGCTCTGGAAAGAAATCCGAAGAGACCATGGAACCCCGCCCACCTGGAGCGGCACCGGGTAGCCGCGCTGACAACCACATGAAGAAATCGATCAGCACCTGATCCAATCACCCGATCAAGGTCACGGCCGATCGAGGTTGGGGCCCTTCTTCATTCCTCGTATGGCCGCGTGGCGGGAAAAGTTCAAGCCTTCTCAACTCACGGCGACGGGTGTACGTTCGGAGTTGTCGCACGATGCGACCTTTAAACGATCAGTCAGTTCCTCTGAATGGTCAGATTGCTTCGGCAAAGGAAGGGTGGAGTTATTCATGCCTAGAACTCCCGAGACCGCGACCCCGTCTCCCATCACCGAGACCGAGATCATCGAAAGTCAGCTCGCGGTGGACGACCTAAGAATACTGGCTGCCGACAACGGCAATGGCAACGGCAACGGGGACATCAAGTGTGATGTGTATTGCAAGGGTTACACGGGCCCAAAGGTCGAGGAGCCCACCGAGTAATTGCCGAAAACCCGTGATGAGCGTTGGTCTTCAGGCGGCCTTTCAGATCGAAGAGACTCTCGCCAATGGCCGTCCCTTCGGCGACCCTGATTACATTTGGGATCGTCTGTGCCTCCACTATGAGCACCGTGTACGTGTGCTCGGCGATCGCTCAGCCGGCGCACGCCGACTGGACGCCGCGCTGGCCGGCACGCCGGGTGGTGAACGCCGGCGCGTCCTGGGCGATCCGGCTGTGCGAATCGCGATAGACCGCTCCCTGGTGCAGCCGACGCCAGAGGTCGAACTGGAGGCGATACTCGAGACGGCGGCGGCGAGTCTCGCACCTACTGCCGCGGCGACGCCTCCCCCGTTGGCGGAGCGGGCGGCGGAAGCCTTTCGGATTCGAGAGGATCCATGGCCGTGGGTTTGGTCCACAACCCGCGATGACGACGATCCCTTGGGCGACTTTATCCAGCGCGTATTCACACAAGACGTCGGAACGCTCAGAGTATCGGCACCGGATTCACGCGCACACCACATGCTCATCGATGGCGCGCGACTCCTGAGTGAACTCCTCCCCAGGCTTGCCGCCAGTGCGCTAAGTCACGTGCATACGATCGTCGTCGTCGATGAGAGTTCCTCCCCGGGCTTTTCATCTCTCACCCACTCCCGGCTCCCGGGGATTATTTTCCTGTCACCTAACGTGCTCAAGAATCCGTGGCAGGCCGCTGAATATCTCCTGCACGAGGCCATGCATGTCAAGTTCACCGATCTGGAGCACACTCATTCGCTGCTCAGCGCAGACTATGACCCGAGCATCTCACCAACGGTTCACGCTCCATGGAATAGAGCCCCGGCCGGCTGGCCTATCAACCGATCGCTTACCGTGCTTCACGTATATACATGCCTGGCTCTGTTCTTCACCGTCGTCACCGACCGGCACGCGAGCCTCGCGGAGCGATACGGCCCGCTGCGAGGTGGACCCGATCCGGCCAAGCGGACCCGACGATCGTTCGACCGGGCTCATTACCTTCGGCGACACCTCGCGCTGAACCAAGGACAGCTGGACACCGCAGGGCGTCTGCTTGTTCGATGGCTTGGGGATATTCTCCGCGTTTTCGACCCAGCACCTCCGCCCGAGGGGGCATGTGTCCATCTTCTCCTCGACCTCTACGACCGTGAGGCGTCGACCGTCCGGGCCCTGCGTGCGCGCCTCGAAGCAGATCGCCTGCGGGAGAACGAGCGATGGGCAGCGATCGTGCGGGACGCCGCGAGAAGCGAGATCGGCTGCACGCTCGACCTGTTGCCGGTGGACGCGCAGATGACCCCCACCCTCCATCAGCATGTCGAGCGCGTCGATGCCTTGGACAGGTCGAACGCATCGTTGCGTGAGAGCGCCGATGCATTCCTCGCTGTCAGGCAATCGGTATTCGATGCGCTCAAGGCGATGCCAACCGACCCGGGGCCGCGGGATGACATAATCCGCACAATGGTCGAAGACTCCGGGGCACGTCTCAATGATTTCCTTTCGGCAGTTTGGGACTAACGACGCGCCACAGTGCCGGGACCGCCAGCAGCGGTCGGCCCCACAGGCCAGAGGTTGGGCTCATCAAACGGAGTAGCGCATGTCTGATTCAGAAGTACCTTCGATCTCCGCAGGGTCGGCCACCAGCCCGAACATCGAAACGATCAGGGTGGGCGATGGCCCACATAGTGTGGCAGCGAGTCGAGATGGTAGCCGCGTTTACGTGACGAACTTCCACGCGGGGTCGGTCTCCGTCATCGACACCTCCAGCAAAGCGGTCGTTGCCACACTTGCGGTTGGTGTGAGCCTCTACGGAGTAGCTGTCAGCCCGGATGGCGCACGCCTGTATGTCGCCGACACACATCGATCCACGCTATCGATGATCGAGACCTCGACGGGGACCACGACCATCGATACCGTCTTCGCGGAAAGGCCGTACGGTTTGGCGACGAGCCCTGACGGGGCCCGCCTATACGTGGCCAATGCCCTGAACGATGCCGTGTTGGTAACCGACGGCCTGACCAAGACCATGGGAAGGCTGCCGAACATAGACTTCCCGGTCGGCCTTGCGGTGAGCCCCGATGGAACCCGCATATACGCGACCAATTACTTCTCGGACTCCGTGACTGTGATCGATGTGTTGAGCATCGGCGCTGAGGCCGACACGACGCCCGCGTCCATCCTTGGGACGATTCCGGTAAGCAGGGGCCCATACGGCGTGGTAGTGAGTCCGGACGGCTCCCGCCTCTACGTGGCCCATTTTCCGTTCGACGTGGTCTCCGTGATCGACACCTCGAGCCATGCGGTGGTCTCCACGATCGCTGTCGCGGACGGCCCGCGTGGTGTGGCATTGAGTCCGGATGGCGCGAAGCTATATGTGACCAACTTCTTCTCCGACTCGGTGTCCGTGATCCGGCTGTAGGAGCTCGCACACCACAGTGGCCATGCGGGAGTTCGCACGACGCACTGACGTGGTCTACTTGCGGGAATCCGCTCGATCTGCCGGACGTGACCAACGAGGGGGTTCGAATGAGCCAGGTTCAGAGCCGGTCCAGGCCGACCGTCATGCTGTCGAACGCCGCCCGGTGCCGCCGCTGACCCGCTGGGGCGCCCTGGAACGCGACGAGCACGGGACCTACCGGGTCGGGTCGCGGCTCTGGGAGGTCGCCGCACTCGCCCCGCGCGGAACGGCGCTGCGTGAGGCCGCACTGCCGTTCTTGGAGGACCCGCACGAGGCGACCCACCAGAACATTCGGCTCGCCGTCCTCGACGACATGGCCTGGGCGAAGTCCCGCAACGCCTGCTGCTGCACCGGCTTCCACCCGGCCGCCAACCACCCGAACGCTTTACGGGCTTCGGTGAACTGGCGAGACTGCTCCCCATAGCCCGGCGCGCCCGCCCGTCCCGGCCTCCAATGGCTGAAGCCGGGACCGCATCCGACCACGCTAACGACCACCACCGACATCCCGAGGAGGGAGCGGCGTTACCTCCCCGCCCCCAAGGCCGAGGTGTCCACGCCGCGCATCCGATGAACCTGGACGAACTGGTCGCGATCGACGTGCACACCCACGCCGAGGTCTCCTCCCGCGGCGGCGGCGCCTCGCTCGACGACGACCTGCACCAGGCGTCCAGCGCCTACTTCAAGGTCGATGACGCGCACCGCAAGCCGACTCTGGAGGAGATGGCCGCCTTCTATCGTGAGCGCCGGATGGCCGCGGTGGTGTTCACCGTGGACGCCGAGCATGCCACCGGGACCCCGCCGGTGCCGAACGAGGAGGTCGCCGAGGCGGCGGCCGCCAACCCGGACGTGTTCATCCCCTTCGCGTCGATCGATCCGTTCCGGGGGAGGGCCGGCATACGGCAGGCGCGGCGGCTGGTCGAGGAGTACGGGGTGAAGGGGTTCAAGTTCCACCCCAACATCCAGGGTTTCCAGCCGAACGACCGGCTGGCGTACGGGCTGTACGAGGTGATCGAGGAACTCGGCGCCATCGCGCTGTTCCACACCGGCCAGACCGGGATCGGCGCCGGGGTACCCGGCGGCGGTGGAATCCGCCTCAAATATTCCAACCCGATGTACGTGGACGACGTCGCGGTCGACTTCCCCGAGCTGAAGATCATCCTCGCGCATCCCTCGTTCCCCTGGCAGGACGAGGCGCTGAGCGTCGCCACGCACAAGCCCACCGTCCACATCGACCTGTCGGGCTGGTCACCGAAGTACTTCCCGCCCCAGCTCGTGCAGTACGCCAACACGCTGCTCCGTGACAAGGTGCTGTTCGGTTCGGACTACCCGGTGATCAGCCCCGACCGATGGCTCGCGGATTTCGCGAAACTCCCGATAAAGGACGAGGTCCGGCCGAAGATTCTCAAGGAGAACGCCGTCCGCCTCCTGGGCCTGCGCGAGGACTCCTGATCCCTTGATCCATCGCTCGAAGGAGACGCCCCATGCGCAACGAGGGACTCGGGTCGTGGCCGTCCCGCCGGGCCCGCAAGACCCCGGACCACACCGCACTGATCCACGAGGGGCGGCCGGTGACCTACGGCGAGCTGCACCGGCGGGTCATCCGCCTCGCGCACAGCCTGCGTGGCCTGGGAGTGCGCCGCGGCGACCGGGTCGCCTACCTGGGTCCCAACCATCCGTCCTTCCTGGAGACGCTCTTCGCCACCGGGCTGCTGGGCGGTATCTTCGTGCCGCTCAACACCCGGCTGACGGGGCCGGAGATCGATTACCAGCTCGGCGATTCGGGCACCTCGGTCCTCCTCTACGCCGCGTCGCACGAGGCACTCGTGAAGAGCCTGCGCGCCGGGTCACGCACCCTCGTCTCCCTGGCAGGGCAGGACGGGTACGGCTATGAAGACCTGCTGGCCGCGGCGTCGGCCGACCCGCTTGACGAACCGGTCACCCTCGACGACGCCTGCATGATCATGTACACGTCCGGAACGACTGGGCGGCCCAAGGGCGCGGCGCTCACCCACGGGAACATCACCTGGAACGCGTTCAACGTCCTGATCGACCACGATCTCGTCGCCGACGAGGTCGCGCTGGTGTCCGCCCCGCTGTTCCACACCGCCGGTCTCAACATGCTGACCCTGCCCGTACTGCTCAAGGGCGGCACCTGCGTGCTGGTCGCCGCGTTCGACCCGGAGACCACCCTCGACCTGATCGAACGGCATCAGATCACGTTCATGTTCGGGGTGCCCACGATGTTCCAGCAGGTGGTGCAGTCCGCTCGCTGGGACGGCGCCGATCTGTCGTCGCTGCGGATCCTCACCTGCGGTGGGTCTCCGGTGCCTCCCTCGCTCATCGCCGCCTACCAGGGTCGTGACCTGACGTTCCTGCAGGGCTATGGGATGACCGAGGCCGCGCCCGGGACGCTGTTCCTCGATGCCGCGCACGCGGTGTCGAAGGCCGGCTCGGCCGGCGTGCCGCACTTCTTCAGCGACGTACGCGTGGTCGGTCCCGACCTCGACGAGGTGCCGCCCGGCGAGACCGGAGAGGTGGTCGTCCAGGGCCCGCACGTCATGCCCGGCTACTGGGGTCTGCCAGAGGAGACCGCGAAGGTCTTCACCGGCGGCTGGTTCCACACCGGCGATGCCGCCCGCCTCGACGAGGACGGTTACGCCTACATCGTCGACCGCATGAGAGACATGATCATCTCGGGTGGTGAGAACGTCTACCCGGCCGAGGTGGAGAACGCGATCCTCGCCACCCCTGACGTCCTGGACTGCGCCGTCATCGGCATGCTCGACGACACCTGGGGCGAGGTCGGCCGCGCGATCGTCGTCCTGCGGGACGGCTCCGAGCTCACCGAGGCCCGCCTGCTCGCCTCCCTCTCGGACCGGCTCGCCAAGTACAAGATCCCCAAGTCGGTCGTGTTCACCGACGCCATCCCCCGCAACGCCACCGGCAAGATCGTCAAGGCCCGGCTCCGCGACGCCTTCGGCGCCCGGCCGGAATCCGCCCCCACCACCCCCACGGAGTGATCCACCGACCAGGAACGTCCACATCGACGATCTCCCGGGCTCAGGCCGGCTGGTTGAGGCCGATGACGTGCCGTCCGCGTCCTTCACGGAGGCGATCAGCTTGCCCCCGCCGACATCCTTGACCTCTTGCAGCGCTTCCGCGCCGGCGTCGAGGAGCGCCTTCACGCTTGCCTTGATGTCGTCAACGTGCTGTTCATGGACGAGGTCTGGCAGCTCATCATCGTCGGGTCCGTGTCCGATACTGCCGCCCTCGTCGAGGGCAGGTCTGCGGCGTCACTCAGAGCTGCCCGGTTGCCGATCCGGCCGGGGTGCCCTCGTCGAGAAGGTTGCGGAGGATGGCGAGTGACCGCATGCTCTGGATCTTCACGTTGCTCTCGGAGAGACCGAGCAGGTCGGCGACGGCGAACTCGTCGGAGCTGCACCGCCGTTTGTGATCCAGGAAGGCGCGCGGCAGGGTCTTCTTGGCGTACGCGTGCGGATCGTCGATGCGCCGCCACTTGAGGTAGACCTTGGAGAGCGTGATCTGGGTCAGGTCCTGGGCGAGATGCCAGTCGCGGCTCAGCAGAAACACCGTCTGCCGCAGCCGGGTGACGGCCGCCTCCGCGAACTCGGAGAACTCGCTGTCGTCGCGCATGTGGGTCCTCTCACTGGGCGACGCGGTACGGCGGGTGTTACGAAAACCGCCGTGCCAAAGGCTGCGGATACCCGAAAAATCGTCAGCTCGACCCGGCCACAGGACCCCGCCTCATTTCAGCCTTGGCCGTCGCCGCCCTCACCTGTCGCGGAGAGCAACTCGTTAATGGCTGTGGGATTCGCATCCGCATGAGCTGCCTACGAGCGGCTTTCTCGGGAGCCGTTCGTCGAGCAGCAGCATCGTTACCTGCACATTCGTCGCGAAGCCCAAGCCCGGCTGGAGCGGCGTCGTCGACTGCGTCGTGCGCTTGACAGTCTCGCCGGACATCCGCTCATGCCGCCGACAGCGCTCATCCAGGAGAACGCGCTCATCTGCCGCATC
>JAOPYL010000304.1 GCA_025964625.1 Actinoallomurus sp. | reverse complement strand
AGCACCTCACGCGAGTCGGGCACTCGACGATCGTGACACGTATGGCGCCCGGGGAGACGCCGCCCCCCGCTTTTCGTGCGCGCCGGCTGTTCCAGGGGAGAGTTCTGCCGGTCATGGCCGGACAAGGACTCCTCTGAGGGCGCCCAGTGACAGGCGGTGGCGGTCAGCCGGCCAGGCGGGATCGCTCGCCCGCCGGCAGCCGGCGGGCGAGCTCGGTGAGGTCGAGGTCGAGCGCCCGGGCCAGCGCGGCGACGGTGAAGAAGGCCGGGGCCATGATCGCGCCGCGCTCGATCTTGCGGAGCGTGTCGAGGGAGATGCCCGCCTCGGCGGCTACGGAGGCCGCGCTGCGAGGTCCGCGCGCGGCGCGGAGGACCTGGCCGAGAGCCCGGCCACGGTCACGCTGGTCTTCGGTCAGCGGGGTTCGTACCATGGCGTGGATTATACGGCTGGTATTATAATCTACGGTCATGGTGACATTGAAGAACCAGGCGGAGCTGGACCGGATGCGCGAGGCGGGACGGGTCGTGGGCGTGACGCTGCGACGTGTCGCGGAGGCGGTGGAGCCGGGCGTCAGCCTGGCCGAGCTGGACGCGATCGGCGCCGCCTGTATCAAGGAGCAGGGCGCCCGGCCGTCGTTCCTGGACTACCACCCGCGGTCCGCCCCGACGCCGTACCCGGCGACGCTGTGCCTGTCGGTCAACGACGTGGTGGTGCACGGCATCCCGGACGGACGGGTGCTGCGGGACGGGGACATCCTGTCGATCGACTGCGGCGCGGAGGCCGGTGGGTACCACGGTGACGCCGCGGTGACGGTGCCGGTCGGACAGGTCGACGACGACGCCGTACGGCTGATGACCGTCACCCGGGAGGCACTGTCGGCGGCGATCGAGGCGGCCGTGCCCGGCGGGCGGCTCGGTGACGTCTCCTATGCCGTGGAGGCCACGGCGCGGCCGTACGGCCTGCTCGAGGGCTGCGGCGGGCACGGCGTCGGAACGGCCATGCACGAGGATCCGCACGTGCCCAACACCGGCCGGCCCGGGCGCGGCATGAGGCTGCGGGAGGGACTCGTCATCGCCATCGAGCCGATGGTCATCCAGGGCGGCGGCGACGGCGGCCGTACGCTCGCCGACGGCTGGTCGATCGCGACCGCCGACGGCAGCCGAGCGGCCCACTTCGAGCACACCGTCGCGATCACGGGCGACGGACCGGTCGTCCTGACCGCCTGACGATCCGGAACCGGCTATCTGCGGTAGCCCGCCATCTGTTCGAGCCGGGCGACGCGCTCGGCGGTCGGCGGGTGGGTCGAGAAGAGGCGTAGGACGCCCTCGCCGCGGAACGGGTTCGCGATCATCAGGTGACCGACCGAGGCGAGACGGCCGTCCTCCGGCAACGGCAGCCGCCGGGTGCCGCTCTCGATCTTGCGCAGGGCGGCCGCCAGCGCGAGCGGGTCGCCGCTGAGCTGGGCGCCGGAGGCATCCGCCTGGAACTCCCGGGTGCGGCTGATCGCGAGCTGGATGATCATCGCCGCGACGGGGCCGAGCACCAGGAGCAGCAGAGCGCCCAGGACGCCGCTCCCGTCCTCGTCGTCGGAGTTGCCGAGCGGGATGAACCAGGCCAGGTTGGCGCCCCAGGTGACGACGGCGGCGAGCGCCCCGGCGACAGAGGAGATCAGGATGTCTCGGTTGTAGACGTGCGACAGCTCGTGCGCCAGGACGGCGCGCAGCTCGCGCCCGTCGAGGATCTGCAGGATGCCCATCGTGCAGCAGACCGCCGCCTTGCGCGGGTTGCGGCCGGTGGCGAAGGCGTTGGGCGCCACGGTCGGCGAGACGTACAGGCGGGGCATGGGCTGCCGGGCGGCCGTGGAGAGCTCCCGCACGGTCTGGTACATGGCGGGCTGCTCCACCTCGCTGACCGGCCGGGCGCCCATGGCCGACAGCGCGATCCGGTCGCTCGCGAAGTAGGCGACGCCGTTGGTGACCAGCGCTATGACCAGCGCGATCAGCAAGCCGCTGGTCCCGCCGAGGGCGCCCCCGACGACGACGATGAGCGCCGACAGGCCCGCGAGCAGAACCACCGTCCGGACGCCGTTGAACCGCACCTTCGCTGCCTCCCCTGGCTCCCCTCTAACCAACGGGCTGACCAGGAGAAACGTTCCCGTTTAGGGAACGGCCAGGGCGGCGGCGTGGAGCACCAGCTCAGGGACCAGCGAGACCACGATGGCGCCGGCCAGGGACACCGCGACGGCGATGCCGGCCGCCCGGCCGACCGGGGTCGGCTCGGCCCGCGCGGGGGCGAAGAGCCGCGCGGCCCAGCCGAGGTAGTAGTAGAGGCCGATCACCGTGTTCACGGCCATGATCACCGCGAGCCAGGTGGCGGCACCGCCGACCGCGGCCTTGAACACCACCACCTTGGCGAGCAGGCCCATGACGCCGGGCGGCAGACCGGCCAGGCAGACGAGGAAGAACGCCAGCGCGGCCGCGGTGCCCGGATTGGTCCGGACGAGCCCGCGGTAGTCGTCCAGCTCCCGGCCGCCGCGCCGCGCCACGACGGCGACCACCGCGAAGGCGCCGATGTTCATGATCGCGTACATGGCGACGTACGCCGCCGTGGCCGTCATCGCCTCGTGCAGCCGCACCCGCGCACCCCCGGCCAGCGGGGCCAGCATGTAACCGGACTGCGCCACCGACGACCAGGCCAGCAGGCGTACGGCGTTCCGCTGGCGGAGGGCGACGAGGTTGCCGAGCGTCATCGTGGCGGCCGACAGCACGCCCATCATCGGGCCCCAGGTATGGCCGAACGGCCAGAAGCCCACCGTGAGCACCAGCGTCAGGCCGGCGAAGCCGCCCGCCTTCGACACGACCGACAGGAACGCCGCGACCGGCAGGGGCGCGCCCTGGTAGACGTCCGGCGCCCAGAAGTGGAACGGCACCGCCGCGACCTTGAAGCCGAACCCGGCGATCACCAGGACGATGCCGGCCGCCGCGACCGGCTTCAGCTCCGCCGGGACGTGCGCCAGCCCGGCGGCCACCCGGTCGAGGTGCATCGCGCCGGTCACGCCGTACACCAGGCTGATCCCGAACAGGGTCACCGCCGACGACACGACCGACACGAGGAACAGCTTGAGTGCCGCCTCGCTGGCCACCCCGTCGTGGCGCCGCAGGCCCACCAGCGCGAACACCGGCAGGGACAGCGTCTCGAGCGCGACCACGAGCGTGATCAGGTCGCGGCCCGCGGCCAGCAGCAGTGCCCCGGTGATCGCGGCGAGCAGCAGGAAGTGGTACTCACCCGCCGGCAGCGCGGAGCGGCGCATCTCACCGTGCGACAGGAGCACGACCACGAGGGCCGCGAGCAGCACGACCGCCTGGAAGAGCACGGTGAAGTCGTCGGCGACGTAGGAACAGGACCGCGCCGCGCAGAAGGTGCTCCGGCCGCGGCCGACCACGAGCGAGCCGGCCGCGGCGACCAGCGAGATCATGGTGAGCAGGCCCACGATCCGGCGGGGCGCCCCGAACGCGTCGGCCATCAGCACCACCACCGACGCCACCGCGACGATCAGCGTCGGCAGGATCGCGAGATAGTCGATCGACTGGATCATCGGCCCCCCAGTAGGACGCGTACGGCGCCGTCGGTCAGGGCGAGGAGCGTCTTCGGCCAGAGCCCGATGAACAGCGTGGCCGTTATCAGCGGCGTCCAGGCGAGCAGCTCGTACGACCGGACGTCGGCGAAGCGCGTCGTGCGCCAGCGCTCCGCCACCGGGCCATGTGTGACCTTGGCGAGCATGCGCAGGAAGTACGCGGCGGTGAGGACCGCGCCGAGGCCGCCCAGCGCCATGAACGTCAGGAATGTCCCGCGCGGCAGCCCGGCGTGCGGCCGGTACGCGCCGAGGAGCGCGAGCATCTCCCCCCAGAACCCGGCCAGCCCGGGCAACCCGAGGCTGGCGATCGACGCGAAGGTGAGAATCGAGGCGAGGTACGGCGCCTTGGCGAGCATGCCGCCGCCGAGGACGTCCAGGTCGCCGGTGCCGTACCGCTCCTTGATCGCCCCGGCCAGGAAGAACAGCAGCCCGGTGATGAGGCCGTGCGCGACGTTGCCGAACAGCGCGGCGTTGACGCCGACCGGGGTGAGGGTGGCGATGCCGAGCAGCACGAAGCCCATGTGGCCGATCGAGGAATAGGCGATCATGCGCTTCAGGTCGCGTTGCGCCAGGCAGGCGAGCGCGCCGTAGAGGATCCCGATGACGGCGAGGAGGCCCAGCCAGGGCGCCCAGGTGTGCGCCCCGCCGGGGGCGGCCGGCACCGCGACGCGGACGAAGCCGTACGTGCCCATCTTGAGCAGCACCCCGGCGAGCAGGACCGAGCCGACGGTGGGCGCCTCGGTGTGCGCGTCGGGCAGCCAGGTGTGCAGCGGCCACATCGGCGTCTTGACCGCGAAGCCCAGGGCCATCAGCGCGAACGCGGTGACCTGGACCCCGTGCGACAGGCCGGCGCCGTGCCGGGCGGCCAGCGCCGTCATGTCGAGCGTGCGGGCGTTGACCGCGATCAGCAGGATGCCGACGAGCAGGAAGCCGGAGCCGAGCAGCGTGTAGAGGATGAACTTGTTCGCCGCGGCCCTGGCCTTCGCCTGCCCGTCCCGGCCGGAGCCGCCCCAGTTCGCGATGATGAAGTACATCGGGACCAGGACGACCTCGAAGAACACGAAGAACAGCACGAGGTCGAGCGCGACGAACGTGCCGAGCATGCCGACCTCGAGCAGGAGGATCAGCCCGATCAGCGCCTGCGGCGGGCTGTCTCCCTCGTCCCCCCCCGTTCCCCGCGAGGGCAGCACCCGCGCGGTGTAGACCATGCACAGGAACGTCAGTGCCGCGGTCAGCACGATGAGCGGCAGCGAGATCCCGTCGACGCCGAGGTGGAAGCGGAGCCCGATGGAGGCCGCCCACGTCCGGTCCACGCCCAGCTGCGGGCCGCGCTTGCCGTAGTCGAACACGACGGCCGCCACGAGCGCCAGCACCAGGGTCACCCCGGACACGACGAGGCCGTACAGCCGGGCCACGCGCGTCAGCCGCCGCGGGCTCCACGGCGGTGACACGAGCGTCAGCAGCGCACCGAGCAGGGGCACCGCCAGCAGCGCCATGAGGATCATGTGAGCACCACCACTGCGAGCACGATGATGACTACTCCCGCCAGGAGACCGGAGACGTACGCCTGCGGGTTGCCGTTCTCGGTCGCGCGCAGCAGGCCGCCCAGCCGTCGCGCGCCACGGCCGGAGCCCTCGACGGCGGCGTCCACGACCCGCTCGTCGGTGCTGACCACCAGCCGGGCCAGCGCCAGCACCGGCCGTACGACCAGCACGTCGTAGACGTTGTCGAGGTGGAAGCCCGCCTGGAGGACCGGCCGCACCGGCCCGAGCAGCCGGACGGGATCCAGCGCCGGGTCGTTGTTCCAGACGAGGAACACCGCGCCCGCCCCGGCGGCGGTGAACAGCAGCGAGACGGCGGCCATGCCGGGTTCGGGCCGCAGATGGTCGCTGCCGAGCCCGAGGAAGCCGAGGACCAGCGCCGGCACCGCGAGTACCGCGACCGGCCAGCGCATCAGCGGCGGAGCCTCACGCGGCGCGACCTCCGACCGCTGCTCGCCGAAGAAGGTCACCAGCCAGGTGCGCGTCGCGTACGCCGCCGTGATCGCGACCGTGACCAGCCCCGCGATGAAGACCAGCCAGCCCGTCCAGGACGGAATGCCCGGCATCGACTCGGGGATGACCGGGAGCCGGTGCGCGTTGTTCAGCGCGGTGTACCCCTGGGTCCCGGTGCCGCCGCCCACGGAAGAGTGGGCGAACGAGCCGAAGTCGCCGCGCGGCCTCTGCTGCCGGGCGGCGTGCCAGGCCTGGGACAGGATCGTGTCCTTGCTGAAGAAGCCGCTGGCGGGTGGGACGCCGGCCAGGGCCGCGAAGCCGATCGTCATGGACCAGAACGTCACCGGCATGGCCCGCCGGAGGCCGCCCATGGTGCTCAGCACGCTCGAGCCGACCGTGACGATGACGCAGCCCGCGCCCAGGAACAGCAGCGCCTTGAACGCGCCGTGGGAGAGCAGGTGGAAGACGGCGCCGTCGCGCGTGCCGACCGCGAGCCCGCCGGCCATGTACGCGAGCTGGCTGATCGTGGAGTAGGCCAGCACCCGTTTGAGGTCGTCCTGGGCCAGCGCGGCCAGCGCGGCGCCGAGCATCGAGATGGCGGCGATGATCCCCAGCACCGCCAGCGACGCCGGCGCGAACAGGAACGCCGGGTAGAGGCGGGCGACGACGTAGACACCGGCCGCGACCATCGTCGCGGCGTGGATGAGCGCGCTCACCGGTGTGGGACCGGCCATCGCGTCGGGCAGCCAGGTGTGCAGCGGGAACTGCGCGCTCTTGCCCGCCACCCCGCAGAGCAGGAGGAGGGTGCCCGCGACGAGGGTCGTGTGCGACATGGCCGGGACGTGCGCGATGACGGCCCGGATGCCGAACGAGTGCGCGGCCATCCCCAGCACGAAGATGCCGAACAGGAAACCGACGTCACCGATGCGGGTCATCAGGAACGCCTTCACCGCCGCGCGTGACGTGGCCCGGTCGTGCCAGTAGTGCCCGATCAGGAAGTAGGAGCAGACGCCCATGACCTCCCAGCCGACGTACAGAACGAGGAGGTCGCCGGACAGCACGACGAGCAGCATCGCCGCGGTGAACAGCGACACGAACGCCGCGTAGGAGGAGTAGCGCGGGTCGTCCCTCATGTAGGCGACCGAGTAGATCTGCACGGCCAGTGCCACGCAGCAGACCATCAGCGCGACGACCGCGGACAGCCCGTCGACGTCGAGCGAGACGGCGAACGGCAGGCCGCCCGTCTGGACCAGCGTGAGCGTGCCCGTGCGTACGCGCGGCTGCCGCCACTGCTCGAACGCGACCACGGCGGTGATCACGGTCGAGACCGCGACGGGCAGCACCGCGATGAGCGCCGGGCCGTTCGCGGGCAGGCGCCGGGCCAGGACACGCGCCCGCCCGGCGGCAGTGCCCGGCCTGGGCGACCTCACGCGGCGGGCGAGCGGCGTCAGCAGATGCGAGACCGTGGGCCCGAAGAGCATGCCGGCGAACGCGGCGGCGAACGGGAGCAGGATCGCGACGGCCGCCAAGACGATCACCGGCGCACCCCTTCGTCGTCGGGGATCGCGCTGATGTCGGAGTCCGGATCCACGTCACGGTCGGCGAGCGCGCGCAGCCGGTCGATGTCGACCGTCCGGCGGTTGCGGTAGATCAGCAGCACCAGGGCGAGGCCCAGCCCCACCTCGGCGGCGGCCAGCACGATGACGAACAGCGTGAGCACCTGCCCGCCGTGCAGCCGGTCGGCCCACCGCATGTCGAAGACGACGAGGTTGAGGTTCACCGCGTTGAGCATCAGCTCGACGGACATCAGCACGAGGATCGCGTTGCGCCGGGCGAGTACGCCGTACACGCCCACGGAGAACAGCATCGCCGCGATGACGACCGGGTAGACGAGGTGCATCACACCTCCTCGTCGACGCGGGACAGCACGATCGTGTCGTCCTCATCCGGGCCCGAGCCCCGCCTGCGCGCCAACCCCAGGGAACCGCCCGGACCGCCCCGCCGTCGCTCGCGGCGCTGCGGGGTGTCGCCGTCGGAGTCGGCACCGCCGATGTCGGTGCGCGAGAGCACGATCGCGCCGATCAACGCGGCCAGCAGCAGCACCGACAGCGCCTCGAAGGGCAGGACCCATGTACGGAACAGGCTCGCGCCCAGCACCTCGGACGAGCCGTTCCCGACCCGGGCCTTCAGCGGGAAGTACGCCGAGCGGAACCCCCGTACGAGTGTGGTGACCAGGACGGCGGCCGTCGCCGCCGCGACCACCAGCGCGACGACGCGGTTGTCGGAGTCGAGGTCCTCGGAACGGCCGATCGGCGCGCGGGTCAGCATGATGCCGAACAGCAGGAGCACGACGATCGCCCCGACGTAGATCAGCACCTGCACCCAGGCGACGAACTCGGCGGCCAGCACGACATAGGAGGCGGCCAGAGACCCGAACGAGACCACCAGCCACAGGGCGGCGTGGACGAGCTGCCGTGTGGCGACGACGAGGACGCCGGAACCGACGGCGACCACGCCCAGCAGCACGATGACCACGTCGGCCGCGGTCACCGGGCCTTCAGCTCCTTGGGTGTCTCGGCGCCGGGGTCGTGGGCGGGCGGCGGCGGCACCGTCCACATCCACTCGCGCAGCCGGTCGCGCTCGTGCGTCAGCTCGGCGATGTCGTACTCGGCGTACTCGAACTCGGGCGACCAGAACAGCGCGTCGAACGGGCAGGCCTCGATGCAGATACCGCAGTACATGCAGAGCGCGAAGTCGATGGCGAACCGGTCGAGCATGTTGCGGGTGCGCGGCCGGCCGCCCTCGGGCGCCGGCAGCGTCTCCTTGTGCGAGTCGATGTAGATGCACCAGTCGGGACACTCTCGCGCGCAGAGCATGCAGACCGTGCAGTTCTCCTCGAGCAGGGCGATGACGCCGCGGCTGCGTGGCGGCAGGTCGGGCTGCACCTCGGGGTACTGCCGCGTGATGGACCGGCGCGTCATCGTACGCAGCGTCACCGCGAGGCCCTTTGCCAGACCGGTTCCGGGAATGCGTGCCACGGACACCATGATTGCTCATTGGGAGCGGTTGGGAAACCGGGAGGTCGCCGCTACGTGTCAGGGGCCGATGGCGATCTTGATCACGCCGGTGAGGGCGAGCTGGGCGAGAGCGAGCGGCACGAGGCCGGCCCAGGCGAGCTTCTGAAGCTGGTCCTCGCGCATGCGCGGGTAGCTCACGCGCAGCCAGATCACCACGAACGACAGGGCCAGCACCTTGATCAGCGTCCACAGCCAGCCGAGCTGGGTGTCGAGCCCCGGCCCCTTCCAGCCGCCGAGGAAGAGCACGGTCGTCAGCGCCGACAGCACGACGATCCCGGCGTACTCGGCGAGGAGGAAAAGTGCGAACCGCAGCCCGGAGTACTCCGTGTACGGGCCGAAGATGATCTCGGAGTCGGCGACCGGCATGTCGAACGGCGGGCGGCGCAGCTCGGCGAGGCCCGCGATGAAGAAGACCGCTCCGCCGATCGCCTGCCACGGCAGCCACCACCACTGCCAGTGCTCGACGATCTTCGTCAGGTTCAGCGTGCCGGCCGCCATCGCGACCGACGATGCGGCCAGCACCATCGGCAGCTCGTACGACAGCAGCTGAGCCGCGACGCGCATGCCGCCGAGCATGCTGTACTTGTTGGCGCTCGCCCAGCCCGCCATGATCGCGCCGAGCACGGCGATGCCGATCATGGCCAGCGCGAAGAACAGACCCGGATCCAGCGAGACGCCCACCTGGCCGCCCGGTCCGACCGGGATGACGACCATCACGACCAGGTACGGGATCAACGCCACGGCGGGGGCCAGCGTGAAGATCCGCCGGTCGGCGGCGGCCGGGATGACGTCCTCCTTCTGGGCGAACTTCACCCCGTCCGCGACGAGCTGCGCCCAGCCGTGGAAACCGCCGGCGTACATCGGGCCGAGCCTGCCCTGCATGTGCGCCATCACCTTGTGCTCGGCCTGCCCGACGAGCAGCGGCAGCACCGCGAACGCGAGGACGACCAGCAGCAGCTTGAGCGCGATGACGAGCAGGTCAGACATCGCTGCCACCCTCAGGCTCGATGCCGCGGGCCGGCCGGCGCGCGGGACGCTC
>JAOPYL010000259.1 GCA_025964625.1 Actinoallomurus sp. | reverse complement strand
CGAGTCGGTGATCCGCGACCGGCTCGAGCGGCCGCTGTGAGGCGGGCGCGTTGATCGCTTGGTCTGCCATGGCGCCGATGTGCGACGATCTGCCGATGTCGGACAACACGCGGCAACGCCGTCTGGCCGCGATGCGGGCCAGTGACCGGATCCTTTCCGGCAGCCGGCCCGCCACCATGAAAGAACGGCTCGCGGACATGGATGCGGGCGGCGATCTGGACGGTCTGCCCGACTTCTACGGTGACGGTCCGGTGACCGTGCTGGAAGAACGCGTGGCGGAGCTGCTCGGTACCGAGGCCGCCGTCTTCTTCCCGACCGGCACGATGGCCCAGCAGGTCGCGCTGCGCTACGGCGCCGACCGCACCGGGCGCCCGGCGGTGGCTCTGCACCCGCTCGGCCACCAGGAGCTGCACGAACGGCACGCCTACGCGAACCTGAGCGGCCTGCGCAGTGTCTGGCCGACCACCGCGCCCCGGAACCCCACCGCCGATGAGGTCACCGCCCTCGCCGAACCCGTGGGTACGGTCGTCGTCGAACTGCCGCTGCGCGACGCCGGATTCATCCTCCCGACATGGGACGAACTCGTCGCCGTCGCGGCCGCGGCGCGTGTCATCGGCGCGCGCGTGCACTTCGACGGCGCCCGGATCTGGGAGTCGGCCCCCTACCTGGCGCACTCCTTCGCCGAGATCGCCGGCCTCGCCGACAGCACGTACGTCTCGTTCTACAAGACGATCGGCGGCATCAGTGGTGCGGCCCTGGCGGGTACGGCGGAGCTCTCGTCATACGCACGGGCCTGGCGGCACCGGTACGGCGGCAATGTGTTCCAGCAGTGGCCCGCGGCCCTGACCGCACTCGCCCGTCTCGGCACGGAGCTGCCGCGCATCCCGGAGTACGTACGGCACGCGCGGACGGTCGCGACGGCACTCGCCGCCCTTCCCGGCGCGCGGGTGCATCCGGATCCTCCGCACACGCACGAGTTCCGTCTCTGGCTGCCCCACCCGGCTCAGGTGCTCAACGACGCGGCGCTGGCGCTCGCCGAGGAGGACAGGGTGTGGTTCGCCGACAGGTGGCAGGACACGGACGTGCCGGGCATGTCGACGACCGAGATCACGGTCGCCGGGCCCGCCCTGGAATGGGGCGCCGACGACATCGCCGAGGTCGGCGCACGCTTCCTCGACCGTCTCACCCACGCCACCGGCTCCTGATCGTCCAGGACCCGAACGCGATGGCAGGGGCCCGGCCGCGGCCATGCGGACGTTGTAGCCCTTCAGAATCCGGCCGCGGTTGAGCAGCCGGCATGACGGAGGGTACGCGTCACGACGGCGCTGGCACCGCCCGCGCGGGGCACGTGCGGGCTGAAGGTGCGCGTCCCCTCTTAGCAGGTCACCGTCGGGTTGGTAAGATCCCTCCGTCGGCCTTCGGCTACTCTCCGCTTTCACGTGCACACGGTCTGTGCTCGGAGTCCGCGGTGGGCACGGTGGCGAGACCGGCACCGAACGGCTTGGGCGACGAGGACAAACAATCAATGGCCGATTTGCGGTGGACGCCTTTCGTCCGCGGCAGGCACCACGGCTCGTGGTGTCAAGGTCCGCGGTCGCTCATCGCGTCGGCTGATCGGATCCCGGTTGCCGTCGTGCGACTGGCTGCCGCCATGAAAGGGAGCAGGATGTCACCGACCCTCGCTCGGAGGATGAGACGCGCCCGCCTCGCCATGCTGGCGGCACTCACTCTCGCCGCCGCTTCACCGGCGGCGTCCACGACGGCGTTGACCGCGCAGGCCTCCATCGGCAGGGCGGACCCCGGCCAGCCCGTCTCCGTCAAGCGCGCGTGCGCCAGTCCGCCGCCCCCGGGGCAGGTGACCTGCCTGGCGCTCGTACGCACCGACGTGCCGGCGCACCGCGGCATCCAGCCGCAGGGGCCGCCTTCCGGGCTCGGCGCCATCGACCTGCAACGCGCCTACGGCCTGCCCGCGGCGTCCGCGGGCAAGGGCCAGACGGTGGCGATCATCGACGTGTACGACGACCCGAAGGCCGAATCCGACCTGGCCGTCTACCGGGCCCAGTACGGGCTGCCGCCCTGCACCAGGGCGAACGGCTGCTTCAAGAAGGTCAATAACCAGGGCGGTACCGCCCTCCCCTCGCCCGACGTCGGGTGGGCCCAGGAGCACTCGCTGGACCTCGACATGGTGTCGGCGGCCTGCCCGAACTGCCACATCCTGCTCGTCGAGGCGGCCCAGCCGAGCCTCCGGGGTCTCGGCGTGGGGATCGGCACGGCCATCCGGCTGGGCGCCAGGTACGTCTCCAACAGCTACGGCGGTCCGGAGGACTCCCTCACACGTACCTACGACCACTCCTACTTCGACCATCCCGGAATCGCGGTCACGGCGGCGTCCGGCGACAGCGGGTACGGCGTCCTGTTCCCGGCCACCTCCCCGTACGTCACCGCGGTCGGCGGCACGTCGCTGTCCCGTGCGGCCAACGCGCGCGGCTGGAACGAGACCGCGTGGAACAGAGGGGGCTCCGGCTGCTCCGCGTTCAGCGCCAAGCCGGCCTGGCAGAAGGACACCGGGTGTCCGAGACGGACCATCGCCGACGTCTCCGCGGTCGCGGACCCGGGCACCGGCGTCGCGGTATACGACACCTACGGAAGCGGCGGATGGCTGGTCGTCGGCGGGACCAGCGCGTCCGCGCCGATCATCGCCGGCGCGTACGCGCTGGCCGGCCCGCCGCCGCCCGGCGGCTACACGGCGGCCATCCCCTATGCCCACCCCTCGGCGCTGAACGACATCGTGTCCGGCAGCAACGGCGCGTGCAGCCCGGCGTACCTCTGCACGGCCGGCCCGGGGTATGACGGCCCGACCGGGCTGGGCACGCCCAACGGCGTCGACGCCTTCAGGGCCACCGCCCCTGCCCTCGCCGAGCCGGCCGGGCCCCGGCCCGGAGTCAGCAGGCC
>JAOPYL010000036.1 GCA_025964625.1 Actinoallomurus sp. | reverse complement strand
ACTGGCGGTGCCCGCGCTCGCCACCGGTCTGTCGGCGACCGGCGACTTCCCAGCGGTGCCGCAGTACTGGCGCGACGCCACGACGTGGCTGAACGGCAGGGCCGGAGATCAGGGCATCATCGCGGTCCCCGGCGCGCGCTTCGGGGAGTACATCTGGGGACGGCCCATGGACGAGATCAGCCAGCCGCTGCTGCGCGCACGGTGGGCCGAGCGGCAGCTCGTACCGGCCGGGTCTCCCGGGTTCAGCCGGCTGATGGACGCCATCGACCAGCGCGTCACGAGTGGCCAGGGGTCGGCGGGGCTCAGCGAGGTGCTCGCCAGGATGGGCGTCCGGTACATCCTGGTCCGCAATGACCTCCGGCGCGCTGACCTGCGCGGCGCGTGGCCGGCCCGCGCCCACGAGGCCCTGAACTCCTCGCCCGGCATCCGCCGTGTCGCGTGGTTCGGGGGCGCACCGGCCGGCACGAACTGGCCGGACGACGCCGTGAACACCATCGACCAGCCGTACCCGCCCGTGGAGATCTACGAGGTCGCGGGCGCCGACGGCGTCGTGAGCATGACCGAGGCGGCCCCGGCACTGCGGCTGTACGGCTCGCCGGAGGCCCTGCTGACCATGGCCGACAACGGGCTGCTGCGCGGGCGGCCCGTGCTGTTCGGCGACGATGCGCCCGGGGCCGGCGGCAAGCCCGTCGTCGCCGACTCGCTGCGCCGCGTCGAGCGCAACTTCGGTGAGCTGCGCGGCCAGACCTCGCCGACGATGACCGCCACCGAGAAGGCAGGGGAGCCGGCGCAGCGGCGCGACATCATGGAGCCCGGCTGGGACCGCTACTCGACCGTCGCCTCCTACAGCGGCATCAAGGACGTCACGGCGTCCACCTCCGCGTCCGACATCACCTCGATCGCCCAGTTCGACGACCCGGGCGCCCTGCCGTACGCCGCGATCGACGGCAGCACGTGGACGCGCTGGGAGACCGGTGGCTGGGGTGGCCCCGTCGGCCAGTGGCTCAAGATCGACTTCGATCGGCCATTGACACCCCGGAACGTCACGGTGATGTTCACGCAGGACCCCTGGCTGGGACCGCCGCCGGACAGGGTCTCCATCGAGACCGAGAGCGGCCGGGTCGAGCAGCGTGTCGCCCGCACGTCCGCCGCCCAGCCCCTGCGGGTGGCCGCCGGTCCGACGAGGTGGCTGCGGATCCGCGTCCTCGGACTCGCCTGGAAGCCCGCCGTACGGTCCATGGCGCGGGTCGCCATCCCCGAGCTGCACATCGACGGGGTGCGCGCGGTGCGGCACTACCGGCTGCCCGCGGCGCCGGCGGGCAGCATCGTCGTCATGTCCCGCGCACCGGGCCGGCTGGCCGCCTGCATGCGGGGCTCCGTGCGGTGGGTGTGCGCGCCCTCGCTGCAGCGGCAGGACGAGGAGGCGTACGGCTTCGACCGTGTCTTCCCGGTACGGTCGGCCACGACCGCCAGGCTGTCCGGTACGGCCGCGCTCACCGACCCCGACCTGATCGAGCGGTACACCAGCACCGATCCGCGCCTGAAGGTCCAGGCCAGCTCGGTGGCGACCCGCGAACCCGCGGGCATGCCGCGCTCGGCCTTCGACGGCGACCCGGCGACCACCTGGGTCCCGGCGGCCGGCGACCGCGCCCCGTGGCTGTCGCTGTCGTGGAAGCGGAAGGTACGGGTGGACCGGGTGACCGTGCGGCGCCCACCGGGCGCGAGCGGCCCCCTGCAGGTCCGGGTGGAGGGCGACCACGGCCAGTGGAGCGAGGCGCCGGTCGGCGGCGACGGAGTGCTGTCGTTCAGGCCCATGACGACCACCAGGCTCACCCTGCGGTTCTCGGCGGCGTCCCAGCCGCAGGTCACCGACGTCACGGTGTCCCACGTCGCGCCGTTCCGGTCGTCGCCCGGCGCCCGTGTCCCGCTGCCCTGCGGATTCGGCCCCCGGCTGCGGCTGAACGGAGCGGTCGTGCCGACGAGGGCCACCGGTACCTTCGGCGACCTGCTCTCCGGCCGTGCCATTCCCTTCCGCGCGTGCCGGGAGGTCACGCTGAAGGCGGGCGACAACGGGCTGGCAGCGGTGCCCTTCGACGCGTTCCGCGTCGACTCGGCGGTGGTGAGCCCGGCCGTCGGCGTCGGTCCCGGCCCCGGCGCCGCTCCGCGCCGGGAGCCTTCGCCCGTCACGGTGACCCGCTGGACCCCCGAACACCGTCAGGTCGAGGTCGACGCCGCGAGCGACTCCTACCTTGTCGTCAACGAGAACCTCAACGCGGGCTGGCAGGCCACGATCGGCGGCAGGACCCTGCGCCCGGTGCGGCTCGACGGCTGGCGGCAGGCGTGGGCCCTGCCGGCCGGCACCGCCGGAACCGTACGGCTCTCGTACCGGCCCGACCGGACGTACCGGGCCGCACTGCTCGCCGGGCTGAGCCTTCTGCCGGTACTCCTGATCATCGCGCTGTGGCCGTCGCGGTGGCGGCCCGGCACCCCCCGGCCTCCCGGTGAGGGCCGCGCAGGGAGGGCCCGCGACGCCGCGACCGTGCTGGTCGCGGCCGGGCTCGGCTTCTGGGTGGGCGG
>JAOPYL010000030.1 GCA_025964625.1 Actinoallomurus sp. | reverse complement strand
ACATGGTCAGCTGGATCGAGGTCCGGCTGACGACCGAGCCGGAGGGCGGGACGCGGTTCGAGCTGGACCACATCGCTCATGTCGACGAGCACTGGGCCGAGTACGGACCCGGGGCGGTCGGCATCGGCTGGGACATGGGGCTCATGGGCCTGGCCCTCCACCTGTCGTCGGGAACGCCCGCGGACCCGGAGGAGAGCGCCGCGTGGGCCGCGTCCGACGAAAGCAGGCGGTTCGTGTCCCTCAGCAGCCGGCGTTGGTGCGAGGCGAGCATCGCGGCGGGCACGGACGAGGCCGAGGCACAGGCCGCCGCGGACCGGACGACGGCCGCCTACACCGCCCCCGCCTCCGCCCCGGAAAGCCGCTCCGACTCCTGACCCACCTGATCCGTCACCTCGCCTTTTCGTCTGTGCAGGAAATCGACGAGAAGTACGTCGCCGGTCGCCTGCGCTGACGCCCAAGGACCCGGCCGCGCGATGGCAGGGTGTCTCACAGGTCGCAGAGGTCCAGCAGGTGGGGATCCTGAGGCGCGGGCTTGACCGGCTGCGGCCACGTCACGCCGACCTGCGTTCTTACGGCGCCTCGTTGGAGATACTGAACCAATCGGCGGAGATGCCGAGAGTATCGTGAAAGTACGGGTGATGAAGTTTACCAATGCGACAGGAACGGACATCGATCCCTCTGAGGTTCCCGGCGCCATAAACACGTATGGGATAGCATTCTTCCGAGACGCCGATGTATCGACCTTACAAGCCTCTTTGTCGAGCTGGACCATACCCTATGGCCACCCCCACGAGAACACTCCCGGCCTGACCCTGCTGAGCGCAAATCGCCAAGACAGGCATGCCGGCCTCAAAGGATTCACGCGTGAGCAGCTCACACTCCACACGGACCGTGCCTCGAACGACGCACCTCCCACGTTGATGGCCCTACTGATACTGGAACCACCGGATGCCGGAGGTAAAACGGTCCTGGCTGACACCGCTCCGCTGATCGGAGAGCTGAGAAGCCATCCCGAGTTCGATGACATCAAAGCCTCCGCCTTCCTGGCATCTGACAATCAAAAATGGCCGATCCTGGAACGCACAACACATGAGCGGTACAGGTTTCGCTTCCGGAACGACGAAGTGGCACGGCCGCATTCAGCTCGCAAAGAGGGCGAACTCCTACTGAGGGCACTGGAGCAGCTCTGCTCTCATCCTCGAACGGTCGAACTGAGGTCTGGCGAGGGATACCTGCTGCACAACGCCCGGTACCTGCACGGGCGGCAGGAGTTCCAAGGACGGCGCACGGTGGCGAGGTTTCTGGCAGACACCAGCCTGCTCTCCCTTGACCATGGCTTTCAGGCTCGTGCGTAAACGATCTGGCGACCGGACTCGAGGGCTCTCTCAGCCCGAGATCATCAGCAGGCTCGAGGGGCTTCCGCCCACCGACACCACGGCGTTTTCCGTCCAGATACGCAAGCTGGTCGAGGAGATACCGAACCCTGAGCAACAGTTGCGCGATATCGTGCAAACGAATAAATATAGCGGTAAAACACGATTTGCCGCGCTTTATGGATGGCTGCTCCGCCTTCGGCGCGAAGAGCGCTTCGCGGAATACGAGTCCGTGGTCAGAAGATACGAAGACGAGTTCGAGCACGAGCCGTACGTTTACACGTTTCATGCGATCATTGAGAAAAACAAAGGTAATACGGCGAGCCTCAGAAGCGCCGTGGAGTACTCTCGCCATGCGGCAGAGCTTATGCCTGACGTTCCGGGAGTGATCCACCAGCTCGCCTCCTTCATAGTCGAATACTGTGAACGCAGCGAGTCTGTCGAGCAGGCAGAGATCCGTGAAGCCGAGCGAGCGGTCGATCAGGCAATCGCGTTCACTCACGGAAAGATAGGTCACTACTTCGAGACAAAGGCTAGAGTACTGGCCCTGAGAGGGGATTTCGCGGCAGCGAGGTCGGCCATCAGCCAGGCCATTGAGTTGGAGCCGAGAATTTCCAGGGATTACCAACGACGCCTGACCGAGTATCAGACCACAAAGGTGCGCATCGACCTACTTCAACAGCGATCATACTGGGATAAGAAGCAAGAGGAGAATCGCCGCGAACTACTCGAGTTCAAATCCCAGCAGCTACAACTACTGGGGCTGCTGGCCGCCGTGGTGGCCTTCGTCGCCACCACCGGAAATATAGCCAGCAAGAGCACGTGGCCTGACGGGCTTCGCTTGATCGAAGGCATGGCAGGCGCCATAGTCGTGGTCTTCGCATCCTTCTCTCTGATCAGCAGCAAGCCCACGTGGCGCGTGCTGGCCGTCTACCTCATCGGCTTCTCGCTCTTGATCATCCCCTATCTGGTAGGTAAGTAGGCTTCTGGTGAAGGTAATCCAAATCGCGGAAGACCCGGGCGCTGAGGGACGTCTCAGCGAGGATCGCGTCGGGATCTCCGGAAACATGGCCTGGGTGCTGGACGGCGCTTCTGATTTCCGGAACGAAAGAAACCTTCCCGCCGCGTCCAACGTGCACTGGCTGGTAGATCGGGTTCACGAAGCAATCAAAGCCTGTGGCGTCGGCAGGAGATACGGCTCCGCCGCACCGCTGCTGTACGACCTGCAGGAAGAAATCAAGAAAGAGCTTGCCGAGTTCGACCTCCGAGAGATGCAGCAACACCCTTGCTGTTCGCTCAGTCTGCTGATCGAGAACGATCAGAACGTCGAGGTCTCGCGCGTCGGAGACGCGGTCGGCTTCCTCTGCGGAAAGTCTTCGGAACAACTGATTGCAACCGACTTTTTCGATCAACGGGAAGCCACCGCCGTCGCCGTCGCCAAAGCCGAGAACCTACTGCAGGATCAAGTGACGATGGCGATGTACAGACGACGGTCGGAATATATCCGCGGCATCAACGAGGAATCGGTTTTCTCCGGGCACCCAGACGGCAACCTGTTCGTTCATACCTTTGTCACGCAACGACGCGGCGAGTTCCAGTTCGCTTTGGTATGCACCGACGGCCTGGCGCGCGCCGTGACCGAATACGAGATTTTCACAGACTGGCGCGAGCTGCTCGAGTGCTCCGTCGAGCACGGACTCGACCACATCATCGACGAAGTTCGTGCTCATGAGCGCACTGCACAGCGCACGAATCAGACGAAGTTCAAGAAGTCCGACGACATAGCGGCTATCCTTGTCGAACTCTGATCTGCGCAGAGCCCGTGCGGGTGTGTTGGCGGAGTGGTCTGTACCGCGCGGGCATCACGGAAGGAAACGTATGCCCACGACCGCAAAGCCGCCCTTTCTGGTGGAGCGAAATCCTGGATATTTTGAGTACCAGCTACCGATCTCGGTGAAGCTGGTCATCGACATCAACGGGAAGATACCGCTGCTCAAGAACGAGAGAAATGAGTGGGAACTCCCTGGCGGAAAGCTTGAGGTCGGTGAGCTCCCGGTCGTCTGCGTGGCCAGAGAGGTTCACGAAGAACTAGGCCTCACGGTCACCGTCAACTCGATCCTCGACACATGGATATACGAGATCACGCCACAGCGGCACGTCTTCGTGGTCACCTACGGTGCCGGCTACAGCGGGTCCGAAACGCCTCGCGCTTCGAACGAGCACAAGGAACTCGGCCTGTTCGCCTACGACGAGGTCCGGGATCTGAACATGCCCGCGCAGTACAAGGCCTCCATCGAGCGATGGCAGGCGCTCTCCGCCCCACGGTGATCTGACCGCCCAGGCCGCCGCACGCAGCCTCGCAAGATCGCCTTACCGCGCCGACGTGTGCGCGAGCCGGATCGGGGGGTCAAGGCTGGCCGGCGCGGGTGAGGGACTCGACGGCGCGGACGACCTGATCGGTCTCGGCGAGCGTCGGCAGCACGATGTCCGCGCCGGCGCCGCGCAGCTCGGCCTGGGTGGCGTTGCCGGTGGCGATCGCGATGGTCTTGGCCCGGCTGATCTGCGCCGCCCGTACGTCGTTCGGCGAGTCCGCGATGAGCACGGTGGCGGCCTCCTCGATCACGGAACCGTACTTCTTCGCCGCGCGGGTACGGGCCAGCTCCACCAGCGCCGCCTTGGGGTAGGTCTCGGAGCCGTAACCGCCGACCGTGAAGTCGAGGTACTTGTCCAACCCCAGGGTGGTCAGCTTGACGATCGCGTTCGGCTCGATCGACCCGGTGAGGACCGACTGGACCACGTCGCGCAGCCGGCCGACCGCGGCGAGCGCCTCCCGCGCTCCCGGCAGCACCCGGCCGTTCTCGCGGATGGATTTCCGGCGCGCCGCGAACGCCTCGCCGAGCGCCGCCATGAACTCGCCGAGATGATCCTCGGTGGTCACCACGTCATTGAAGGCGAGCGTCTCGAAGATGATCTCGGACTCGGTGCGCCCCGCGGTCGGCGCGAGACGCACCAGCGGACGCCCCGTCACCCGCTGGAAGGCCTCGGCGTACGCCTCGCGCGTCACCCGGCCCACGTCGACCAACGTGTGATCGACGTTCCACAGCACCAGACGAGGCATGGGGGCTCCTGCACGTTGCGATTGACGGTTAATCGTCCGGTTTACGCCCCGCCTGCGCAAACCCGCTGATCAGGCGAAGTGGCCGGCGTGCCGGAGCTGTCCACACATGTCCCGGGCCGGTCGGCCGGGGACCTGTGCGGGCGGCGTGTGCCGGGTCAGGCACCCATGTGCGGGTACCGGTGGTCGGTCGGGGGCACGAAGGTCTCCTTGATCGAGCGGGTGCTGACCCACCGGAGCAGGTTGAAGATCGAGCCCGCCTTGTCGTTGGTGCCGCTCGCCCGGGCGCCGCCGAAGGGCTGCTGGCCGACGACCGCGCCGGTCGGCTTGTCGTTGATGTAGAAGTTGCCGGCCGCGTACCGCAGTTTCTCCGAGGCCGCGGCGATGGCCTGCCGGTCCCGCGCGACGATCGCGCCCGTCAGACCGTACGGCGCGGAGCTCTCCATCTGGGTGAGCACGGCGTCGTAGTCGGCGTCGTCGTAGACGTGCACGCCGAGGATGGGGCCGAAGTACTCCTTGATGAACATCTCGTCGGCCGGGTCCGCGCTCTCCAGCACGGTCGGCTGAACGAAGTACCCCTCCGAGTCGTCGGTGCCGCCGCCTACGTGGACGGTGATCCCGTCATGGGCCTTCGCGCGTTCCAGGGCCTCACGGTGCTTGGCGAACGCCCGCTCGTCGATGACCGCGCCCATGAACGCCGACAGGTCCTCGGCGACGTTGCCCATGGTGAGGGACTCGACCGCGCCCAGGAGATCGTCACGCATGCCGTTCCACAGCGAACGCGGGATGTACGCCCGCGACGCCGCGGAGCACTTCTGCCCCTGGTACTCGAACGCGCCACGGACCAGGATCGTGCTGAGCGCCCGCGGGTCGGCCGACGGATGGGCGACGACGAAGTCCTTGCCGCCGGTCTCGCCGACGAGCCGCGGATAGGTGGTGTAGCCGGCGATGTTCTCGCCGACCGTGCGCCACAGGTGCTGGAAGGTCCCGGTGGAGCCGGTGAAGTGGATCCCGGCCAGGTCCGGCTGGTGCAGCGCGATGTTGGAGACCGCCTCGCCGTTGCCCGTCACCAGGTTGATCACACCCGGCGGGAGCCCCGCCTCTTCCAGCAACCGCATGGTGAAGTGCGCGGCGAACGTCTGCGTCGGCGACGGCTTCCACACCACGACGTTGCCCATGAGCGCCACCGAAGTGGGCAGGTTGCCGGCGATCGCGGTGAAGTTGAACGGCGTGATCGCGACGACGAAGCCCTCCAGCGGCCGGTACTCCATCCGGTTCCAGACACCCGGCGAGGAGATCGGCTGCCGGGTCATCAGCTCGCGCGCGAAGGAGACGTTGAACCGGAAGAAGTCGATCAGCTCGCAGGCCGCGTCGACCTCGGCCTGCTGTACCGACTTGGACTGGCCGAGAATCGTGGCGGCGTTCAGTGTGGAACGCCACGGGCCGGCCAGCAGCTCGGCGGCCCGCAGGAAGATCGCGGCGCGGTCGTCGAACGACATGGCGCGCCACGCCGGCGCGGCCGCACGGGCTGCGTCGAGGGCCGCGCGCACGTCATCGTCGGTGGCGTCGCGCATCTGGCCGAGGACGTGCCGGTGGTTGTGCGGCTCCACAGTGTCGATCGGCCGTCCGCCGCCGAGTCGCCGCTCGCCGCCGATGGTCATGGTGAGGTCGATCTGCTCGCCGGCGAGTTCCTTGATCTTCGCCTCGAGCGAGGTCCGGTCCTGACTACCGGGGGCGTACGCCCTGACCGGCTCGTTGATGGGGACCGGTACGTTCGTGACAGCGTCCATGAGAAAGCTCCCGAGCAGTTCTTGACGTCATCGTCGTGAGCATCGTCGCATGCGATGCCTTACCCGACAAAACCCTCGTTGATCCAGGTCAGATATGCACTGAGACGTCGGAGAGCCGATCGATCACCGGCGCCCCGAAACGATCGAGATCGGTGCGGGCCTGCATGCCGCCCGCGTACAGGATCGCGCGCGCCCCGGCGTGCTGCGCTGCCACCGCGTCGTCGATGCTGTCCCCCACCATGACCACGTCGGCGGGGTCGGCGCACAGCGCGGCCAGGTGACGCACCATGAACTCGGCCTTCGAGCCGCCCGCCTGCTCGGGCCGCAGGCCGTCGACCCGGCGGAAGGCCGCGGCGAGGCCATGGTCGTGGACGGCCACGGATAGCCGGTCGTGCCGCCACATCGACAGCACGGACTGGGTGTGCCCGGCATCGGCGAGCGCGTCGATGGTGCGCCTCGCGTCCGTGGCGAGCCGGCAGCGCTCCATCAGGCGGTGGTACGAGTCGTGGTAGGCGACGTCGAGCCGCTCCCACTCGCCGTCCTCGAGTGCCCGGCCCAGCATCCGCTCGTAAATGGCCCAGATCGGCCGGGTGTAGACGGACTGGAAGTACGCCACGTCGATCGGCGGCAGGCCGTAGGGGACGAACACCTCGTTGGTCGCCTCCACGACGACATCGAGGTCGTCGAACAGCGTGCCGTTCCAGTCCCAGACGATATGCCCCATGGCCTACGAGCATAAGGCCGGCCGGGCGGCCCGGCGCCGGTCAGCGGATGATGCCGTAGCGGTGCTCGGGCCGCCCCGTGACGCCGTAGCGGAGCCTGAGGTGGACGACGCCGTGCTTGGCCAGGTACGCCAGATAGCGCTGCGCGGTCGGCCGGCTGATGCCGACGAGCTCGGCGACCTCGGCGGCCGACACGTCTCCCTGGGCGGACCGGACCGCGTCACGTACCCGTTCCAGCGTCGGCGCGGAGTGGCCCTTGGGCAGGCTCGACGGCAACGCCGCCGGCCCG
>JAOPYL010000235.1 GCA_025964625.1 Actinoallomurus sp. | reverse complement strand
GGGAACTCGGACGGGGACCGCGGCACCGGCCCGGCCTCCAGCACGAGGACCTCACGGCCGGCGTCCTCGCTGAGCCGGGCCGCCAGGGTCGCTCCGCTGCCGCCCGCTCCGACCACCAGCACGTCGGGACGTCTCGCCCGCCGGGTGCGTCCGTGGCCCGAGCCGGAGAACGAGTTCGCAGGTGACCAGGTGTTCATCGCCGAAGGCCTTCCTTTTGGCACTCGATGCACTTAGTATCACGGCGATGTAAGCCGTGTCTCACCGTCACGGCCGGCCGCCGTATGGCCCCGCAAGGAGGTCCCATGGACAACGCCCCCGCCCCCGCCCCCGCCTCCGTCGAGAACGAGACCGACGAACTCGCCGCCGCGGAGTCGCTGATCGAGGAGGTCTCGATCGACGGCATGTGCGGCGTCTACTAGATCGCCGTGTCCGCTATCGACATCGACCGCGCCTGGGACCTGCATCCGCAGGTCTCGGTGCGGCCGGAACCCTTCGGCGCGCTCCTCTACCACTTCGGGACCCGCAAGCTGTCATTCCTGAAGGACCGCCGTCTGCTGGCGGTCGTGCAGTCCCTCAAGGACGCGCCCACGGCTCGGGCCGCCTGCACGGCGGCCGGCGTCCCAGCACCGGATCTGGCCCGATACGGCGCGGCGCTCACCGCGCTCGCCCGGTCGTCCATGGTCGTCGAGAGGACCCCATGACCATCACCACGCCGCGCGGTTCGAACCCCGCGTCCGGACCGCGGCTGGTCGACCTGTTCGAGCATGGGCTCGACGCGCCGATCTGCCTGACCTGGGAACTCACCTACGCCTGCAACCTGGCCTGCGCGCACTGCCTGTCCAGCTCGGGACGGCGCGACCCGCGCGAGCTGAGCACCGAGGAGGCCAAGGCCGTCATCGACGAGCTCGAGGCCATGCAGGTCTTCTACGTCAACATCGGCGGCGGCGAGCCGACCGTCCGCTCCGACTTCTGGGAGATCCTGGACTACGCGACGGCGCACCACGTTGGGGTGAAGTTCTCCACCAACGGCGTCCGGATCACCCCGGAGGTCGCGCGGCGGCTGGCCGCCAACGACTACGTGGACGTCCAGATCTCCCTTGATGGCGCCACCGCCGAGGTCAACGACGCGCTGCGCGGACCCGGTTCATACGACACCGCCGTACGCGCCATGCGGAATCTCGCGGATGCCGGCATGAAGAACTTCAAGCTCTCGGTCGTGTGCACCCGGCACAACATCCCGCAGATGGACGCGTTCAAGGCGCTCGCCGACGCGTACGGTGCCCAGCTCCGCCTGACCCGGCTGCGTCCCTCCGGGCGGGGCGCCGACGTGTGGGACGACCTGCACCCCACCCGTGAGCAGCAGCGCGAGCTGTACGACTGGCTGGTCGCGCACGGCGAGACGGTGCTGACCGGGGACTCCTTCTTCCACCTGTCCGCGTACGGCGAGGCGCTGCCAGGGCTCAACCTGTGCGGCGCCGGACGGGTGGTCTGCCTCATCGATCCGGTCGGCGACGTCTACGCCTGTCCCTTCGCGATTCACGACGAGTTCCTTGCCGGCAACGTTCGCCGGCCCGGCGGCTTCGCCGGCGTCTGGCGCGAATCGGAGTTGTTCCGTCGCCTGCGCCAGCCGCAGAACGGCGGGGCCTGCAGCGCGTGTGCCTTCTACGACACGTGCAAGGGCGGCTGTATGGCGGCCAAGTTCTTCACCGGCCTTCCGCTGGACGGACCTGACCCCGAGTGCGTCCAGGGCTACGGCGAGGACCTGCTGGCCAAGCGGCCCCAGAACCGAACGGGTCTGCCCAGGCCCTCCGCGGACCACTCCCGGCGTACCTCTCCCACCCGTACGGGGCCGGTCCCCCTGACACTCACGCGCCGTCCGAATCCGGACCGGCCGCCGGTGAGCGACTGCGCCGAGGACCCACTGGCCGGCCTACGGGTCACCTGACAACCCGCCCTACCACCCGGAGACCAACCACATGCGCAGAAATCCCTGGTTCGAGACCGTCGCCGAGGCCCAGCACAGGGCCGAGAAACGGCTGCCGGCCATGGTCTACGGAGCGCTCGTCGCCGGCTCCGAGCGCGGCCGGACGATCGAGCACAACGTCAGTGCCTTCGCCGACCTCGGCTTCGCCCCCCGCGTCGCGGGCCATCACGCGCAGCGGGATCTGTCCACCACCGTGATGGGCGTCGAGACGTCGTTCCCCGTTCTCATCTCCCCCACCGGGGTCCAGGCAGTGAACCCCGACGGTGAGGTCGCCGTGGCACGCGCCGCGGCCAACCGGGGCGTCATCATGGGCCTGAGCTCCTTCGCCAGCAAGCCCGTGGAGGAGGTCGTCGCGGCCAATCCAAACACCTTCTACCAGATGTACTGGAGCGGCGACCGCGACGCGATGGTGCAGCGCATGGACCGTGCACGGAAGGCCGGTGCCAAGGCGCTCATCGCGACGCTCGACTGGTCCTTCTCCCACGGCCGGGACTGGGGCAGCCCCGCGATCCCCGACAAGATCGATTTCAAGACCGCGATGCGGCTGGCGCCCGGCGTCCTGCCCCGCCCCGGCTGGCTCTGGCGGTTCGCCAAGACCGGCCGCGTCCCCGACCTGACCGTGCCCAACCTCCAGCCTCCGGGCGGAACGGCGCCCACCTTCTTCGGCGCCTACGCCGAGTGGATGCAGACCCCGCCGCCCACCTGGGACGACGTCAAGTGGATGCGGACCGAATGGGACGGCCCCTTCCTGCTCAAGGGCATCACTCGCGTCGACGACGCCAGGAAGGCCGTCGACGCGGGAGTCACCGCCCTGTCCGTCTCGAACCACGGCGGGAACAACCTCGACACCACACCTGCCACGATCCGCGTGCTGCCCTCCATCGTCGAGGCGGTCGGCGACCAGATCGAGGTCCTGCTCGACGGCGGCGTCCGGCGCGGCGGAGACGTGGCAAAGGCACTCGCCCTGGGCGCGCGGGCCGTGCTCATCGGACGCGCCTACCTGTGGGGCCTGGCCGCCAACGGACAGGCCGGAGTGGAGAACGTCCTGGACATCATGCGCAGCGGCCTCGACTCCGCCGTCCTGGGCCTCGGCCACACCGGCGTCCGCGACCTGTCCCCACGCGATCTCGTCATCCCACCCGGCTTCCACCTCACCCTGGGCGGCGAGACCGGCTCCGACTCCACGAAGGACTGAGATGCCCGGGGAGGACCCCACGGCCGTCCGCGACCTGGCCGAAGCCGTCTGGCCGTCCGTCCGGGCGGACGCCCTCGTCCTCGTGCCCGTCGGCTCGACCGAGCAGCACGGGCCGCACCTGCCCCTGTCGACCGACAGCGTGATCGCCCAGGCCATCGCCGAGCGCGCGGCCGAGGTCCTGCCCGCCGCGCCGGCCGATCCACCGCTGGTAGCACCGGTGATCGCGTACGGGGCGAGCGGCGAGCACGCGGACTTCCCCGGCACGATCTCGATCGGGCACGAGGCCCTGCACGCCGTGATCACCGAGACCGTCCGTTCACTGGCGCTGTGGGCCGGGCGCGTGGTCTTCGTCAACGGCCACGGCGGCAACGCCTCCACACTCGACGCCGCCATCAGCCGACTGCGCACCGAAGGACACGACGTCGCCTGGGTCGGCTGCGGAGTCCCGGACGGCGACGCACACGCCGGCTTCACCGAAACCTCCCTGATGCTGTACCTGGCCCCCCACCTGGTGGGACAGTTTGATGCGCTCACCGGCGACACCCGCCCGCTCGCGGCGCTGATGCCGGACCTGGTCGCTCGGGGCGTCCGCGCGGTCGCGCCGTCCGGCGTCCTCGGCGACCCGGCCGGAGCGTCGGACGAGAAGGGCCGCGCGATCGTACGGGCCATCGTGTCGTCCGTCGCCCGCCGCATCGGCGCAGGTCTCGTCGATCCGCGGGGCCGCCTCCTGGATCGTGTCGCTTCGTCCCCTCGGCCTCGGACATGAGCAACGTGCGCGCTCCGACCTTCGAACAGTCGGACCGGCGTGCCTTCAGGCTCCCGGAGGGCTTCCGCATCGCCCTCGACCCGGGGACGTCGTTCTGGTCGAGAGGGCGTGTGGCCACGGGCGGCGCACCGTGGAAGGTCGTCCGTCTCGGCGAGGCCGCCGTACCGCACCT
>JAOPYL010000233.1 GCA_025964625.1 Actinoallomurus sp. | reverse complement strand
CCAGCGCGTTCGAGCTGAGGATGCCGATCCACAGGTCGGGGTCGCCGGCGGCGATGCGGGTCACGTCGCGCACGCCCTGCCCGGCCAGGCCGAGCGCCACCTCCGGCGCGGCCTCGAGCCGGGCGGCGACCGCGGCCGCGGCGACGTGCGGGCCGTGCGAGACCAGCGCCACGGCCCGGTCGTGCTCGGCGGCACCGACAACGACGGTCTGCGCACCGCACGCCTTGACCAGCGCGGTCACCGCCTCGGTCGCCGCCTCGGAGGTCTCCGGCGTCGGGCACAGCGCCCAGGGACGCCCCAGGAAGAGATCGCCTCGTGCCGCGGCGGGTCCGGAGCGTTCCCGTCCGGCGAGAGGATGCCCGGCGACGAAGCAGGTGAGATCGCAGCCGAGCTCGGCGGCCTCCCGCAGCGGGCGTGACTTCACGCTCGCGACATCGGTGTAGACGCGGGCGAGATCGCGCTTCTGCGCGTCGAGCAGAGTGGCGGCGACGGCCGCCGGCGGCACCGCCAGCACCGCCACGTCGGCGGGCTCGTCTCCGTCACGCAGCGGGACACCGGCGCCCAGCTCGGCCGCCAGGCGCACGAACGCGGGGTCGCGGTCGGCGAGCGACACCTCCGCGCCTCGCTCGCGCAACGCGAGCGCCACCGAGGTCCCGATCAACCCGGTGCCGATGACGACGATCCGCCGCGATTCGCTGATGACTCTCACCTCCGTGCGAGTCCCCAGCGTACCGAGCCGAAGGCGTGCGCCGGTGTTCGGTCCTGAGCGAATGACCTGGATCGGACCGCCGGTCGTCACGCGGACGGCACCCGGCGAACCGGCGAGCCGAGCCGACCTGATCTCGAGCGCCCTGCCGCGGCCGCCCAGGGGGCCGGGTCTCAGGTACGGGAAACGATCTCCAGGCCGAAGGCGCGGATCTTCCGGTAGATGGTCGCGCGGGAGATGCCGAGGCGGGCCGCCGCCTTGCGCTTGTCGCCACCGGACTCATCGAGCGCGCGGGAGATCGCGTCGCGCTCGATCGCCTCCATCGGGGTCAGCACGTGCCGACTGGTCGCGTGGCATTCGTCGGGCAGGTCTCTGGGTTCGATCCGGCCGGTCGGGCGGGCGGAGACGGCCGACTGCAGCACCCGGTCGAGCTGAGCGACGTTGCCCGGCCAGGGTGAGCGCAGCAGCGTGTGCATCGCCTCCGGCGAACAGACCAGCCGCCGCTGGGCGGCGTACCGGCGCAGCAGCACCGGGACGATGTCCCGGACGTCGTCGACGCGGTGCCTCAGCGGCGGCACGACCAGGGACTCGGCGAAGTGCCCCAGTAGCGCGTGCGGGAGGCCGGGGTCCGCCGGTTCGGTCACGGTGCCGACCACCCACGCGCGGTATCGGACCGGTTCGAGCAGCCCGGCGAGCTTCGTCACGGCGGCGGCCGGCAGCCGGTCGAGATGCCGTAACACCACTGTGGCCCTGGGCGCGCCGAGGTCGGACCGCAGGCGGCCGGCCCAATGGCCGCTGTCACCCCGCAGGTCCGCCGCGTCGAAGACGGCGAACCGCGCCGCCGGGTTGAGCCGCCGGTGCATGGCGCGGACGACGGCCAGCTTGCCCACGCCCTTCTCGCCGCGGAGCAGCAGCCACGAACGCGCCCGGCACGCGGCCTCGACGAGCTGGCAGATCCGCGTCCACCCCGGGCTGCTGCCGGCCACCCCGGGAGGCGGAGCGGTGGACGGCGGCCCGGCCGGCGCGTCGCCGACGACCTGGATCTCCATGACGGCGCCGCCTCCCATCGCGGACCGGCAGCGGAGCCGTACGGTGTGGCCCTGGGAGAGCAGGATCTCCTCGCTGACGTCGCGGGCGCCGTTCAGCAACTCGTCGGCGCGCTCGCGCAGCAGCTGGTGGTCGCTCGGCGCGAGGAGGCGGGCGGCGGCCGCGTTAACGATGACCAGGTCGCCGGTCACGCTGAAGATCGCTCCGCGCCGGCCGCGCGCGGCCACCATGAACTCGTGCAGCAGCGCGCGTTCCCGTTCGCTGCCGCCGTCGGCGAGCCGCTGCTCGATCAGCGTGGCAATCTCCTGCACGAGCGCGGGCATGAGGGGGTTGGCCTGGTCCGAGCGCGTCGTCAGGTCGATGACGCCTTCGAGCCGCCCGGACAGCGGGTCGCGGATCGGCGCGCCGGCGCACGACATGAGCTGCAGGCGTTCGGTGAAGTGCTCCGGCCCGAACACCCAGGAGACCTGGCCTTGCTCGATGGCGGTGCCGATGCCGTTGGTGCCGACGAACTCCTCGGCGTAGCTGAAGCCGGGCGCGAGTGAGATCGCGTCGAGCCGGCGCTGCAGCCCGCTGTCGTCCACGCGCCGGTCCAGCACGAGGCCGCGGGCGTCCGTCAGGATCACGCTCGTGTTCGTGCCGGCGAGCTGATGTTCGAGCCGGTCCAGGACCGGGCGGGCGGCGCGTACGAGCCGGGAGTCGAAGTCGAGGTCGGGCCGGTACGGCAGCTCGAGGTCGTCCGGCGCCACCCCCCAGAAGACCGAGCGCTTCCAGGACGCCAGAATCTCGTCGCGCACCTGCGGTGCCTGGTCATCGCTGGCCAGGAAACTCTCACGGGCGCGCGCGACCCTGAACTCGTCTCCCACCGCCGATCCGTCCCCTCTGAACTTGTGGATCACTCGGAGGCGCAAAAAGGCCGGATCACCGTCGCTGTGCGGGGCTCCTCTGCCGTGCCCCCACCGTAAGTGAACATCCGACCGCGGCTCGTCTCAAGATGAGACCGCCTTTCTTCCGATTTGGAGGTGCTATGGCGTTGTGCCGCGCCGGAGCAGGTGCCGGGCGGCTCAACACCTCAGCAGGGAGGCGACGTGAGCAGGCAGAGCCTTACGAAGGCGCACAAGAAGATCACCGAACTGTCGTGGGAACCGACCTTCGCGACACCGGCCGAGCGGTACGCCACGGATTACAAGTTCGACAAGTCACCGAAGAAAGACCCGCTCAAGCAGGTCCTGCGCTCCTACTTCCCGATGGAGGAGGAGAAGGACAACCGGGTTTACGGCGCGATGGACGGCGCGATCCGCGGGAACATGTTCCGCCAGGTCCAGCAGCGCTGGATGGAATGGCAGAAGCTGTTCCTGTCGATAATCCCGTTTCCGGAGATCTCGGCGGCGCGTGCCATGCCGATGTCGATCGGCGCCGTGCCGAACCCGCAGATCCACAACGGCCTCGCGGTGCAGATGATCGACGAGGTACGACACTCGACGATCCAGATGAACCTCAAGCGCCTCTACATGAACCACTACATCGACCCGGCCGGGTTCGACATCAGCGAGAAAGCGTTCTCGAACTGCTACGCAGGGACGATCGGCCGGCAGTTCGGTGAGGGTTTCATCACCGGTGACGCGATCACCGCCGCGAACGTCTACCTGACGGTCGTCGCGGAGACGGCGTTCACCAATACGCTGTTCGTCGCGATGCCCTCGGAGGCCGCGGCCAACGGCGACTACCTGCTTCCGACGGTCTTCCACTCGGTGCAGTCGGACGAGTCCCGGCACATCAGCAACGGCTACTCGATCCTGCTCATGGCGCTCGCCGACGAGGACAACCGGCAGCTCCTCGAACGCGACCTGCGCTACGCGTGGTGGAACAACCACTGCGTCGTGGACGCCGCCATCGGCACGTTCATCGAATACGGCACCAAGGACCGGCGTAAGGACCGGGAGAGCTACGCGGAGATGTGGCGCCGGTGGATCTACGACGACTACTACCGCAGCTACCTCATCCCGCTGGAGAAGTACGGCCTGGTCATCCCGCACGACCTGGTCGAGGAGGCGTGGAACCGAATCTGGAACAAGGGCTACGTGCACAAGGTCGCACAGTTCTTCTCCACCGGCTGGCCGGTGAACTACTGGCGCATCGACGGTATGACCGACGACGACTTCGAATGGTTCGAGAGCAAGTACCCCGGCTGGTACAACCAGTACGGCAAGTGGTGGGAGGCCTACAACCGGCTCCGCCACCCGAACGGGCACAAGCCGATCGCGTTCGAGGACGTCGGCTACCAGTACCCGCAGCGCTGCTGGACCTGCATGGTGCCCTGCCTGGTCCGTGAGGACATCGTCTGCGACGAGGTCGACGGGCAGTGGCGGACGTACTGCTCCGAGACGTGCCACTGGACCGACGCGGTGGCCTTCCGGCCGGAGTACCAGGGCCGCCCGACGCCGTCGATGGGCAGACTCACCGGCAAGCGCGAGTGGGAAACGATGTACCACAACTGGGATCTCGCGGACATCATCACCGACCTCGGTTACGTCCGCGACGACGGCAAGACGCTCATCCCGCAGCCGCACCTCGACCTCGACGACCCCAAGAAGCTCTGGACCCTCGACGACGTGCGCGGGCTGCCGTTCCCCAGCCCGAACGTGACGCTCAACGAGATGTCCGACGCCGAGCGCGAGCAGTACATCGCCGACTACAAGGTCCACCCGAACCGTACTCCGTGAACGACGACCGTCGGAGGGCGGAACCGTGGGCCACAAGCACCGGGTGAGGTTCGAGCCGGTCGACATCGAGATCGAGGTCGACGAGGACGAGACGATCCTGGACGCGGCGTTCCGGCAGGGCGTCATGCTGATGCACGGGTGCAAGGAAGGGCAGTGCTCGGCCTGCAAGTCCTTCCTCCTCGACGGCGACCTGCAGATGGAGCGCTACTCCACCTTCGCCCTCGCCGACTACGAGAACGAAGAGGGCTACGTCCTGCTCTGCCGGGGACACGCCTACAGCGACCTCGATGTCGAGCTGATCAACTACGACGAGGACATGATCCGCACCGGCGTCCCGATCCAGCTCGTGAACACCGAGGTCGCCGAGATTGAGGAACTGACGCACGACATCGTGCACCTGCGGCTGACCTGCGTGTCGCCGCGGGAGCTGGCCTTTCTGCCCGGCCAGTACGCCGACGTGCGGATCCCCGGCACCGACCACTGGCGTTCGTTCTCGATGGCGAACACCCCGTCAACCGACCACCAGGCCGACTTCGTCATCAAGCGCTACCCGGGCGGGCACTTCTCCGGGCTGCTCGACGGAGGCCTGGCGGTCGGCGACGAACTCGATATCAAGGGCCCGTACGGAACGTTCACCCTGCGCCACAGCCCGGACCGCGACCTGGTCCTCATCGGCGGTGGTGCGGGCATGGCGCCCATCGTGTCGCTGCTCACGCACATGCGTGAGCAGGGCATCGACCGCAAGGCCACGTTCTACTACGGCGCCCGTACGGCACGGGACCTGTTCTACCTCGACCGGATGGCCGACCTGGCCGCCGCGCTCCCCCGGTTCTCCTTCGTCCCCGCCCTGTCGGAGGAGACCCGGGACGAGGGGGACACCGAGCAGGGACTGGTCACCGACGTCGTCGACCGCCTGGAGGGCGACCTGTCCGGCGCCGACGCCTACCTGTGCGGGCCGCCCCCGATGGTCGAGGCCGCGATCGAGCTGATGGCCGCCAAAGGCGTGCCGGAAGGGCGGGTCTTCTACGACAAGTTCACCACCACAGCCAGCGCAGACGAATCATCGTGAGGAGGAAGCCGATGTCGACTCCCCCGACCACGTCGGGTACGCGTGATTTCCCCAAACCGGAGTTCACTGACGCCGAGGCCGGTGCCTTGGAGTTCCCGAGCTCGAACAGCCGCAGCTACAACTACTTCACCCCCGCGCGCATGCGGGCGTCGATGTACGAGGACGTCACCGTCGACGTACAGCCCGACCCCGACCGCCATCTTCTTCAGGGGTGGATCTACGCCTTCGCCGACGGCCAGGCCGGCTACCCGAAGGAATGGACCGAGCTGAGGTCCTCGGACTGGCACACGTTCCTCGATCCCAACGGGGAGTGGGAACAGACCATCTACCGCAACAACGCCGGTGCCGTACGCCAGGTGCAGAACAACCTGACGAACGCCAAGGCCGGCGGTGCCTACGCCAAGTGGGGAAAGGGGTGGACGGAGTTCGTCGCCCACCACGTGGGCGCCTGGATGCACGCCGAGCACGGCCTGGGCATGCACGTCTTCATCGCGATCCAGCGGTCCGCCGCCACCAACATGATCAACAACGCCATGTCGGTGAACGGGGCGCACAAACTGCGCTTCGCGCAGGACCTCGCGCTGTACAACCTCGACCTCAGCGAGACCATCGAGGACTTCGACGGCGCGGTGCACCGGGAGGTGTGGCAGAGCGAGGACGTCTGGCAGTCGGTCCGGGAGAACGTGGAGCGGCTCACCGCGATCCAGGACTGGGCCGAGGCGCTCTTCGCCACAAATGTGATCTTCGAGTCCCTGGTCGGCGAGCTGTTCCGCAGCGAACTGGTGATGCAGATCGCGGCCCGGAACGGCGACTACACCACCCCGACGATCATGGGCGTCGGCGAGAACGACTACTCGCGTGACCTGTCCTACACACGTGCGCTGTTGACGATGCTCGTGACCGATGAGACCCACGGCGCGCACAACATCGAGACGCTGGAGCGGTGGACCGAGCGCTGGCTCCCGGTCAGCCTCGCCGCGGCCCGCAGCCTCCAGCCGCTGTGGTCGCAGCCCGCCGAGCGCGTCATCCGCTTCGAGGACTCGCTGGACCGGGCGAAAGACCGGCTGCGCGGGATCCTCGCCGACCTGCGCCTGACCGAACCGAAGGAGCTGGTCTCATGAGCGGCTATGAGTTCGAGCGCACCTCTTCGGGGAAGTGCGGCGTCACCCTGATGAACAACCAGGTCGGCTACGTCGTCGCCCAGGTGATGCGCGCCAAGTCCGGCATACGGGTGTCGGAGTTCCCGTCGATGATCCGTGTCGACGGCGACGGAAAGATCGTCTTTGACTTCGACGAGATCTCCGACGCGCTCGGCTTCGACTTCGACATGACCGACTTCGAAGAGATCATGTCCACCCACTACGGGCGGATGGTCCACCTCGACGACCAGACCATGCTGTTCGCCAACCCCGAGGACGCGGCCGAGTACATCGACTTCGATCTGCGCCCCGTCCAGTAACGGTTCCCTCTGCGCCCCGTGCGGCGCGCACCACGATGCGCGCCGCACCGGGTGATTCGGTTTTCCCCGGAGGTTCTCATGTACGAGAAAGACGGCATCAGCTACTACATCGTCGACGGGCACGTGCACTTCTGGAACGCCGCCGCCGACAACCGCAACCGCTTCGGCGAGGGCTTCATCGAGTGCTTCTACGGCTACCACTCGTCCCTGTCGCCGGCGGAGTGGGTCTGGGCCAAGGACAAGTTCGACCGGTACACCGAGCAGGACATGATCCACGACCTGTTCGAGGTGGGCTACGCGGACAAGGCGATCTTCCAGCCCACGTACCTGAAGGACTTCTTCCCCGCCGGCTTCAACACGATCGAGCAGAACGCCGAGATCGCCGCGAGGCACCCCGACAGGTTCATCGTGAACGGCGCCTTTGACCCGCGCGACGGCGAGCTGGGACTCCGGCAGCTGGAGGAGGACCACCGGCGCCACGGGATCACGGGCGTCAAGCTCTACACCGCCGAGTGGAAGGGCTCCTCGCGCGGCTACAAGCTGTCGGACGCGTCGACGCTGCACTACCTCGAGAAATGCCAGGAGCTGGGCATCACCAACATTCACGTCCACAAGGGCCCGACGATCTGGCCGCTCGACCGCGACGCCTTCGACGTGAAGGACGTCGACGTCGCCGCCACCGAGTTCCCCGGCCTAAACTTCATCGTCGAGCACTGCGGGCTGCCCCGGCTGGAGGACTTCTGCTGGATCGCCACGCAGGAGCCCAACGTCCTTGGCGGGCTCGCGGTGGCCATCCCGTTCATCCACAGCCGGCCGCGGTACTTCGCCAAGGTCATCGGCGAGCTGCTGTTCTGGCTCGGCGAGGACCGGATCACCTTCGCCAGCGACTACGCCATCTGGCAGCCCAAATGGCTGGTGGAGAAGTTCGTCGACTTCCAGATCCCCGAGGACATGCAAGGCGAGTACGGGCAGCTCACGACGGACGTCAAGCGGAAGATCCTCGGTCTGAACGCCGCGCGCCTGTACGACCTGAAGGTCCCGGACGAGATGCGGGCCACCGGCTCGGGCTCCGGCACGGTGGCCTCGCCCGAGGCAGCGGTCGGGCCGGCATGACCCCGGTGGGAACCGCCCGGCCGGTCACGGACGTGACGGCGGCCGTCTGGGCGGCGCTCGGCACCGTACGCGACCCGGAGCTGGACCGGCCGATCACCGACCTGAAGTTCGTGAGCGAGGTGAGCGCGGAGGACGGGCACGTGCGGGTCCGCCTGCGCCTGCCCACCTACTTCTGCGCGCCCAACTTCGCCTACCTCATGGTCGACGACGCCCGGCAGGCGATCACCGGCCTGTCCGCCGTGACCGGCGTGGAGGTCGTGCTGGAGGACCACTTCGCCTCCGACGAGATCAACAACGGAGTCGCGGCGGGCGAGGGGTTCGAAGCGGCCTTCGACGGGCTGGCGGCGGGCGAGCTCGGCGGCCTGCGCCGCGTGTTCCTCCGCAAGGGGTACCTCGCGGCACAGGAACGCCTCTGCTCGGCCCTGGCCGAACCCGACGTCCGTCTCGGCGACGTCCCGGACTCACCGGTCAAGGAGGCGTTCCTGCTCCGCCGCGCCGAGCTCGGCCTGGACTGCACGCCGGACGCGTACGTCCTGACCGACCCGGATGGCACCCGCGTCCCGGCCGGGCGCGTGGCGCCTTACCTGCGTTTCGCCCGGACGGTGCGGGTCAGCCTGGAGAGCAACGAGGAGTACTGCCGCGGCCTCCTGCGCACCCGATACAAGGAGTACACATGAAAGCGGTCCAGCTCAACAAGTACGACGAACGCCCGAAGCTCACCGAGGTACCCGACCCGGAGATCACCGGACCGCTCGACGTGATCGTGCGGATCGGCGGCGCGGGCGTGTGCCGCACCGATCTGCACATCATCGAGGGCCAGTGGGCCGCCAAGAGCGGCGTGAACCTGCCGTACACGCTCGGGCACGAGAACGCCGGCTGGGTGTCGGCCGCCGGCTCGGCCGTCACGAACGTCGCCGTGGGCGACACGGTCATCCTGCACCCGCTCGTCACCTGCGGCCTGTGCCGGGCCTGCCGGGACGGCGACGACGTGCACTGTGAGGCATCCGCGTTCCCCGGAATCGACACCGACGGCGGGTACGCGGAACTGCTCAAGACCACGGCGCGGTCCGTGGTCAAGCTCGACCCGTCTCTGCACCCCGCCGACGTGGCGGCGCTGGCCGACGCCGGCCTCACCGCGTACCACGCGGTCGCCAAGGCGGCCCGCAGGCTGCGGCCCGGCCAGAAGGCGGTCGTGATCGGCGCGGGCGGCCTCGGCCACATCGGAATCCAGGTGCTCAAGACGCTGACCCCAGCCGAGATCATCGTCATCGACCGGTCCGCCGACGCCCTGAAACTGGCCGCCGGGCTCGGCGCCGACCACACCGTGCAAGCCGACGGCTCCCAGATCGAGGCGGTACTCGACCTGACCGGCGGGCACGGCGCCGAGGCCGTCGTCGACTTCGTCGGCGAGGGCGGAGCGATCGAGGACGGTGTCGCCGTACTGCGAAGGGCGGGCGACTACTACGTCATCGGGTACGGCGGCGCGCTGAACGTCCCGACCATCGACGTCATCTCCACCGAGATCAACTTCATCGGCAACCTGGTCGGGTCCTACAACGACCTCGCCGAGCTGATGGTCCTCGCGGCCCAGGGCCGAGTCGCACTGCACACCGAGACCTACCCACTGGACGCCTTCGGCCAGGCGCTCGCCGACCTCGACGGCGGCCGCGTACGGGGCCGGGCGATCCTCGTTCCTCAGGAGGCATGATGGCCAAGGACCTGAGATTCGACCAGGACGCGCGGCGGCTGCTCGAACAGGGCGTCAACGCCCTCGCCGACGCGGTGAAGGTGACGCTGGGCCCCAAGGGCCGCAACGCCGTGCTGGAGAAGCTGACCGGCCCGCCCACGATCACCAACGACGGCGTCACGATCGCGCGCGAGATCCAGCTGCGCGACCCGTTCGCCAACATGGGCGCCCAGCTCGTCAAGGAGGTCGCCACCAAGACCAACGGCGACGCCGGCGACGGCACGACCACCGCGACGGTGCTGGCCCAGGCGATGGTCCGCGAGGGGCTGCGGCGAGTGGAGGCCGGCGCCAACCCGCAACAGGTCAAAGCGGGCATCGAGCAGGCGGTTGACCTGGTCGTGGCCGCGCTGCGCGAGTCCGCCCGCCCGGTCTCCGACGCCGCGGACCTGCTGCACGTCGCGACGCTGGCCGCCAACAACGACGCCGTCATCGGCGAGGTGATCGCCGAGGCCGTCGACCGGGTCGGCCCGACCGGCGTGATCACCGTCGAGGAGTCGCCGGCCTTCGGGCTCGACGTCGACTTCGTCGAGGGCATGGAGTTCGACCGCGGCTACCTGTCGCCGCACATGGTGACCGAGCCGGGGCGGATGACCGCCGAGCTGGAGAACGCCTTCATCCTGCTGACCAACGAGAAGGTCTCGCGGGTACAGGACCTGATGCCGGTGCTGGAGCAGGTCATGCGGGCCGGCGGGCCACTGCTGATCGTCGCCGAGACCGTCGACGGCCCGGCACTCGGCATGCTGGTCACCAACATGGTGCACCAGACCTTCACCTCGGTCGCGGTGCAGGCGCCCGGCTTCGGGCACCGTCGCATCGCCGAGCTGGGCGACATCGCCGCGGTCGTGGGCGGCGATGTCATCACCTCCGAGTCCGGCTCCAGTCTCGCGGGCGTACGCCTGGAGCGGCTCGGCCGGGCCGCGAAGGTCACGGTCACCGAGGGGTACACGACCATCGTCGGCGGGCACGGGACGGCCGAGAAGGTCGCGAACCGGATCGAGCAGCTCAAGACGGAATTCCTGCGCGCGGAGAACGAGCACGACCGCGAGAAGCTCCAGGAGCGCATCGCCCGGCTGTCCAACAGCGTCGCGGTGATCCGGGTGGGCGCGGCCACCGGCGTGGAGCTGAAGGAGAAACAGCACCGGGTCGAGGACTCCCTCTCGGCGACCCGCGCGGCCATCGAGGAGGGGCTCGTGGCCGGCGGCGGCGCGGCCCTCGCGCAGGCCCGGCAGGTCCTGGACGGGCTGGACGTCACAGGTGACGCGGCGGTCGGACGCGACATCGTGGCGGCGGCGCTCACCGAGCCGTTGCGCTGGATCGCGGTCAACGCCGGCTACGACGGCGATGAGGTGACCGACCGGGTCGCCGCCGAGGACGGCATCGGCTTCGACGCGCTGACCGGCGACTACGGAGACATGTTCGGCCGGGGGATCGTGGACCCGCTGAAGGTCACCCGGTGCGCCATCCAGAGCGCCGCCTCGATCGCCGCCCTGCTTCTCACCACCGAGACCCTCATCGTGGAGGAGATCCTGGTCAACCCCGGCGAGATCCACGCACCCGGCTTCGGGGACCTCGCGGAGGGGCTGCCCCGGCCGTCCAACATTCCGTGACGGACTCGGCCGCGGCCCTCCCGCGACCATGGCGGGGCAGGGTGGGCTGGATACGCCTGCTCGGCCCCGCCTTCGTCGCCTCCGTCGCCTACGTCGACCCGGGGAACTTCGCGACCAACGTGCAGGGCGGGGCACGCTACGGATTCCTGCTGCTGTGGGTGGTGGTCGCGGCGAACCTCACCGGCATGCTCCTGCAGTACCTGTCGGCGAAGCTGGGCGTCGCCACCGGACGGAGCCTGGCCGAGGTCTGCCGCGAGCGCTACCCGCGCCCGGTGGTGTGGGGGCTGTGGGTGCAGGGCGAGGTCGTCGCGATCATGACCGACCTCGCCGAGTTCGTCGGCGGCGCGGTCGCGCTGTCGCTGCTCTTCGGCTGGTCACTGCCGGCCGGAGGACTGGTGATCGCGGTGGCGTCGCTGATGCTGCTGATGACGCGAGCACGGGGCCGCTGGTTCGAGGGCGCGGTGGTCACGCTGCTCGCGGTCGTCCTGGTCGCCTTCCTCTACCAGACGCTGCGCGCCCAAGCGCCGCCCGGCGAGGTGGCGGCCGGTCTCATCCCGCGCTTCGCGGGCCGTGAGAGCGTGCTGCTCGGGAGCGGCATCATCGGCGCCACTGTCATGCCCCACGCGCTGTACCTGCACTCGGCGCTCACGCGCGAGCAGCGCCCGCGCGCCGGGCGGGAGGCCGTGCTACGCACCCAGCGGCTGGACGTGCTCATCGCGATGGGCGTTGCGGGGGCGGTGAACATGGCCGTCCTGATGTCGGCCGGGGCGCTGTTCCACGGTCGCACGGCGGCGGGGACGCTGCAGGGCGCGTACGGCCTGTACGCGCGGACCGCAGGGCCGGTCGCCGCCGCGGCGTTCGCCGTGGCCCTCCTCGCCGCCGGCCTCGCCTCGTCCAGCGTAGGCGTCTACGCCGGCGAGGTGATCATGGAGGGTTTCCTGCGCCGCCGGATCCCACGTGTCGTCCGCCGGCTGGTCGTGACGATTCCTGCTCTGGTGGTGCTGGCGCTCACCCACGATCCCACCCGGGCGCTCGTGCTCAGCCAGGTCGTCCTGTCGTTCGGCATCCCGTTCGCCCTGGTCCCGCTGATCCTCGCCACCGGCCGGCGCGACCTCATGGGCTCGTGGGTCAACCGCCCCATCACGACCGCCGTCGCCGCGATCGCCGCAGCCGTGATCGTGATCCTCAACATCGCCCTGCTCGCCCTAGGCTGAAACGCCCTCCTCCGCCGGGATCAGGCGACGGTCCGCGCCGCGTGATCCCGGGAGGACGGTCACTGGGCGATGTCGACGCGCAGCGCGGTGGCGCCGCGCAGGTAGACGTGCTGGATGGCGGAGCGCGGCCGGTCCGTCTCGATGTGGGCCATCAGGCGGATCACCCGGGGCAGCGCGTGCAGCACGTCGATCTCGCTCGCGCACAGCAGCGGCACCTCGTGGAAGCCGAGCTTGCGCGCGGCCAGTGCCGGGAACTCCGCCGTCAGATCCGGAGTCACGGTGAAGATGACGCTGATGACGTCGTCGGTGGTGAGGGCGTTGCGGGTCATCACCTCGGTGACGAGCTCGGCCGTCGCCTCGAGTATCTGGTCCCGCTCATCCGCGTCGACCTGAGTAGCACCGCGTACCGCTAGTACCGCCACAGAACCTCCTTGTTTGTGCAATCCGGGTTTGTGCGATCCGGCCAGGTGCTCAGAGCTCGACCGCCGCGTACAGTTCGCCGATCTCCTTGGTGCTCAGCGCCCGGATGGTTCCCGACTTGAGCCGGCCGAGCTTCACCGGGCCGAACTCCGTGCGGGCGAGCTGCTGGACCGGGTGGCCGACCTCGGCGAGCAGCCGGCGCACGATGTGCTTGCGGCCCTCGTGGAGGGTGACCTCGACGAGCACCCGCTTACCGACCTGGTCGAAGATCCGGAAGTCATCCGCCTTGGCGAACCCGTCCGCCAGCTGGACGCCCTGCTTGAGCTTCTTGCCGAGGTCACGGCCGATGGGCCCGTGGATCTCGGCGAGGTAGGTCTTCGACACGCCGTACCGCGGATGCATCAGCCGGTTCGCCAGCTCACCGTCGTTGGTGAGCAGCAGGAGCCCCTCGGTGTCGGTGTCGAGGCGCCCGACATGGAACAGCCGCTCGGGCACGTCACCGACGTAGGCCGCGAGCGACTTGCGCCCGCGTGGGTCCGACATGGTGCTGACCACGCCAGTGGGCTTGTTGAGTGCGTAGTAGCGCAGTTCGGTACGGGTGGGAATGCGCTTGCCGTCGACGTGGATGATGGCCTGCTCCGGGTCGACGCGCGCGCCGAACCAGGTCACCTTCTCACCGTCGACGGTCACCCGACCGGCCGCGATCAGGTCCTCACAGGCGCGCCGACTGGCGATGCCGGCATCGGCCAGCACCTTCTGCAGCCGCACGCCCTCGTTGGTCTGGTTCACTGCTGAAATTCCTCTATGCCTTCCAGGTCATCGGGCAGGTAGGGAGCGAGTTCGGGCAGCTCCTCCAGGCTGTTCAGGCCGAGCCGCTCCAGAAAGTAGCTCGTCGTGCGGTAGAGCACGGCCTGATGCTCCGGATCGTGGCCCGCCTCCTCGATCAGTCCGCGCAGCGCCAGCGTGCGGATCACACCGTCACTGTTGACGCCCCGGATCGCCGCCACCCGCGCCCGGCTCACCGGCTGCCGGTAGGCGACGACGGAGAGCGTCTCGAGCGCGGCCTGTGTGAGCCGCGCCCGCTGGCCGTCCTGCACGAACCGCTCGACGAGCGACGCGCATACGTCCCGAGTGTAGAACCGCCACCCGCCGGCGATCTCTCTTAGGTCGAACCCCCGCCCCTGGGCGGCGTATTCCGCCGCGAGCTCGCGCAGCGTGGCGGAGACCTCGTCACGCGGTCGCTCGAGGATCTGGGCGAGGGTCACCTCGGGCACCGGCTCGTCGACGACCAGCAGGATCGCCTCCAGCCCGGCCCGCAGGGACGGCTGCGCCGTGCCCGCGCCGTGGTCGCGGGCATCCGCTCCGGCCGGCGTCTCCCCGGAATCGCATGGTTGCGGCATCATGTCACTCATCGTCGTTTCCCGTCGGTCGTCCCGAGTAGTCGTCGCCGACGTCGACGTTGCCATCATCGGCCCCGGTCCAGGTGACGTACAGCTCGCCGAGAGGCTCCAGCTGCTCGAGGGCGACCGCCTGCTCGCGGTAGAGCTCCAGCAGAGCCAGGAACCGGGCCACGACCTCGTAGGTCCCGGCGCAGTCGGCGGTGAGTATGCCGAAGGTGGCGCGCTGCATCCGCCGCAGCCGCTCCACGAGGAGTTTCGCCTGCTCCCGGACGCTGGCCTGCGGTGCGTAGATGTGCGCGACGGAGACGGTCGGCTCCGGTTTCGGCGCGAGCGTCCTGGCCGCCAGGCGAGCGAACTCGACGGGCCCCAGACCGATGAGCACCTCCGGCAGGAGGTTCGCGAACCGCGGCTCCATCGGCACCACCCGCGCGAAGCGCCGCGACTCCTCGGCGATCCGCCCGGAGAAGACCGCGGCGACCTCCTTGTAGGCGCGGTACTGCAGGAGCCGCGCGAACAGCAGGTCACGGGCCTCCAGCAGGGCGAGGTCCTCCTCATCCTCCACCTCACCGGCGGGCAGCAGCCGGGCGGCCTTCAGGTCGAGCAGGGTGGCGGCGACGAGCAGGAAGTAGCTGGCCTGGTCGAGGTCCCACTCGTTGCCGTGCGAGCGGATGTGCGCGATGAACTCGTCGGTGACCTTGTGCAGCGACACCTCGGTGATGTCGAGCTTGTGCTTCGCGATCAGTCCCAGCAGCAGGTCGAAGGGCCCCTCGAAGTTGTCGAGGTGGACCTGGAACCCGCGATTCTGCTCCTCGGCGGCCGGCTCGCTCACCTCATCAACGGTAGTCGAGGGATCACCCGATGAGGTGCCACCTCTGGAGCACCTCCTTGGCGAGTTCCCGGTAGGCGTTCGCGCCCATGGACGACGGGTCGAAGCGGGTGATGGGCTCACCGACGACCGTCGCGTCCGGAAACCGCACCGTGCGGTTGATGACCGTGTGGAAGACCTGATCACCGAAGGCGTCCACGATCCGGCCGAGCACCTCGCGGGTGTGCAGGGTGCGGGAGTCGTACATCGTGGCGAGGAAACCGTCGATCGCCAGGTCCTGGTTGAGCCGGCCCTGGACCTTCTCGATCGTCTCCATGAGCAGCGCGACGCCGCGCATCGCGAAGTACTCGCATTCCAGCGGCACGAGGACGCCGTGGCTGGCGGTCAGCGCGTTCACGGTCAGCAGGCCCAGCGACGGCTGACAGTCGATCATGATGTAGTCGTAGTCGGCCACGACCGGCTTGAGCAGCCCGCCGAGGATGTACTCCCGGCCGACCTCGTGCACGAGCTGGACCTCCGCGCCCGACAGGTCGATGTTGCTGGGCAGCAGGTCCATGCCCTCGACGCTGGTCGGCAGGATGACCTCTTCGGTCTCCACGCCCCGCTCCATGAGCAGGTTGTAGATCGTGAGGTCGAGCTGGCGGGGGTCGCCCTTGCCCAGGCCCACCGACAGCGCCCCCTGCGGGTCGAAGTCGACGAGCAGGATGCGACGGCCCTGCTCGGCCAGCGCCGCGCCCAGGTTGATGGTCGTGGTCGTCTTACCGACGCCGCCCTTCTGGTTGCAGACCGAGACGATGCGGGCGGGCCCGTGCTCGGTCAGGGCAGGCGGGTCGGGGAACGACGGGATGGGACGTCGCGTCGGGCCTAGCGGCGCGGCGTCACGCGGATCGGTCGCGATCGCGGTCGAGAGCGCCCTCTCGGATCGTGCTCTCTCCTGCTGCGTGCTGGGTTCAATCACCAGCTTCTCGAACCTCCCCGGCGGCCTCGGGTTGCCGTCAAGATGCGGACTCTATGGCCTGACAAGGAGAGCGGCAAGGCGGCACACCGCCCATCGGTGGGATTACTCATGCATTGGCGCACGGATGCGCCGAGGCGTACACCTCGCGCAGCTTGTCCACGGTGACCAGAGTGTAGACCTGAGTCGTCGTCACCGACGCGTGACCCAGCAACTCCTGCACCACCCTGACGTCGGCGCCGCCGTCGAGCAGGTGGGTCGCGAAAGAGTGCCGGAGCGTGTGCGGCGAGACGTCCTTGAGCCCGGCGCGCCCGGCGGCCGACCGCAACGTCGACCAGGCGCTCTGCCGGGAAAGCCGGCCGCCGCGCGCGTTGAGGAACAGCGCCGGGACGCCCTGACCGCGCACGTTCAGAGCCGGGCGGGCCCGCACGAGGTAGGCCTCCAGGGCCTCGCGGGCGTACCGGCCGACCGGAACCACCCGGTCCTTGCCCCCTTTGCCGTGCAGGCGTACGACGGCGCCGGTGAGGTCCATGTCGTCGACCGCCAGCCCGACCGCCTCGGAGATCCGCGCACCGGTGCCGTACAGCAGCTCCAGCAGCGCCCGGTCGCGCAGCCCGCGCGCCGTGTCGTCCGGACCGGCCGCGGCGAGCAACCGCTCCACGTCCTCGATGCTGATCGCCTTCGGCAGCCGGCGCGGCGGCGCGGGCGGCCGGACGTCACGCGCCGGATCAGCGGCGGACAGGCCCTCGCGCACGGCGAAGCGGTGCAGCCCGCGCACCGCCACCACGGCCCGGGCCGCGGATCCGGCGGCCAGCGGCGGATGCCGCTCGTCGCCCTCCCGCAGCCCGACCAGGAAGGACACCACATCGTCCTCGCCGACCTGGCCGATCGCGGTACGGCCGCGCACGGTCAACACGTCCACGTAACGGCGCAGGTCACGCCGGTAGGAGCTCAGCGTGTTGGCGGCCAGCCCGCGTTCGACCGCGAGATGGTCGAGGTAGGCCCGGACCTCAGCCTGCAACGCTCGCCCGACCTCTTCACCGGCGGCGGATATCAGCGCAGCACCCCATCCAGACGAGTCGTGGCAGTACGCGGGTCACCCCTCCGGGGCGTCGGGTGCGCGCAGATCGCGGTAGCCCGTGGCCCGGGCGGTGTAGACCGCCAAGATACCCATCACCGCAAGCGGATTGTGGATGCCACCTCGCCTCACGGCGGCGACCGCCTCGTCGAGCGGCACCCAGGCGACCGGCATGTCGGCCTCCTCGTGGACCCGCTCGAAGTCGACCTCGTCCTCGGGGACCTCACTGAGACCACGGGCGAGGAAGATGCGCACCCGCTCGTTCGTCATGCCCGGCGAGGTGAACACGTCCAGGAGCGTGTGCCATTCGCGCGCCCGGTAGCCGGCCTCCTCGGCCAGCTCCCGCGCGGCGGTGCGCCACGGCGGCTCGCCGTCGACGTCGCGCAACCCGGCCGGCGGCTCCCAGAGCAGGTGGGCGACCGGATGGCGGTACTGCCGGATGAGCAGCACCCGGTCGTCGTCGTCGAGACCCAGCACCGCGACCGACCCGGGATGCACGACGATGTCACGTTCGACGATCTCGGTGGTGTCGCCGTTCGGCATGCGCACCCGGTCGGTGCGCACCTGGATGACGTGGCCCTTGAACCGCTCCTCGCTGTCGACGACCTCCCAGCGTTCCGGCATGTCCGCGATCTGCGACGGGTCGTCCCGCCGCGAGTCACCGGAGCCGTTCACCTGGCCTCGTCCAGCGCGGCGGCGACCAGTCCGGCGAACAGCGGGTGCGGCCGTGTGGGCCGGGAGCGGAACTCCGGGTGCGCCTGGGTGGCGACGTAGAAGGGGTGCCGGTCCCGGGGCAGCTCGACGTACTCCACGAGACGCCCGTCGGGTGACAGCCCGGAGAAGACGACGCCGGCCGCCGTGAGCTCGTCCCGGTAGGCGTTGTTGACCTCGTAGCGGTGACGGTGCCGCTCCTCGACCTTGGCTACGCCGCCGTACAGCTCGCGGACCACCGAGTCGTCGGCGAGGTTCGCCGGGTACAGCCCGAGCCGCATCGTGCCGCCCATATCGCGCTCTCCCGCGACCACGTCGACCTGGTCGGCCATGGTGGCGATCACCGGGTCGGCGGCCTTCTCGTCGAACTCGGCGCTGTTGGCCTCGGTGAGGCCGGCGAGCGACCGGGCCGCCTCGATGACCATGCACTGCAGGCCGAGGCAGATGCCGAGCGTGGGGATGCGGTTCTCCCGGGCGAACCGGGCGGCGCCGACCTTGCCCTCGATGCCGCGCACGCCGAAGCCCCCCGGGATGAGGACGCCGTCGACACCCCCCAGCTCACGCGCGGCCGCTTCGGGCGTCCCGCAGTCGTCGCTCTTCACCCAGCGGATGTTGACCCGGGTGTTGTGGGCGAACCCGCCGTGGCGCAAGGCCTCGGTGACCGACAGGTAGGCGTCGGGCAGGTCGATGTACTTACCGACGAGCGCGATCGTCACCTCGCGGCCGGGCTGGTGGACCCGGTGCAGCAGGTCGTCCCACTGGCGCCAGTCGACGTCACGGAAGGGCAGCCCGAGACGGCGCACGACGTACGCGTCGAGACCCTCCGTGTGCAGCACCTTGGGGATGTCGTAGATGCTCGGCGCGTCGATCGCCGAGACCACGGCCTCGACGTCGACGTCGCACATCAGGCTGATCTTGTTCTTGAGGCCCTGGGTGATGGGACGGTCGGACCGGCACACGATGGCGTCGGGCTGGATGCCGATGCTGCGCAGCGCCGCGACCGAGTGCTGCGTGGGCTTGGTCTTCAGCTCGCCGGACGGCCCGATGTAGGGCAGCAGCGACACGTGCAGGAAGAAGCAGTTGTCACGGCCGATCTCGTGCCGGATCTGGCGTACGGCCTCCAGGAACGGCAGCGACTCGATGTCGCCCACCGTGCCGCCGACCTCGGTGATGACCACGTCCACGTCGGGACCGGCCATGCCGCGGATCCGGTCCTTGATCTCGTTGGTGATGTGCGGGATGACCTGGACGGTGTCGCCGAGGTACTCCCCGCGCCGCTCCTTGGCGATCACGTTGGAGTACACCTGGCCGGTCGTGACGTTCGCGGAACCGTGCAGCTCGGTGTCGTGGAACCGCTCGTAGTGGCCGACGTCCAGGTCGGTCTCGGCACCGTCGTCGGTGACGAAGACCTCGCCGTGCTGGAACGGGTTCATCGTCCCGGGGTCGACGTTGAGGTAAGGGTCGAGCTTCTGCATGGTGACGCGCAGGCCGCGCAGTTTGAGAAGCCGCCCGAGGCTGGACGCCGTCAGCCCCTTGCCGAGGCTGGAGGCGACACCGCCGGTGACGAAGAGATGCTTGGTGGTCCGCGTGGACCCACCAATGACTGCCGAAGACAAGAAAGACGCTCCCGTGGTCGTTGTCGCGGCGACGTTCACCGATCAGTGAACGGCCAAATGTCCACGGGCCACCAGGATAACAGGCGATGCTGCTGATCAGCGCCCAGACGGGGCTACAAGACGGGCCTATCAGCTGTAGCCGCCCGCGTAACTCCCGGTGGCGGCGCCGGGCGACATCGTGCGCAGCTGACCGGTCAGCTCGTCGATCAGCTTCCTGGCCTGGTCGGCCGAGGCCCGTGCCTGGTCGCGCTCGGCGGACAGGGCGGCCAGGGCGTCCCGCTGCTGCGTGACGGCCTCGGCCAGCTGATCGACCCACTGCTCGCGTTCCTTGAGCTTCTGGGTGATGGCGTCCCGCTCGGCGCCGGCCTGCCGTCCCGTGGCGAGGGCCTGGTCGCGCTCCCGGGCGGCGTCGTCCGCCCTGCGCTGCGTCTGGGCCAGCTCGGACGTGACCCGCGCCTGCGCCATCTCGGCGGCGTCCCGGGCGCTCTCGGCCTGCTGGGCCTTGTCGAGTGCCCGCCGGCGCTCGGTGTCGAGGTCCTGGATCCGGCGCCGTGCGTCATCGGCCTCCTGCGTCGCCGACGCCGTCGTGTGCTGAAGGTTCTTCGAGGTCGTCTCCAGGTCCGAGACCTTGGAGCGCAGCGTGCTCAGCTCCGCGTGCGCCGTCTCAAGGGCCTGCGACAGCTCGGCCGCGTGCTGGGAGAAGCGGTCCCGCTCGCCCTCGATGGCCTTGCGCGCGGTCTGGGCCTCCCCGGCGGAACGGTGCGCCTCGTCCCGGTCCTCGCTCATCTGGTCGCGTTCGGACATCGCCTGCCGGGCGGCGGCCTCGGACTGCTCGGCGGCGGATCGCATCTGGTCGCGCTCGGCGAAGGCGTGGCGCACCGCGGCCTCGGACTGCTCCGCCTGGGCGCGCAGGCGCTCGGCCTCCTGCCAGGCGGCCGCCGACTCGCGCTGGGCGGCCTCGCGTTCGGACATCATCTGCCGGACGGCGGCCTCGGACTGCTCGACGCGCTGCTCCGCCTGCCGAGCCTGCGCGAGGGCCTGGTCGCTCTCCTGCCGGGCCCCGACCGTCTCGCGCTGCGCGTTGTCCCGCTCGCTCAGCGCCTGCCGCATCGCTGCCTCGGACTGCTCTGCCTGGGCACGGGCCCGCAGGCCCTCCTGCCAGGCCGTGTTGGCCTCCTGCTTGGCCGACTCCCGCTCGGAGATCGCCTGCCGGACGGCGGCCTCGGACTGCTCGACGCGCTGGCCCATCTCCTCGAACTGCGCACGCAGGCGGTCGAGCTCCTGCTGCATCGTGGCGGCGTCCTGCTTCGCCGCCTCCCGCTCGGCCATCAGCTGCCGGGCGGTCGCCTCCGCCTGCTCTTTCTGCTGCCGCGTCGCATGCGCCTCCTGGCGCATCGCGGCGGCGTCACGCTGGGCGGACTCGCGTTCGGTCATCAACTGCCGGACCGCGGCCTCCGCCTGCTCCGCGCGCTGGTCCAGCTGGTCCTGCTGGGCGTGGGCCCGCTCCAGCTCCTGCAGCGCGGACGCGGCGTCCTGCTTCGCCGACTCCCGCTCGGCCAGCATCTGCCGCGCGGTGGCCTGCGCCTGCTGGACCTGGGCGCGATGACGCTCGACCTCCTGCCAGGCGGACGCGGCCTCATGCTTGGTCGACTCGTGCTCGGCCTGGACCATCGCGATCTTGGCTGCGGCCTCCTGCTTCGCCTCCGCGACCTTCTGCTCGCCCTGCGCCAGCGCGCCGGCGAGCATGTCCGCCATCTGCCTCAGCCGGTCGACGACCTCGCCCGGCTGATCCACGTTGCCGCCGCGGGCCGGCGGGCTGCCGTTTTGCGGCGCCCACGACGACCCGGCGCCCTCCGCGCCGTAAGAACCGCCCGAACCGTTGAGATCGCTCACATACGGAACTCTAAGGGCGACTTGCAGGGCTGTCTGCCATGTCGCAGAAGGTGTGGCGCATCACTCGCCGGTTCACCGAGGCGCGGACGACCGCTGGACATGCCCGTGAACTGCACGTTCAAGCGGGCGGCCCCCGCGTGATCACCCTTCGAAGTCGGCACCCGGCCGGATGGGACAATAACCGGTCATGAGGACGCTGTATCCGCCGATCGAGCCGTATGACTCCGGACTGCTCGACGTCGGCGACGGAAACCGCATCTACTGGGAGGTCTGCGGTAACCCCGCAGGCAAGACCGCCGTCATGCTGCATGGGGGTCCGGGTGGCGGGTGCACACCCGGCCACCGCCGCCAGTTCGACCCGGAGGCGTACCGCATCGTGCTGTTCGACCAGCGCAACTGCGGGCGCAGTCTGCCGGGCGCGAGCGATCCCGCCGTCTCCCTGGAGCACAACACGACCTGGAACCTGGTCGCGGACCTGGAGCTCCTGCGCGAGCATCTGGGCATCGACCGGTGGCAGGTCTTCGGCGGGTCATGGGGCAGCGCGCTGGCGCTCGCCTACGCCGAGACGCACCCGGACCGGGTGACCGAGCTGGTGCTGCGCGGCATCTTCACGCTCCGCCGCTGGGAGCTCGAATGGTACTACCAGCGCGGCGCCTCGCTGCTGTTTCCCGACAAATGGGAACGCTTCGTCGCCCCGATCCCCCTGTCCGAGCGCGGCGACATGATGGCCGCCTACCGCAAGCGCCTCACCGGCGATGACCGTGTGGCACAGCTCGCCGCCGCCAAGGA
>JAOPYL010000174.1 GCA_025964625.1 Actinoallomurus sp. | reverse complement strand
CATAGCCTGATCCGAACGGCCCCGCGCACCGGCTCCGCGTACGCTCGGCACTATTGGCGACTCCGTGTTCATTAGTGCATGATGCGAGCACGATTCGCGCACGAACGAGCAGGTATGGGGGCGGGGTTGGCGGACTATCACGTAGAGGCGGAGATCGAGAGTCAGCCGTCGTGCTGGCGGGAGGCCGCCGTTCGGCTCGGCGACGTCCGGGGCGCGCTGCCGCGCGACGGCGAGCGGGTCGCGGTCTTCGGCTGCGGCACGTCGCTGTACATGGCGAGGGCGTACGCCGGGCTGCGGGAGAGCAAGGGGCTCGGGATCACCGACGCCTTCGCGGCCTCCGAGTTCCCCTTCGGCCGCGACTACGACCGCTACGTCGCGATCAGCCGGTCGGGGACGACCACCGAGGTGCTGCAGGCGATCGAGCGCCTCCCCGAGGTCACCGCGATCACCGCCCTGCCCGACGCGTCCTTCGCCGGCGGCACGCACGCCATCGTGCTGGAGTTCGCCGACGAGCAGTCGGTCGTGCAGACCCGGTTCGCCACCACCGCGCTGGCCCTGCTGCGCGCCTCCCTCGGCGAGGCCGTGCCCGCCGGTGATGCGGAGCGCGCCCTCGCCGAGCCCCTCGCACCCGAGTGGGTCACCGCCGAGCAGATCACCTTCCTCGGGCGGGGCTGGACCAACGGCCTGGCCGACGAGGCGGCGCTGAAGGCCCGCGAGGCCGCGCAGCTGTGGACGGAGTCCTACCCGGCGATGGAGTATCGCCACGGGCCGATCAGCATCGCCCAGCCGGGCCGGCTGACCTGGATGTTCGGCACGGCCCCGGACGGGCTCGCCGGTGACGTCGCGGCGGCCGGCGCCGCGTACACCGCCAGCGACCTGGACCCGATGGCCCACCTCGTCGTCGCCCAGCGGCTCGCCGTCGCGCACGCGCGCGCCAAGGGGATGGACCCGGACCGGCCGCGCTCCCTCACCCGCTCGGTCGTACTTCCATGATCGTCGCTCTCGACGTCGGCGGCACGTCGATGAAGGGTGCGATTCTCACGCACGGGATGGACCGGACCGCCACCGTACGGCGTCCGACCCCGCCCGGGGACGCCGCCGTCGACGCGGTGCTCGACACGATCGGCGAGCTGGTCGCCCAGGCGGAGTCCGCGGAGGCCGTCGGCATCGCGGTGCCCGGGATCGTCGACGACGAACGCGGAGTCGCGGTCTGGTCGGAGAACATCGGCTGGCGCGACGTACCCTTCCTCGATCTCATCGAGGAGCGCACCGGGCTGAGGGTCGCGGTGGGCCACGACGTACGGGCCGGCGGCACGGCCGAGCTGCGGCTCGGCGCGGCGCGGGGGGCCCGTAACTCGCTCGTCATCCCGATCGGCACCGGCATCGCCGCGGCGATGGTGATCGACGGGCACCTGTGCGTCGGCAACGGCTACGCCGGGGAGATCGGGCACATGGCCGTAGGCTCGGACGAGCCGTGTGTCTGCGGCGGCACCGGCTGCCTGGAGGCCGTCGCGTCCGGTCCGGCGATCGCCCGCCGTTACGCCCGCCGCACCGGGCGGGAGACGACCGCCGGCGCGGTCGCGACGCTGGTGGCCGAGGGCGATCCGGACGCCGAGGCCGTGTGGGCGGAGACGATCGGCTGGCTGGGCACGGCCCTGGCCGCCGCGACCGCGCTGGTCGCCCCGGAGGTGATCGTGATCGGCGGCGGCCTGTCACGCGCCGGCGACCTGCTGCTGGCGCCGCTCACCGAGGACCTCGACCGGCGTCTCACCTTCCACCAGAGGCCACGCCTGACCACGGCCGAATTCGGAGACGAGGCCGGGTGTGTCGGGGCGGGCCTCTGGGCACGCGACCTGTTGGAGCAGGAATGACAGTGCTGAGCGCGGACAAGGTCGTCACTCCCGCCGGCGTCCTCGAACCCGGCTGGGTCGCGGTCGAGGACGGCCGGATCGCACGCGTCGAACAGGGCCGCCCGGACCACGCCGACCTGCACGGCAGGATCATGGTTCCCGGCTTCGTGGACATCCACTGCCACGGCGGCGGGGGGGCGTCGTTCGACTCCGCCGATCCCGAGGAATGCGCGCGCGCCGCCGCGTTCCACCGCGCACGGGGCACCACCACGCTGGTGGCGAGCCTGGTTACGGCAGCGCCGGCCGACCTCGAACGGCGAGCGTCCGTGCTGTCGGAGCTGGCCGGCGACGGTGTCCTCGCCGGGATCCACTACGAGGGGCCGTTCCTGTCCACCGCGCGCAAGGGCGCGCATGACGCCTCCCTGCTGCGTGATCCCGACCCCACGACGGTCGACCGGCTGCTGAAGGTCCCGCACGTGCGGATGATGACCATCGCGCCCGAGCTGCACGGCGGCATGGACGCGCTTCGCCAGGTCCGCGACGCCGGTGCGCTCCCCGCCGTCGGCCATACCGACGCGACCTACGAGGTGGTCCGCGAGGCGGCCCGAGCCGGCGCGCGGGTCGCCACGCACCTGTTCAACGGGATGCGCCCTCTCCACCACCGCGAGCCCGGCCCCATCCTCGCGCTGCTGGAGGCGCCGGACGTCGTCCTGGAGCTGATCGGCGATGGCGTGCACCTGCATCCCGCGGTCGTGGCGCACATCGCCCGCACGGCCGGGTCCGGGCGTACGACGCTGGTGACCGACGCGATCGCGGCCGCCGGCATGTCCGACGGCGAGTACGAGCTGGGCGGCCTCGGCGTCGAGGTCAACGACGGCGTCGCACGCCTGACCGGGGACGGCTCGATCGCCGGCAGCACGGCGGCGGCGGCCTCGGTGTTCCGCCGCGCGGTGCACGACTCCGGCATCCCCCTGACCGAGGCCGTACGGCTCGCGGCGACGACTCCCGCCATGCTGCTCGGCCTGACCGACCGCGGCGCCATCGCGCCCGGGCTCCGCGCCGACGTGCTCATGCTCGACGACGACCTCGGCGTGCAGAGAGTGGTCGCGGTGTGATCGTCACCGTCACGCCCAACCTCGCGCTCGACGTCACGTACGAGCTCGCGGAGCTGCGGCCCGGCCACGCGCACCGGGTCCGGGCCGTGCACGCCCGCGCCGGCGGCAAGGGCGTGAACGTCGCGCGGGTGCTGAAGTCGCTCGGCCACGACGTCCTCGTCCTCGGCCTGGCGGGCGGCGCGACCGGAGACGCGGTGCGCGCCGACCTCGACGCGTCCGGGCTGCGGCACGACCTCGTGCCCTGCGCCGGAGAGACCCGCCGGACGGTGACCGTGGTGGCCGGCGGTGAGGCGACCCTGCTCAACGAGCCCGGCCCGGTCGTCTCTCCGGACGAGTGGGCGGCGCTCGAGGCACGGGTCCCGGACGCCGACATCCTGGTGGTCTCGGGCAGCCTGCCGCCCGGCGTCGACGCGGACGCCATCGCCCGCCTCGCCGCACGCGACCTCCCGGTGATCGTCGACACGTCCGGTGAGCCGCTGCGGCGGGCCGCCCCGTACGCCTGGGCGGTCAAGCCGAACGCCGAGGAGCTCGCCGCGCTGACGGGCACGGACGATCCGGTGACCGGGGCGCGGATGCTGCGCGCCGACACGGTGGTCGTCTCGCTCGGCGCCGAGGGCCTGCTGGCCGTGACCGGCGGCGGCGTGCACCGGGCGGTGCCGCCCAAGGTCGTCGCGGGCAATCCCACCGGGGCG
>JAOPYL010000015.1 GCA_025964625.1 Actinoallomurus sp. | reverse complement strand
TTTCAAAAGCTGGCGGATGATGAGCGAGGAAGGCGGACGCTACCGCGCACCCATCAACAAGTTCGAAGAAACACTCCAAGCGATCACCGGGCTTATATTCTTCAGAGCTTTTGCATAAGCCTCCGGGGTCTCGAAAGGCACGGGAGTCTCTCCTCAACGCGCGAATGCGGAGTCTGTCAGAATAATCCGTCACGGACAGTCTTGGCCTAAATCTGATGCGACCGAAAGAAGGAGTCGCCTTCCAGCTTGAACCGGTTCACCTGCGATCCGGAGAGGCCTGCTCATAGTGCGATCGCGAGCTTCTCCGCGATGCCGTTTCTCGCGCCGTGGCCAGCTTCGCCGTCCGGGCTGGCTTTCCTCGGATGACGAAGGTGCTCCGCCATTCACGAGTCCCGCGCCCACCGTCATTGCCCGCTGGGTCCGGCCGCGGAGTCCAGAGACGTGAGGTAGCGCGCTACCACGCCGATCTGCTGCATCATGCTTTCTACAACGACGTCGACCTCGACGTTGGTGGGGAGGTCGATGGCGACGTCGACGGAGTCACGGTGCGAAAAGACGCGGTTCCGCTGGGCACGCAGCGGGGCGACCGCGTCGAGGATGGCGGAGACGGACGGCTGACCGTGGTAGCCAATCTGCAGCCAGATCGGTGTCGCGCGATCACGGGCCCACGACGCTGCGTTGAATCGGAGCAGGCAGACGATGTCGGTAAGCGCGAAGTAGCGACCCCACCAGCCGGCAGCGGCGCTGTTGTTGAGGCTGCTTCCCTGGAGCGTCTTGGTTGAGGCGACCCCAGTGCTGACCATCCGGTCGATCGACCGGTTGATGAGGTCGGTGTATTGGAGGAGACGGACGGCGACGGAGCCGCTGAGGTCCTCACCGGTGAGAGGTACGAAACCCTCACTGTCCATGCGCTCGCACAACCCGCTCAGTTGGTCGAGGTCGGACCGAGCAAGGCGATCACCCGCCGCGACGGCGCCGTCGACGAGTGCCGCCAACAGCGCGCGCCAGCTTGTCATGGCTATCGCCCGCTGCGCGTCGACAAGGGCACTGCGGTATTCCCCGCCGGCCTGCTCGCCCGTCATCTTTTGCCCAGCCGCCGTCAACCGGGCCAGAACCTCGGTCCAGAGCACCTCCAGGCGAACCGAGGGGACGACGAACAACAGCATGGCCGGCCGGTTGACCGGTAGGCGCCGCAGGTAGCTGACTGGCTGGTGGTTGGTGAGACCGGCCCAAAACTTGGCCTCGACGAGGAGCGGACTGCTGCCGTCACTCGCCAGACCGGCGAGATCAGGCGTCGCGCCGTCGTCACCTGTCGACTGGGTGATGTAGTGCAGTCCTGTCGGCACACCGACGACCCGTCGCAGGTAGTCCTCGAAGGCACGCGACACGGGCGTCGACGTCCGCAGCACGTACGCCAGGGCCTCTGTCGCCACGTTCTCCGGATGCGACGACAACTGCGTTGCGAGGAATCCGAACATGCCCGGGGGCGAGCATGGTCATCGGTCACTCGGTCACCTCCGGGACCTTGAGACTCCACCGGGCGCCTGAGTGGATGGCCGCATACACGACGCCCATGCCGCCCTGAGCAGGCCGGCTGACAACCCGATACCGGCCGATGTTGCAGGGATCCTGGCGTTGTGCAGGTAGAAGGGCGTCCGCTTACGCGTGCCGTTATGCCGCCTCAAAGAAGTCCTCCAGACCCACCAGACGGAAGGAAGACGCGTAGAGAGGCCAACGCGTTGCCATCGTGGCCCAGACAGGTCACCGCAGATACCGCGAAAACCACGATGACTCTTGGCATGTGACGGGCGCGTCGTGGTCTCGGCCGCCGCCACGACGGGAACCGGCCTGAGTCGTCAAGTCCTCGGGGTCAACGGTCGTCGGGGGATAGCCCCCACATCCTCGTTACCAGCAGTCACCACCACCTCATCGTCATCCCGGTACCATCGCTGGATGGGTTCTGGCAGTTCAGCGGTGTTGCCGCCGGATCAGTACGTGGCGTCCTTGGCGCGCAAGCGGATGGCCGCGGGGGCGTTGTTCCGGGATCGGGCCGGGCGGGTGCTCTTGGTGGAGCCGACGTACAAACCGACGTGGGAGGTGCCAGGTGGCGCCGTCGAACGCGAGGAGTCCCCTACTTCGGCGTGTCGCCGGGAGGTGCTTGAGGAACTCGGTCTGGATCGGCCGGTCGGGCGCGTCTTGGCGGTTGACTGGGTGCCGTCGCGGCCGGAACGTCCTGAGGGGCTAATGCTGGTTTACGACGGCGGGATGCTGGCCGAAGAGGAGATCGCCGGAATCCGGCTGCAGGCCGATGAACTCGCCTCCTACGCGTTCGTCGAGCGAGAGCGCGTGCCTGAGCTGACCAGTGCGCTGCTGGCCCGCCGGATCGCCGCGTGTCTGGACGCCGTCACCGCAGGCACGGCGGTCTCGCTGGACAACGGCCACCCGATCATCTGAGGTTCGGCGTCCGGTCTCCGGGCGCCGACCCGGCTGTGCCGGCGGTGGCGAGCCGTCCGAGCCGCGGCCCATGGGGTTGGTAGGGCCGTGGGAGCTGAATCGCTGTGGCCGGTGCGGCGGCGGTGAGCATCCGGCCTGCCGTCCGATACAGACTGTCGTGGATGCCGTCGGCGTACAGCAGCCCGTTCAGGTCCCGGCGGGCCTTGGCCAGGGCGGAGTCGGCCGCGAAACCGAGCGCGCCGACCAGCAGGGTCAGCTCGCCGGTGGTGGTGTAGGCGATGTCGACGCAGTGGGCTTTGACTGCGCACCCCCACAGCTCCGCGGCCTCATCACCGGCCGCCGATAGCCGCTGTGCCATCAGTGCGGCCAGCAGCGCGGCGTTGATCTGCGCGTATGCGCGGCCGACGGTGATGAGTGCGTTGTCACGGACCTCGGCGATAATGCCCGCACTTCGGCGGGCGTTCAGGTGGGCGGCCACGGTGTCGTGCACGGCGGCCGCCGCCCCGAGCGCCGTCGCGGCGACCAGCGGCCGGTAGTGCGCGAAGTGCTCCCGCAATAGGGCCATGCCCTCGCCTGGCCGCCCCAGTAGGTCGCACTGGCGCAGCAGTACACCATCCAGGTGCAGCTCGCCCCAGGCCCATCCGGTCAGCCCACTGGGCGGGATCGGATGCCGGTGCAGGCCGGGAGCGTTGGCGTCGATGGCGCCAGCGGATAGCCGTCCGGCCGGATCGGTGAAGAACACGCAGAACACCGCGGCCTCGGCCAGGCGGCTGATCCAGATCTTCGTCCCGCTGATCGCCAAGGTGCCGTCCGGGTGGGCAGTGGCTGTAGTGGTCGTGGCCTGCGGGTGGCTGCCGCCGTGCGCTTCCGTGATCGCGATGCCGGGCAGTGCTCCGGCCAGCAGCTGAGGCAGCCACCTGTCCCGTACCTGAGCGCTGGCGTGGGCGGCGATCAGCCGCCCGTGCCCGAGTCCGATCGAATCCCGTAGGTCGACGTCGTAGTATCCGCAAATGAACTGCATCAGCGTCTGGATCACCATCGCCCGTCCGCATCCACCGTCGCGGACCGCGACCGCGGCGCCCAGATGTCCTGTCCGGGCCAGCTCACCACGGATCCGCAGGAGCCGCCGACTGCGCGACTCTGGCTCGACGGTCGGGTCGATGGGGTAGGTGGCCAGCAGGCCGGTCAGCACGGTTTCGAAGCGCTGCAACCACCGCAGGTCAAGCTCGGCGACCTCGGGCAGCCCGGACCGCAGCGAGGCGATCCAGGCCATCGCCCGCCCGGCCACGGGCGGAATGCCGGTCATGATGCCGCCCCGGCGTTGTCGCGCCGGGCGTGGACGCGCGCCGGCACACCGTACGCCGTGGCGCCGGCCGGGACATCGCTTGTGACCACTGCCCCGGCGCCGACCAAGGCGTGCTCGCCGATGACGACGCCGGCCAGGATCGTGGAGCCCGAGCCGACCTTCGCGCCGTACTCGAAGCGAGGGGGCTCGAGCTCCGGCTGCCGGTCCGTCTCGCGCCAGATCAGTTCCCGGTCGTTGATCGTGCGGACCCCGGCGCCGAGGAAGACTCGGTCGGCCAGCACGCACGAACTGGTGAGGTGGCTGCCCGGGGAGCACCGGACGCCGTCACCGATGCGGGTGGCGCGTTCGACCGTAAGGTTGTGACCGAGTTGGGTGTCGGCGCCCACGGTCACAAACGAACGCAGCAGCGTCTGATGCCCGACCAGCGTTGCCGCGCCTACCTGGACGCCGGCGTAGACGATCGCACCGGACCGCAGGGTCGCCTGCGGCTCGATCACGGTGTCCGCGCCGGCGCCCGGGTAGATGTGCCCGACCGCGTAGCCGGTTTCCGGCTTGCCGACGATGACACCTTCCTCAACCCGGGCGCCTTCGCCGAGCCGTACGCCGCCGTAGATCACCGCGTGCGCACCGATCCGGCAGCCGGCCGCGATCTGGATCGGCCGCGCCATGCCCTGCTCATCGGCGGGGACGAAAACCGCGGTGGCATCCACGCTCGCTCCCACGCCGAGCAGGAGCAGCCCTGCCCGCGCCAGCTCGGCTGCCGTCACCGTCTCGCCGGGCGCGAAGGCCGTTTCACTCATCTGAATCCCTTCCAACGGGTGCTGTGACCTCTAGCAAGCCCCAGACCATTGGCGGACCCAACACGGTGTTGCACGATGCGGCAGCGGTTTGCATTCCCCGCAAACGCCGTGGCCCTGTCAGGGATCCGCGGTTACCGTGTGGTGGGGACTTTGTGTGCGGAGCAGCCGATGAACCGACCAGGGCGCCGCGACGCCGGCGCGGTCGTACGGTCCACCCGCCGCGCCCAGGGCATGACGCTCGCCGAACTCGGGCACCGGACCGGGTACTCAGCCTCCCAGGTCTCCCGATACGAACGCGGCATCGCGCCATTGACCGACACCACGGTGCTGCGCCGGTTCGCTGGCGCGCTCGCCTTACCGCCCCAGATCTTCGGCCTGCTCCCCGACGAGGACGCCCGTCCAAAGCGCGCACCGATCCGCGCGGGCACCGTGACCGTCAATGCCCCTGGGCCTAGTGTGGTGCCCGAGCCCGAGTGGGAGGACGGTGACGACCCGGTGCGACGACGCGAGCTCCTCACCGGCGCCGCAGGATTGGCCGCGGCCGGTGCCATCGGCGTGCAACACCCGGCCCGCGCGTCCCGGCCATCGGATCCGGCCGGTGGGATCGAAAACCTGCTGTACGGACACGGCCTCGCCGACGCCGAACCGGTACCGCTGGCGCAGCTGCGTACCGCGACCAGCCGGGCACGCGCGCTGTTCCAGGCCGCACGCTACGACCAGCTGTCCGCCGAGCTTCCCAACCTGATCGCCACCGCGACCGCCACCCGCGAGGACGCCGACACCGATGAGCGCCTGGCCACCGACGCGCTGCTCGCCGACACCTACATCGTCGCCTCCGGCTTCATGGTCAAGCTCAATGACGACCATCTCGCGTGGGCGACCGCCGACCGCGCGGCCCAAGCCGCCGCGACCTCCGGCGACATGCTCACCCTGGCCGACGCCCAACGCAGCGTCGCCACGGTGATGCGCCGCACCGGTCGGCTAGACCGTGCCCGCGCGCTGCTCATCCAGGCCGCCGACCAGATCGCCCCCAGCCGTACCGCCGCGGCCGAGCAGGTGTCGATGTACGGGACCCTCCTGCAGGTCGCCTCCTATACGGCTGCCGTCGACGGCGATCGCGGCCTGGCCGGTGAGCTCATCACAGCCGCCAAGACCGCCGCGATGCGGCTCGGCCGTGACGCCAACCACCGGCACACCGCGTTCGGCCCGACGAATGTGGCCTTGTACCAGGTCAGCATTGCCCAAGTCCTCGGCGACAACGGCACGGCCATCGCCCACGCCAAGTCCGTCAACCCTGCGGTGATCCCCACCGCCGAGCGTCGGGGCCGGTACTGGATCGATGTCGCCCGCGCCTGGCACCAGTGGGGCAAGCCCGAAGCCTGCTACCGCTCGCTGCTCGCCGCCGAACGCGCCGCGCCCGGCGAAGTCCGCTACCGGCCCCCGGTCCGCCGCATGACCGCCGACCTGCTGCGCGTCGACCGGCGCGGAACGCTGCCGGGGCTGCGAGCGTTCGCGGCCCGGGTCGGCGTCCGGACCTGACCGGCTCGCGTCTAACACGCCCCGGCGACCGATACGCGGTGGCCTTCCGCGTTCGCGGCAAGGGCGCGCTGCTTGCCGGGGGGTTGGCGCGGGGACCGGGTGCTCCTCTCCGGTGCGCGGCGGGCCAAGCCGAGGGACGAGGCTGCGGTCCACCATGGCAATCACCGACCAGGCGAAATGGCTTAGAGCGTCCGCCAGTAGGTCATCTGATCCGGGGGCTGCGCGGGCGGGTTCCCATCGATAGAAGGTCCAGGCTCGCCGGATGAGGCTACGTATGGTGATGATGGCGCTGGCCAGGGCGATGAAGAATATGGTGGGGTCAGTGTGTCGTTCGGTGCAGCGGCGGAGTTTGCCGAAGTCGTTCATCCAGGAATTCGTGCGTTCGACGAGGGTGATCTGGACCGGCAGATGGACTGGCTGAGGTGCCGCGAAGGACCGGATCGTGGCAGGGGAGTTTGGGGATATGCAGGAAGAGCCCGCTACGGTCGGCGAGATCCGTAAGGCGCTGGGCGGTTGCCAGTGGGTGACGCGCAGGATGCTCAAGCGGCATGGGAACCAGTTCCCGACCCGTGATCAGGTCGAGCTGTGGCGGAAGAACCCGCCGGTCTGGTTCCTCCAGGAGAAGAAGAAGCGGGCCGAGGAGCAGGCCGAGAAGGTCACGGTCACGTGCCCCGCGTGCGGTTTCTCGATCCGCGTCAAGGCCAAGACAGCCCGCTACGCCCGCAATTACGAGGGCCTGTACTGCGGACGCAACGCTTGCGACTATCAGCCGCCAAAGACCGACGGCATGGTGACCGTTATCGAATACAACGCGGTCGGGTCTTTCACCGGCTGGAAGCACGTCTTCCCCGACAATAAGCAGACGGCCTCGATCATGCGCGCGCGGAATCTGGCCGCCGCAGCGCTGGCCGTGCAGCCGGGAAGCCCGGCCCAGCGCATCCTGCGCGCCCTGACCGCCCCGGCCGGTATCGGCACGCACATCGTGAGCGTCAACGACTGGAGCACTGGCGTCATCGTGGATGCTGACGAAACGGTCGAGATCGAGAATCCCATGGTCGCGGCTGGCCTGCACCGCATGGTCACCGAGGGCGAAGACGCCGGCATCATCGTCCGCACCTTCACCAACGAGGTATCCCACACGCTTGCGAGCGGAGCGAAGGTCCCCGTCAAGGAGGTACGGGGCTGGCACCTCAACGAGGGCGTGTTCCAACCGATGGACGAGCAGGCCATCTTCTCAGCGTCCTGTACCGACGCCGAGACCGGCGAGCCCATCGCACCACAGCGAGGCGTCCGCTACCTAGACGCCTACCCGGTAGAGGTTTGAGCCGTGGCGGGCAGGCCTAAAGCTGGCGACGAGTAGTCACCAGACTCTGCAGAGCTTTCAGCAGGTGGTACGCGGCAGGAATTAGGGTCCCACTCAAGATCGGCCTCAACCTGGTCATGCTCGATCTTCGGTCCCTCGCCAGGACGCCGAGGCGCGGTCTCTGGGTCTGTCCCGCAGCCGGTGGAACATGATCTTTCTTAGCGTGGAATCGATGGCTCAGCGGGTCTTGCCTCGCGGCTGGTCAGAGGGTTTCGTCAGTACCCCACAAACGTTCCAGGGTCAGTGTGCATGTGAACTTCGTTCACCAGCCGCTGGCCCTTCGTCGTTTCGACCTGCCCCCGGCCTTGGGATGCGGGGGAAACCGGTGCCGCGGTCGGCGCCATGGGGGACATCTCCGCCGGACTCCCTTGCTGTGGGCGGATCCTCTTCTGCTTGTCCCGCGGACTGTGGCCGTGCGCTGTGACACGGCTTCGTCATGATGACACGAAGTCATCGCGGTAGCCGATTTCTTACCTTTCTCTGATCCTCACGCCCACGTCCGGTCGCCGGAGCGTCACGGCGCCGGTGGCGGGAGCCGTCAGGTCAGTGACGGACATCACTGATGAGGGGGCGGCCGGCCGCGGTCCCCCCGTACGGCACGGAGCGCGGGCGGGCCGACCTTCGGCTCGCGAGGGGTGGACCTTCGGCCCTAGCCCCCCGAAGGTGCCCGCGCGACGGTGAACTCATCCAGACGTCAGGAGGAATGATGCGAGCCAACGCTGGCGATGCGCTGCTGGTGAGGGGTCATCACGTCGGTGATCAGGACCGTGAGGCCGTGATCATCGAGGTACATGGCGTGGAAGGCGCTCCGCCCTACCTTGTCCGCTGGGAGGATGGACACGAGAGCGTGTTCTTTCCCTCCTCGGACACGTTCGTCGAGCACTGCGCGGCGGGCAGCGTGCCCACGGACCGGTGACCGCCTCCTCACGGCGGCCGCTGCCGTCCCTTCCAGGTCATTCTCCGCGACGGGCCGTATTCGTGTGACACTGCCGGGATGAGTCTGGCGAGGGAGCTCGAAGAGATCGGCCGGCCGCTGGTCGACGAACAGCTGAAGCACCCGACCGTCGCCGGGATCGCGCGAGGCGATCTCGGCGAGGCCACCTTCCGGACGTGGCTGGAGCAGGACCACCTGTTCCTGCACGACTACGTGCGGGTGTTCTCGCGGCTGGCCTGGCAGGCGCCCGACGAGCATCTGGGCGACCTGGTCGAGCTGGCGCACTCCACATTCTTCGAGGAGCTCTCGCTGCACCGTGCGCTGGCCGCGGAGTTCGGGGCCGACCTCGGTGCCGCGGTCAAGGGGCCCGTATGCGCGGCGTACACCTCCTTCCTCCTGGACGCGGCCGCGTCGTACGGTGAGGGCCTCGCGGCGCTCTACCCGTGCATGTGGGGGTACTCCACGCTCGGCCGGAAGCTCGCGGACGATCCGCCGGCCGAGCCGCGGTACCGCCGCTGGGTGGACACCTACGCCGACCCGGGATTCGTGATGCTCACCGGACGCGTCGCCGGCATGCTCGACGAGGCCGCGCCCGACCCCGACCGGGCACGTGACCTGTTCACCGCGGGCATGCGCTACGAGCTGGCCTTCTGGAACGTCGGCGAGTAGATCGCCGAGAGTTGTCCACAGGGCTGTGGACAGGGCTTAGCCTTGGGGCATGCCGGAGCTGCCGGAAGTGGAGTCGCTCGCCGCCTTTCTGCGCGACCACGCGGCCGGCCGGGCGGTCGCCCGGATCGACGTCGTCGCGATCTCGTCACTGAAGACGTACGACCCGCCGATCACCGCGCTGAGCGGCCTCACGATCACCGGCGTCGGGCGGTACGGAAAGTTCCTGGATTTCGACGTGGACGGCCTTCACCTGGTCGTCCACCTGGCCCGGGCCGGCTGGCTGCGGTGGAGGGACGACCTGCCGGCGCCGCCACCGAAACCGGGCAGGGGCCCGCTGGCCATGCGCGTCCACCTCGACGGCGGCTGCGGGTTCGACCTGACCGAGGCGGGCACGCGGAAGAGACTCGCGGTGTACGCCGTCCGGGACGCGTACGACGTCCCGGGCATCAAGTCGCTCGGCCCCGACCCTCTCAGGGACGGTTTCAGCGTCGAGACGCTGAAGGGCATCCTCGGCGGCCGCCGTACCCAGATCAAGGGCGTGCTGCGCGACCAGAGCGTGATCGCCGGGATCGGCAACGCCTACTCCGACGAGGTGCTGCACGCTGCCAAGATGTCGCCGTTCAAGCTCGCCGCGAGCTTCGGCGACGATGAGGTGGCGGCGCTGTACGACGCGATGATCACCACACTGGGCGACGCCGTCGAACGCTCCAGGGGCCTGGCGGCCAAGGACCTCAAGGGTGAGAAGAAGCAGGGTCTGCGGGTGCACGGGCGGGCCGGCGGCACGTGCTCGGTCTGCGGCGACACGATCAAAGAGGTGTCCTTCGCGGACTCGGCGCTGCAGTACTGCCCCACCTGCCAGACCGGCGGAAAGCCGCTCGCCGACCGCAGGATGTCCCGGCTGCTCAAGTGAGGTCGCCCCTGGGGCCCGCAGGGCCCCAGGGGCTGTTGGCGCGACTCGATCCGGTGACCGTGCGGGGAGGTGCGGGGACTACCGCGTGGTCAGCGGACGGGCGGAAGCGGGCCGAAGAGCGGGGCGAGGTCGCCCCACCGCTTCAGCTCGCAGCCGTTCTTGCGGTTGAACGTGGCGTTGACCTTCTTGCCGTTGTAGGTGCCGGTCACGGTGGCGACCTCCGGGCCGCCGTAGATCTGGGTGCACATCTGGCCCTTGGGCGTGGGCGCGAACGGATCGCCCTTGGCCGCGGCGGCCTTGGCCAGCGCCGCGCACGCGTCGGCTGGGCGCGGGACGTCGCCGCCGACCGGGTCGCAGGTGAGGGTGCGTGTGATGGGTTTCGCCGTCGGCGACATGCGCACCGTGATGGTCAGCCTGGTCGTGGCCTCCGTCGTCGGCTGCCCGCTGGGCTGTGACGTCGGCGGCTGTGTTCCGGGTGTTCCTGGTGTCGTGCTCTGTGCGGGTTGTGAGGTCTGGTCGCTCGGCTGGGGCTTCGCGGCGCCCTGCCCGTCCTTGCAGCCGGTCAGGATCAGGGCCGCGGCGATGCCGGGCACGACCACGGCCGTCCTTCCCAGTCTCGATAGAGGTTGCCTCATGACGATTCGACTCCGACCGGTGGCACGTGGTTCCGTGGACATGTGAATCTTTTCAAGAACCAGGTCCCGGGGGTGGCCGCCGCCACGGTCCCGGATGACGCATACCTTCTCGATGTGCGAGAGAACGATGAGTGGCGGGCCGGTCATGCGCCGGACGCCGTGCACATCCCGCTGGGCGAGCTCGGCGCCCGCGCGAGCGAGGTGCCGGGCGACCGTGACGTCTACGTCGTCTGCCGGTCCGGCGGGCGCTCGGCCCAGGCCGTGACGGCGTTCAACAACGCGGGCTGGAAGACGTCCAACGTGGACGGCGGGATGCAGGCGTGGGAGGCGGCGGGTCGCCCCATGGTGAGCGAATCAGGCGCAGAGCCATACGTCGCCTAGGACCGGTACATTGTCACCGTCCAACTTGATACCGCGGGAGCTCGGGCGCCAACCGGGCTGAGAGGGTGGCTTCACAGTGCCACCGACCGCTCGAACCTGACCGGGTAATGCCGGCGTAGGGAGCGTGCTCTGTGAGCACTGTCGTCGAACGACCGAGCGATGAGGCCCCGTACACGCTCGACGAGCCGGCCCCGAAGGTTCTCAGCTTCTGGGATCAGAGTGCGTTCTGGGCCAATCTGGGCGTGAGCCTGCTCGCCTTCTCGGGCGCCGTCACGGTGCTGGCGCCGGACGCGAACGGCGCACCGCAGCTGCCGATCATGGCCGGGATCGTCGCGATGATCGTGGGAACCGCGATCGGCGGCGTCATGCTCGGCCTGGCGGCGGTGCCGGGCACCCGGGCCGGGGTTCCGGCCATGATGCTGCTGCGGGGTCTGTTCGGGACCCGGCTGTCGTACGTGCCGACGGTGCTCAACATCCTGCAGATGATCGGCTGGGGCACTTTCGAGCTGATCGTCATCGCCGACGCGGCCGGCCAGCTCTTCGGCGGCGGCCCGCACTGGGCGTACGTCGTCGTGGCCGGCGTGATCACCACCGTGCTGACCATCCGGCCGCTCGGCTCGGTACGGCTGCTGCGCCGTTACGTCACCACGGCCGTCGTCGTCGCACTCGTCTACTTCTACGTCCAGCTCGTGCGCCAGCCGCTGCCCGACCTGGGGCACGGGTCGTGGAGCCACTTCTGGGTCGGCGCGGACGCGGCCCTGGCGGTCTCGATCTCCTGGGTGCCGATGGCCGCCGACTACACCCGGCACTCGCGGTCGGAGAAGGCCGCGTTCGGCGCGGCCGGCGTCGCGTACGGGCTGACGCAGATCGTCGCGTACGTCCTCGGGTTGCTGGCGCTCGCGCTCGTGGCGGGCGACTCGGCCAAGGTGTTCGGCCCGTTCCAGCATGTCGCGCTCGGGACCCTGTTCTTCGCCGTGTTCGTGCTGCGGGAGGTCGACCAGTCGTTCGCGAACGTCTACTCCACGGCCATGTCGATCCAGAACCTGGTGCCGCGGGTCGACCGCCGGCTGCTCACGGTCGTGCTGGGGGCCCTGACCACGGTGCTGGCCCTCGCCCTGAACATGAACAACTACTCCGGCTTCCTGACGCTCATCGGATCGGTGTTCGTGCCGATGCTCGGGGTCCTCGCCGTCGACTTCTTCTGCTTCACCGGGCGGCGCGGCTGGGACGTGTCGGACCGCTCGCCCGCGCGCTGGGCGATGATCGTTGCGTGGGCGGCCGGCATCGCGGCGTACCAGCTGGTCAATCCCGGTAACGTCGGCTGGTGGTCGCGGCTGTGGACGCACGCGCAGAGCGCGATGGGGTTCACGCCGCCCAGCTGGATGAGCGCGTCGCTCCTGTCGTTCGCGGTGGCGGCTCTGGTCACGGGGGTGATCGGAGCGCTCTCCCGGAGTTGACACTCCGTGGCGAATCACTCACACGCACCCGGGGTCCGGCCGCATCCTTGATGAGGAAGGGGCGTAGTCACCACGTCGGGAGGAGATCACAGTGGCGCAGTGTGATCACGACTGGGAGCAGACGGCTCCGAACCAGAAGCGGTGCCGTAAGTGCGGAGTGGTGCTGACCTTCGCATAGAAGCGATTCGCAACCGATTCGCCGTCGGCCGGTGGCACTATGGCCACGTGGACACCTCCGACGCGACGATGCGCGCGGCCGTGGCCTCGGCCGCCGACGCAATGATCGCGCTGGGCGCCGACCTGACCGTACGCCTGTGGAACCCGGCGGCCGAGCGGCTCTTCGGATGGAGCGCCGAGGAGGCGATCGGCAGGCCGCTGCGCACGATCCCCGAGGAGTACACCGCCGAGCACCGGGCGGTGCTCGAACGGGTGCGTGAGGGAGGGCACATCTCCTTCGCCACCCGGCGGCTGCACCGGGGCGGCCGGATGATGGACACGCGCGCCGTCGTCAGCTGCATGCGCGCGGACGACGGCGAGCTGCTCGGCTGGGTCGCCTTCTACCGCAGCATTGAGGAGGACGAGGCCGTCCAGCACCACACCGCCGAGCGCATCCGTCTGGTGCGGCGGCTCAACGACGTGGTGGCCGACCTCAACGCGGAGCTGGAGCTGCCCGCGGTCCTCGACCGCATCGCCGCCAGCGTCATCGAGCTGACCGGCGCGGACGCCGCCGGCTTCGTGCTCATCGAGCAGCCGGCCAGTGTCCTGCGTCTCGTCGGCATGAGCGGGCTGCCGGAAACCCTGCGCGGCACCACCGCCGACCTGCGCAGCAGCCTGGTCGGCGAGCTGCTGCGCTCGGGCCGCACCGTCATGCTGGCCACCGCCGACACCCGCAGCCTCGGTGAGCTCATCTGGTCCGAGCTGGAGGGCCTGCACACGATCGCGCTCGGCGTCTCGAGTGTGCACGGGCAGCCGTACGGCGCGCTGTACGCCCTGTTCTCCGGCCGTAAGGCCGGCCACATCGAGCTGGAGCTGCTCGAACTGTTCGCCGGGCACGCAGGCGTCGTCGTCGGCAACGCGGTCAGCTATGCCGAGGTGGTCAAGCAGCGGAAGCACGAGCGGGCCGTCATCGAGGCCAGCGCGGACGGCATCGCCGTGCTCGACCGCGACGGCATCGTCCGGCAGTGGAATCCGGCGGCTCGCCTGATCACCGGGATCGCGCCCGCCGACGTCATCGGACGGCCGCTGCCGTTCCCGCTGCCCGCGCCGGACGCGGAGCCGACGATCGAGGCCGAGCCGGGGCTGTGGCTCAACGTGCTGCACGCCGCGATCGAGGACCACGACGAGATCGTCGTGGACTTCCGCGACGTGACCGAGGCCAAGTCGCTCGAGGCCGCCAAGGATCTCTTCCTCTCGATGACCAGCCACGAGCTGCGCACTCCGATCACCGTCGTGCAGGGGTTCGCCAAGACACTGGTCAACCGGTGGGAGAAGCTCGGTGACGCCGACCGGCGGCAGGCGGTCGCGACGATCGCCGAGCGCGCGCACTCGCTCGGGACCCTGGTCGACAATCTGCTGTACTCCCGGACGATGCCGGACGGGCTCGCGGTGACGAGCGAGCCCTTCGACCTGGGCCGCCTGCTGCGCGGCGCGGTGGACGGCTTCCGCGGGATGTCGGAGCAGCACACGGTGGAGCTGGAGGTCTCAGGCGAAATGCCCCATGCCCTGGGTGACGCCATGGCCACCGACATCATCGTCGGGCAGCTGCTGGAGAACGCCGTGAAGTACTCCCCGGAGGGTGGCACGGTCACCGTGCGGGCCCGCGCCGAGGACGACGTCATCGTCGTGACCGTCGAGGATGACGGGGTCGGCATCGCGCCGGGCGACCGGGAGCGCGTGTTCGGGCGGTTCGTACAGGGCGAGGCCGGCGACCGGAGGCGGTTCGGCGGCCTTGGGCTCGGGCTCTACATCGTGCGCCGGCTGGCCCGCGCCCAGCACGGTGAGGTCTCCGCGCACGACCGTGCGGGCAGTGCGGCCGGCACGTGCATGCGCTTCACCCTCCCACATTCCGGTAACACTCCGTAATCCCCCATACTGGTCGTACTGGGGCCATCTTCGCCATTGTTTCGCGCGTGGCGGAGGTCACAGTTACCCGTCGTGTTGGCAATGGATTCCTGTGACGGGGTTTCCGACCGCTTTAACTGGGCATTTCGGTCGTACCGGGGTGACGTTACGGGGAGTGTCCGGGACGAGTTCCGCCGCCCCCTGGGGGAGGTGAGGACGTCGAGCATCGTCTTTCTGCCGCACACACCGTCGAGTGTCTCGATGGTGCGGAGGCGACTGTCCGCTGAACTCCTCGCATCCGGCGTCTATGAGGAGACCGCCGATGACGCGGCGGTGATCCTCAGTGAACTCATCAGCAACGCGCTCCGCCACGCACGCCCGCTCCCGTCCGGGGACATCAGGGTGGCGTGGTCGAGGGAGGGCGATCTCGTTCAGCTGGCGGTCAGCGACGGCGGGGCCACGACCGAGCCGCGCCGGGCACGTGCCACGTTGTCCTCGCTCGGAGGCCGGGGACTCGGCATCGTCGAGACTCTCTCCGACGGGTGGGGAGTGCTCCACGAGGACAGCGGCACGACCGTCTGGGCGACCCTGCACTCCCCGCACGCGTCCAACGGCCTCACGATGACCCCGGGACAACCCACGCAGAGCATCCTGCACCAGACGCGCTAGGGTGACGCTCACGCTCGGATGCCGGCGCGCCCCCGTCGCCGGCATCCGAGCGTTTCCAACGGGTCCCGGGCCGTGCCTCAGGCGGGATCGCGGAGGATGGGGCAGGACATGCAGCGCGGGCCGCCACGGCCGCTGCCGAGCTCGCTGCCCTGGATCCTGATCACTTCGATGCCCGCCGCCTCGAGCCGGGCGTTGGTCTCGATGTTGCGCTCGTAGGCGACGGTGAGCCGCGGGCCCAGGGCGAGGGTGTTGTTGCCGTCGTCCCACTGCTCGCGTTCGGCGGTCACCGGGTCGAGCCCGGTGTCGATCACGCGGAGCCGGTCGATGCCCATCGCCTGCGCGGCCGCCTCCAAGAACGGGCGCGCCCGCGAGACCCGCAGGTCGCCGCCGTCCTTGGTGACCGTGTAGGCGTTCAGGGAGTAGGCCACCGCGGGGTACATCACGACCTTGTCGACGTCGACCATCGTGCAGATGGTGTCGAGGTGCATCGTGGCGCGATCCTGCGCGATCGGGACCGCGAGCACGGTGTGCGCCAGCCCCGTCTGGAACACGCGCCGGGCCAGCCGCTCCACGCCGGCCGGAGTCGTACGCTCGCCGGTGCCGATGGCCAGCACGCCCGGTGCGAGGAGCAGGACGTCGCCGCCCTCGATGTGCTCCAGGCCGGGGTCGTACAGCGGCTGCGCGGCGTCGAAGCGCGGGTGGTGCCGGTAGATCAGGCGGGTCAGCGCGGTCTCACGCCTGCGGGCCCGCATGGCGAGGCTCGTCACGGCGACCCGGTCGCCGATCCACACGCTGGAGTCACGGGTGAACAGCAGGTTGGGCAGCGGGTCGATGACGAAGTCGTGCCGGTCCATGAGCTGGTAGACCAGACCGCGGCCGGTCTTCAGCTCCTCGTGCGCCAGCCCGGCCACCAGTACCTGGGTGAGGTCCTCAGGGGGCATATCGGCGAGAAAGCCGTCCACGATCGTGCGGAGCTGGTCGCCGAGCCTGGGATCGTCCAGCACACTGGCGATGGCCTCGTCCCGCGCGGGCTGATACTCAAGCGTGTCCTGCAGGAGCTCGGTGATGTACAGCACCTCGACGTCGTGGTCGCGGAGCGCCTGGGCGAAGGCGTCGTGCTCCTGCTGCGCACGTCCGACCCACGGGATGCCGTCGAACAGAAGTTGGTCGTTGTTGCGGGGGGTGAGACGTTTGAGCTCCGCGCCCGGCCGGTGCAGGAGAACAGTCCTGAGGAGGCCGACCTCACTGTCGACGCGGTAGGCATGAGTCACATTTGTGAGCTTAGTCGCCCACGTTGAGCAGGAGTTTTCCGCCCGGCCTGTATCGGCCGGGGCGATCCCGCCGGGCCCGCGTTTCCCTGGGCTCCCGGGGATCCGACTTCGCCGGGCGGGTCGGCGAGCCGTTCGAGGTGCCGGGGTCTCAGCCCGGAGATCGACAACCCGATGCGCCGTCTCCGCTACTCCATGACCCAGCGGGCCTGATCACGGCGGCCCGGGCTGGAACGGAACCATGCTCCCCCTTCGACATGGCGCGAAAGGCCCTGCTATTTGCTCTTGGCCAGCCTGCCGAGCACGGTCAGGACCACCGCCACGATGATCGCGAGGAGGCCGACCCAGATGAGGAACTTCAACGTGGCAATGATCATGCCGATGACCGTGAAAAGCAGCCAGATCGACAGCAGAACGCCGAGAACCGTGAGAATCGTCCTACTCATCAGGTGAGAGTACGCGTTGAGCACGGCGACGGCAGCGCTTCCCGGACCGATCAGAACAATGATCGTCGTCAGGCGGACGGTGGCGGACGGCGGCGGTCAGCCGGGCAAGGTCAGTTCGGCGAACCATCGCGACGCTTCCGTCCAGACGCCGGCCACGGCCAGGCCGGCCGCTCCGGCACATTCGCCGATCGCGTCGGCGCCAACGTGTGACCAGCGGAACCAGTCGCTCACCTGCCGGTCGTCGCGCAGGCGGATCCATTCGGTGTGCGTCGTCTCCCCCAACTCGGCGATGGCGCGGCCACTCCGGCCGAGCAGGGTCGCGACACGTCCCAGCAGCGTGGGCGGGTCGCCGCCGATGCCGATGTTGCCGTCCGCGAGCAGCACGGTCGACCAGCGCCCGGCACCCGGGATCCGGTCGAACACGTCGCGGACCAGCGCCAGCCCGCCCGCCGCGCGGGTCAGCTCCACCGCGTACGGCGTGACGTCGATGCCGAGGACGGGCAGGCCGCGCCCGGCGAGAGCGACGGTGAGCCGTCCCGGTCCGGATCCGACGTCCAGGGTCGGCCCCGCGCAGCGGTCCAGCAGCGCCTTGTCCCCCGGGCGCCCGTCCCGCCACTGGTCGACAGGGAGCCGTTCCCGGCGCCCGTCGGCGTGCTCGATCTCGACCGGGCCGAACCCGGCGAGCGACCCCTCGTACAGCCGGCCGATCATGTCCTCTCCATGGCGGCCGCGAATCGGGTGCCGGGCGCCTGCGCGGCCACGCGTACGGCGTCGGCGGCGGTGTCCACATCGATCAGCGTTTCGAGCGTCGCGACGCGGAGCCCGCGTAGCCGGGCGAGCTGGCGGGTCCCGGTGTCGGAACGCGACATCGGCACGCCGATCAGGAGGCGCGGGTCGGGGTCGCGGAGCCCGAGCAGCCAGAACCCGCCGTCGGCGGCCGGCCCGAACACCGCGTCGCTGTCGTCGAGCCGCCTGATCGCCCGGGCGAGCATGGCTGAGGTGACCTGCGGCGTGTCCATGCCGATCAGCACGGAGGCGCCGGCCGCCTCGGCGAAGGCGTGCGCGAGCCTCTCGTCGAGCCCGTCGCCGCGTTGCGGAACCACCTCGATGCCCGGGGGCAGCCACCGGCCGGGCCGGCCGGCGAGGGCCAGCACGCGGCGCCTCGCCGGGGTGCCGGCGACGGCGTCGAGCGTGTCGGCCAGCGCGCACTCCGCGAGCGCGGCGGCCTGGACCGGCGTGTACGGCGGCGTGAGCCGGGTCTTCACCCGGCCGGGCACCGGCTCCTTGGCGATGACGAGCAGCGTGGTCATGGGCGCTTTTTCCTCGGAGGCATGACCAGGGTGCTGTGCTCATCGATTCCCATGCTTGGCTCGGTCATCGCGCGTCCAGCACCCGGTGCATGTCGCGCACGGCCCGGAGCGTGCCGCGTACCGTCCCGGTGACCTTGGAGCGGCCGGCCCGCGGGTGATAGGCCACGTCCGTCTCGGCGATCCGCCAGCCGCGGCGGTCGGCGAGCACGACCATCTCCAGGGGATAGCCGGATCGCCGGTCGGTGAGGCCGAGGTCGAGCAGGCGTTCGCGAGGGGCGGCCCGCATCGGGCCAATGTCGCGCAGCCCGACGCGCCTGGCGACGACGGCGTTGCCGATGCGGGCGTGCGGTGGCCACGCGCCGCGCGTCACGGGGCGGCGGCGGCCGAGCGCGAGGTCGGCGTCGGTCAGGAGGTCCACGACCGTGGGGAGCTCGGCCGGGTCGAGGGAGGCGTCCGCGTCCATGAAGCAGACGATGTCGCTGGTGGCGGCGAGCAGTCCGGCGTGGCAGGCCGCGCCGAAGCCGCGCCGCGGCTCGTGGACGACGCGCGCGCCGTGCGCGGCCGCGATCTCCGCCGATCCGTCCGCGGAGCCGTTGTCCGCCACGATCGCGCGGTAGCCGTCCGGCATCCGGGTCAGTACCCACGGCAGGGCGGCGGCCTCGTCCAGACAGGGCAGTACGACCTCGATCATGACGGTGACGCTACGCCGGGGAGGGCCTGATCAACCCTTACGGAGTGATGACGAACCCCGGAGATCCACCCAGGTCAGCCCTAGTGTGATGGCGTGATCAGCTTCCATGTGCCGGTGCGCGGGCCCCGCTCGAGACGAGACCACCCGGGCTCCGCCCGCGAGCCTGCGGAGCCGTCCCCGGGCCCTGGCGGGGACGCGGCTGCGGGCGGGGAAGGCCCTGGCGCGGGTGGTGAACCCCATGGTGCCGGGCGAGACGCCCCGGCCCGGGGATGGCTCGCCGCATGGGCCGGCCTCATCGTGGTCGCGTTCGCCGTGGGCGCCGTGCTCCGCCGGGCCGGGGCACTGCCGGTGGACGCGCTGCCGCCCCTGCACGCACACGCCCGGCTGCTCATCGGCCCGCTGATGCCGGCTGCGGCGGTTGCCGTGGCCGCCGTCGTGGTGCTGCCGGTCGCGGCCCGGCGGCTGCCCTGGTGGGCGCTGCTCACAGTGGCCTGGCTCGGATCAGTGGTCTGGGCGGTGGTGCTCCAGATGCCGGACGGGATCGGCCGCCCGCTGACCGCGCCGACCGAGTATCTGGCCGGGCTGCCCGCCATGGGCGACGACCCGCTGGGCTGGCTGCGCGGCTTCACGCGGCACCTGCAGGAGTACCCCACGCACGTGAAGGGGCATCCGCCGCTGCCGATGCTGATCCTGTGGACAACGCAGTGGACAGGGCTCAAGGGCGCGGGCTGGGCCGCGGCCCTTGTGATCGTCGCGGGCAGCTCGGCGACGGCCGCCGTCGCGGTCACGGTGCGGGCCCTCGCCGGGGACGGTCACGCCCGCCGCGCGGTGCCCTTCCTGGTGCTCGCGCCCACCGCGATATGGGTGGCTACCAGCATGGACGCGCTCTTTCTGGGGGTGGCCGCGTGGGGGGTGGCACTGCTCGCCATCGGGGCTTTGAGGCCCGGCCCCCTCCCACCCGGGGGGTGCATCCCACATCAATCCTCTCGTCCTGTGGATCGCATGGGCAAGAGAGTCCACAACCTGTGGATAACTCTGTCGTCCGCGGGCGACGTCTCCCAGGGCGGGCTGCCGCAGCCGGTCGCGGTCGCGAGCTCGTTCGCGGGCGGTCTGCTGCTCGGGTCGCTGCCGTACCTCAGCTACGGCCTGCTCTCGATCTTCGCCCTACCGCTCGCCGTGCTCGTCCTGACGCGCCCGAGCCGGCCGGTCGTACTGGCGCTCGTCGCCGGCTGCCTGGTCGTTCCGGTCACCGTGACGCTCGCAGGATTCTCCTGGTGGGACGGGATGGCCGCCACCCACGCCGCCTGGGCCGCGGGGGCGGGATCACGACGTCCGTACGCGTACTTCCTCGTGGGCGACCTCGCCGTCCTCGCGCTGCTCATCGGGCCGGCGGCCGCCCAGGCGCTGCCGTACGTGCTGCGGCGCGCCGTTGCCCTTGTGAGGGTGGTCCCCACCCGGCCGGAGCAGGACCGGGACGACCCTCACGTTGGAAGGCTCGGCGCGCTCACCTTCGCGGCACTGCTCGGCACCCTCGCGCTCGATCTTTCCGGGGTCACCAGGGGGGAGGTCGAGCGGATCTGGCTGCCGTACGCTGCGTGGATGACGGCCGCGGCGGCCGTCCATCGGGCTCCGGCGCGCGCGCTGCTTCTCGCGCAGGCGGTGATCGCCCTCCTGCTCCAGGCACTGGTGAGGTCGCCATGGTGAACTCCGAGACCGGTCGCATCCTCGTCGTCGACGACGATCCCACCGTCGCCGAGGTCGTCGCCCGGTACCTCATCCGCGACGGGCACGAGGTGCACTGCGTCGCCGACGGGCATGCCGCCCTGCACGCCGCCGCCGAGAAGTCACCAGACCTGGTCGTCCTCGACCTCATGCTGCCCGGCATCGACGGACTCGAGGTATGCCGGCGGCTCCGCGAGCGGTGGCCGGTGCCCATCGTCATGCTCACCGCGCTGGGCGAGGAGACCGACCGGCTCGTCGGGTTGGAGACCGGCGCCGACGACTACGTCACGAAGCCGTTCAGCCCCCGCGAACTGGCCCTGCGCGTCAGGTCCGTGCTCCGGAGGGCCCGCGCCGTGCCGGCCCCCACTGGGGAGACGACCACCGACGGCGACCTGACCGTGGACACCGGCGCGCACGAGGTGCGCCTCCGCGAAAAGGAGATCTCCCTCACCGCCCGCGAGTTCGACCTGCTGGCGTTCCTGATGCGCCACCCCCGGCAGGCCTACACCCGCGCGGACCTGCTGGAGAAGGTCTGGGGCTGGGAGTTCGGCGACTCCTCCACCGTGACCGTTCACGTACGCCGGCTCAGAGAGAAGATCGAACAAGACCCGACCGCCCCCCGCCGGATCCTCACCGTGTGGGGCGTCGGCTACCGATACGAGCCCACCACATGATCCCTCCCCACGCATTCGCCGAGGTCGCGGCGTACGCCGCCGGCGCCGCCCTGGTCGCCGGCGGCATCGGTGTCGCAACGCTGTACGCCCTTCGCGGCCGTTCTATCGCGATCCTGCTCGCCATCGTGTCGGCCGCGACCGTCCTCGCCACGGTGGCCGGCATCGTGGCGATCACTCTGAAGATGCTGATCACCGACCATGACCGGTCCGTGGCGCTCACCGTCACGGCCATCGCGGGACTCGTCGGACTCGGCGTCTCGCTGCTGCTCGGGCACCGGCTGATCGGCGGCAGCCGTTCGCTGCTCGAAGCCGTACGCCGGGCCGGCGACACGGGGCGGTTCACCCCGCCGGCGCGTACGCTCCCCGCCGAGCTGGCCGAACTCGGGGCAGAGCTGTCCACCGCGTACGACCGCCTGGAGGCCGCGCACGCGCGCGAACGTGCCCTCGAGACGAGCCGCCGCGAGCTCGTCGCCTGGGTCAGCCACGACCTGCGTACGCCGCTGGCGGGCCTGCGGGCGATGGCCGAGGCGCTCGAGGACGAGGTGGTGGCGGACGCCGTGACCGTGCACCGCTACCACGCGCAGATGGGCGCGGAGGCCGACCGGCTGGCCGCGATGGTGGACGACCTGTTCGAGCTGTCCCGGATCCACGCGGGTGCGCTGCGGCTGTCGCGGCAGCGGATCGGGCTGGGCGACCTCGTCTCGGAGACCGTGGCCGGTACCGAACCGCTCGCGCGCGCGAAGGGCGTACGGCTCCGCGGCCAGGCGCAGGACGTCCTTCCCGTCGAGGTGGACGCGGCCGAGCTGGGCCGGGCGCTCCGCAACCTCGTGGTCAACGCCATCCGGCACACCCCGGCGGACGGTGGTGTCGAGATCGTCGCCGGAGTCGAGCACGGCATGGCGTGTGTCACCGTGTCGGACGCGTGCGGCGGCATTCCCGAGGAGGACCTGCCGCGCCTGTTCGACGTGGCGTTCCGCGGCGAGGCCGCGCGTACGCCCGGTGGCGGGGCGGGCCTCGGCCTGGCCATCGCCCGCGGCATCGTCGAGGCCCACGCGGGTCAGATCGGCGTGTCGAATGCCGGGGCCGGCTGCCGCTTCGTCGTACGTCTGCCGCTCGGCGCCTGACCTGAGACCTCCTGGGCGGGGGACGGCGCGGCGCCAACGGCGCTCGGAACGGCGCGGTTGACGGCAGGTCGGGCAGGTGGTCCCCGGTCGCTGACCGTCACGCGCGTAGGGCGAACTCGGCCGTTCCATCGGCGAAGGAGATCGAGGAGCGGAAGCCGACTTCGGTGGCCGCCAGATCCGGCGCGGCGACGATGTGCCGTACGTCGCCGAGACGGTAGTCGCCGGTCACGACCGGGTCCGGGCCGCCGTACGCCTTCGCCAGCGCGATCGCCATCTCCTCGATGGTGTGCGGCTCGCCGCTCGCCACGTTGTACGGCCGAAGCGCGCCGGCCGCGGCCGGAACCCGGAGCGACTCCAGCGCGAGAAGGTTGGCGCGGGCGACGTCCCGTACGTGCACGAAGTCGCGTCGCTGCCCGCCGTCCTCGAACACCCGGGGCCGTTCTCCGCGTTCGAGACACGACCGGAAGATCGCGGCGACGCCCGCGTAGGGGGTGTCGCGCGGCATCCGCGGACCGTACACGTTGTGGTAGCGCAGGGCCACGACCGTCCCGCCGGTGGCCCGCGCCCATGACGCCGCGAGGTGTTCCTGGCCGAGCTTGGTGTCCGCGTAGGCGTTGCGGGGATCCAGTGGCGCGTCCTCGCCGACGGTGCCGGGTGTCAGCGGCTCGCCGCACGAGGGGCAGCGCGGTTCGAAGCGGCCCGCGGCCAGGTCGCCGACGGCACGCGGTCCCGGGCGCACCCGGCCGTGGGTTCGGCAGTCGTACGCGCCCTCGCCGTACACCACCATCGACGACGCCAGCACGAGCCGTCCGACCTCCGCACGCGCCATCCCGGCGAGGAGTACGGCGGTGCCCAGGACGTTCGCGGAGGCGTATGCCGGCAGGTCGGAGACGTCCACGCCGAGCCCGACCTTCGCCGCCTGATGGCACACCGCGTCCACGCCGGCCAGGCAGCGCACGACGGTCGTCTCGTCGCGTACGTCCTCGCCCGTCCGCAGGTCGAGCGTCTGGACGTTGTGGCCGTGCTCGCGCAGCGTCTCGACGATGTGGGAGCCGATGAATCCGGCGGAGCCGGTCACGAGAACGCGCATGACCCGCACGCTAACCGCGTCGGGCGAAGCCGTCATCGGTTGACGGCACGGTGTGCGGGATCCGTAATAACTGTCCCTGTGGGCGGCCGCAGAAATTTTGACAACAATTCAAGAGGTCACCGCGCGAAGGTAAACCGGTCGTAAATCTTCGACGTCTCCTGACTGTCACGCGCCACTGCGCGGGGGGATCTTAGGAGGTTTGGTGAGAGAACGCGTTTTCGCGCGTGCGCTGGCCGTGTCCGCGGTCACCGCCCTTGGGGCAGCGGGAGTGGCCGGTGCCGCACACGCGTCGCCCGTTCCGGTGACGGCCACGGCGAAGGCCGCCGTCACGGCCACGGCGAAGTCGGCCAAGGCGTACGACTTCAACGGCGACGGCTATCCCGATCTGGCGCTCGGGAGCCCGTACGGCAAGGTCGGCAGCAAGACGAGCGCCGGTTTTGTGACGATCGTGTACGGGTCGAAGTCGGGCCCGAATCTCAAGAAGAAGCAGGTTTTCAGCCAGGACAGCGCCGGGGTTCCGGGAGCCGCCGAGACCGGTGACCACTTCGGTTTCTCGCTCGCGGCGGCAGACTTCGACGGCGACGGATGGACCGACTAGGTGGATACCTCGCCCGGTGACGCCTATTTCTGGACGTTCACCTCCAAGCCGTCGAATCAGCGTGCAGCGCAGGCATTCCAGCCGGTCGGCCGCGGCAAGCCGGTCCGGGGGGCCGGACGGCAGGTGCGGGCGACCGCGGCCGCCTCCGAGGACGCGGTCATCCCGGTGGTCGGCGACGTCAACGGCGACCACAAGCCCGATCTGATCCTGGGCTGGCAGGACTCCAAGGCCGACCCGAAGTACCGCTCCGGCTTCGACGTGTGGACCGATGTCTTCGCCGCCAACCCGACGACAGCGGTCGCGCGCACAGCCATGTGACGATCTTCAAGGGTGACGCGGGCGTCACCCTGAGCAGCGCTTACATGATCAACCAGGAGACCGCGGGCGTGCCCGGCGCGACCGCGACGGGTGACCGGTTCGGCTACGCGCTGTCCGCCGGTGACATCAACCACGACGGCAGGTCCGACCTCGCCGTGGGAGTTCCCGGGCGGCGTGTCAGCGGCAAGGCGCAGGCCGGCGAGGCGGTGCTGCTGTACGGCTCCGGTACCGGGCTCACCGGCACCGGTTCCCAGGCCGTCTCGCAGAGTTACCCCGGTGTCGCGGGTGCGGCGGAGACCGGCGATTCGTTCGGCTGGACCGTGAGCCTGCTCGACGTCACGGGCGACGGCCGCGCGGACCTGATCGCGGGAGCGCCGAAGGAGAACGGCACCGACGGGGCGGTGAGCGTCCTCAAGGGCGTCGCCGGCGGCGTCACCGGGTCCGGCTCGGTGAGCTTCGGGGCCTCGACGGCCGGTGTGGGGGGCAAGGGCGCGCAGCTCGGCGTCCGCGTCGGCCGCAGCGGCTGACGACCGCGGCTGACGACCGCGGCTGACGACCGCGGCTGATGACCGCGGCTGATGACCGTGGACCGGCCGCGGGGTCCGGCCGCCGGGAGGCGGCCGTCAGGACCCGGGCGGCCGGTCCACGGCCTCCTCCACGGCGAGGAAGGTCGGGCACGGCCAGCGCCACATGCAGGCGCGGCAGCGGCGGATCGGACTGTGCGGATCGCTGGATATGCCGCCGGCGTCGCGTGGCTGGTGCATGTCGACCAGGCGCACCCCCATCTCGCAGAAGGCGATCACGTCGTCGCGGGCGGAGGCGAGGAACCTGATGTCCTCCGGTGACAGCTTGGCCTTGACCGGCACGAAGCCCTCGCGGTTCACCAGCCGGGCGACGTATTCCGTCATGGACCGCCACGAAGTGGACTTCTGCGAGCGAGTTCGGATCGTCTCCAGTCGCTCGCGGAGCCGGCCGCGTCCTGGGCCGTAGGGTCTGTCACCGGTCATCGTGCACGCTCCGGTCCGAACGCGGCCCGCCACCGCGCTCCCCCGGGTGGCCGGACCTCTGTCCCACGCATCCAGTTTCTCGCACGCGCGACGCGCCGGGGGGCGAATTCCCGGACATCAGGTCCGCAGAACAGGGATGATCTCCATGTCCCCTGACCTGGGCGTGAACGGTTGCCGCAACTCATACGAAATGCCGAAAACAGGACAGCGTTCGGGTAAAGGCCATTCCACCGCCTGGCAAGGGACAGGCCCTTATCCCGCTCGGCTCTGGTTCGCTCGCGCGGGGACCGCTAGTGTGCGGCTCGTGGAGCTAAAGGTCTCGACTGCATCTCAGGGAGGTCACGCCGTAGTTTCTGTATACGGCGAGGTCGATCTCTATACGGCACCCAGGCTGCAAGCCGAGCTGGCCGCGCTCGTTCGCGACGGAGTCAGCCGGCTTGTGGTGGACCTGAGCGGGGTCGAGTTCTGCGACTCGACTGGCATGAACGTCCTGCTCTCGGCCATGAAGCGTCTACGTGAGCAGGGCGGCTCACTCGAGCTCGCGGCACCGCGCTCCGCGGTCCGCCGGATCCTCCAGGTCACCGGCCTCGACACGGTGTTCTCCGTGCACGATGCCGTGCCTGCCTTCGGGCGAACGTAGCCGCCACTACCATCGCCTTCATGCAGGTGGACACGGCCGTCATCATCGCGGCCAAAGACGAGCAGGACCGGATCGCCTCCACTGTGGAGGCCGCGGCGTCGCTGCCAGGCGTCGACCTGGTCGTCGTCGTCGACGACGGTTCGGCCGACGCCACCGGCCGGCTGGCCGAGGGCAGCGGTGCGAAGGTGGTCCGGCACTCGCGCAACCGCGGCAAGGGCGCGGCCATGGAGACCGGCGCGGCCGCGGTGCGCCTCCTCGACGGAGACGTACCCCGTCACCTGCTCTTCCTCGACGCCGACCTCGGCGAGACGGCCAAGCGGGCCGGACCGCTCATCGATCCCGTCCGCGACGGCTCCGCCGCCATGACCATCGCCGTCTTCGCCGACCTGGTGAAGCTCGGTGGCCACGGCTTCGTCGTGCGCCTGTCGCGCGACGGCATCAAACGGCTCACCGGCTGGCACTCCACCCAGCCGCTCAACGGCCAGCGCTGTCTGACCCGGGCCGCCTTCGACGCGGCCCAGCCGCTCGCTCCGGGCTTCGGTGTGGAGACGGCACTCACGGTCGACCTGCTCCGCAAGGGATACAAGATCGCCGAGGTCGAGGTCCCCCTCGCGCACCGCGCCACCGGAACGGACTGGCGGGCGCAGGTGCACCGCGCCCGGCAGTTCCGTGACGTGGCGCGCGCCCTCGCGGCCCGCGAGCCCACCGTGGCCAGGCAGCTGGGCCGGCTGCGCCGTGCCGGGCGCTGACCGGCACGGCAGCACCGGGCCGAGCG
>JAOPYL010000122.1 GCA_025964625.1 Actinoallomurus sp. | reverse complement strand
CACCTGATCGTCTCCCCGGACACCATCCTGCGCTGGCACCGCGACCTCCTTCCACGGGCCGTGCCGTTCGGGCAGGCGCGCCAGGTGATCCCAGTGCGGATCTTGTAGATCATGCCGTCGATGACCTGCCGGTCATCCACCCGCGGCCGGCCGGTCGCCGCCCGAGGTATCAGCGGGGCTGATAATCCCGCCCCTGGTCGGTCAGTTCATGTCGACACACCCGACCGAGATCCACCACTTATCGATCTTTGAAGACGGGCCCTGGTGTCACGCCGTGCCGGGCGAGCACGCGGCGAACCGTTTGCGCGGAGCGGGCATTCTCCCTCCGCGCCAATTCCATTCTCAATACCAGTGCGTGGGTACCGTGTGCCCACCAGGTATCGAATCCGGCGATGGCCGCAGGCCAGGCCAGCGCGCAGACCGGCCCACCCTGCTGGACAGCCGCGGCCGGGACACCGGGCAGCACACTCGGCCAGGTGCTCGGACGGTACGCCATCTGAGCGTTCACCCCGATATTCAGAGGAGACCAGATGAGCGGCGCCGATCGACAGCGGTCGGCCCGCGAGCGGCTGGCGGAAGAACGTAGGCGCCACGCGCAGAAGCAGCGGCGGATGCGGGCGTTGATGATCGGGTTGGGTGCCCTCGTCATCGTGGCGGTGGTCGTGGTCATCGCCGTGTACCTCGCCCAGAAGAAGGGCAGCAACGCCTACACCGGGGCGCTGGCACCAGCGACTCGCCAGGCCGACGGGTCGATCCTCATGGCGAAGCCGGGCGCCAACGCTCCCAAGCTGGAGGTGTTCGAGGACTTCCAGTGCCCGATCTGCAAAGAGTTCGAGAAGTCCAGCGGGAACACGCTCAAGAGGCTTGCCGCCGAGAGCAAGGTCAACGTCGTTTACTACACAATCTGGCTGTTCAAGCAGCAGCCGGAGCCGATCAGGGGCAACTCGCAGCGGGCCGCCAACGCCGCGCTGTGCGCCCCGGCGGACAAGTGGATCCAATACCACGACAAGATCTATGAGAACCAGCCGGCGGAAGGCTCCAACGGCTTCTCCAACAAGGACCTCATCGGCTGGGCGAAAGAACTCGGCTTCGACACCCCGGCGTTCGACCATTGCGTCAAGGGACTGCAGAAGCAGAGCCAGCTGGACCAGATGACGAACTACGCCGAACAGACACGGAAGGTCACCGGCACTCCGACCGTCTTCCTCAACGGTAAGTCGCTGGACCTCAACAGCACACTCAACCCCAAGAAACTCCAGAAGGCCATCCTGGCCGCCCAGCCCATGGAGATCTCACCGAGCGCCTCCGCGGGTGCGCCCAAGAGTCCGTCGGCTACTCCGACGAAGTGACCGCACCACCACAATCGCCCCCCTCGGCCAGCTATTCGACAAATGGCAGATCAAGCTGTGGGCTACCGCCGTCGGCGGACTGAAGACGAGCGGCAGGAACACGGTGTCCTTTAGGGCGCCAGAACTGGGCACGACGGCTCTGACCTGCGGGTTTTCTCGGAAGGGCCAATTCGCTCCAGCCGTGTCCAGGATCATCGTGGCTTATGTTCGTACGCCTCCTTTACCTGCGGGTTCTGCGCTTGTTGGCCGCGGTCGTGTTGCTCAGCTGGGGCGACGCCGCCAAGACCGCCGAGATACTCGTGGCTACGCCACGAGAACGCGGTACCGCGCCGACCGTTGCGAACGCCAAGCGCTTGGCGGCGATCACAAGGCCGCCTTCCCACGCTCGAGGGAATTTCTGGTTGAGCTCGGCGGCGACCAGCTGAGCCACCTCAGCTCGTCCCCGGTTTGAGCGCGATGCCGAGGACGTGCGGCGAGGTCGGCAGGGGAATGCGACTTTCGGGAAAGCGGAGCCGATCAACTCGTTCGACAGCGAACCCGGCGTTCTCGATCGCGGCGGCGGTGTCGCGGCCGGCGTGGCAGCCACCAGCCAGCATCGACCAGAAGGTGGCGTCCAGCAGCCGCCGAACCCGCCGAAGCCCTGGAGTCTCGGCGCGGACGTGCTCGAGAAAACGCAGCTCGCCGCCGGGACGGACGACGCGACCCAGTTCCCGCAGCGCCGCCCCCTGGTCCGGAACCGAGCACAGCAGGAGGCAGGCGACTGCGGCATCGACGCTCGCGTCGCCGATCGGCAGCCGCTCGGCCACGCCATCGACAACCTCCACCGGCACGGCCGCGTTCTCGGCGGCCTGCCGGGCCAGCCCGCACAGGACTGGTTCTGGCTCGACCGCCAGCACGCCGGTCACGGCCGACGGGTAGTGCGCGAAGTTCAGGCCGTTCCCGGCGCCCACCTCAATCACCCGCCCAGCGACCCCGGCCAGCAACCGCCTGCGATGCTCGATCATGCCGCCCCCAGATCCGCGACGACATCCATGAGGCCTTCATGACCCTCGCCGGCACCATCATCTGCTGGCGACGCCTCACCAAGGCATTGTGTTAGGACCTTTAGTGAAGGCGGCCGATCTCGAGCCGGCCGTTGTCGCCGACCGGCCCGTCGCCCCAAAGAACGGTGTCCGCCCCGCCACCGCCGGCCGGAACGGTGAACTTCAGCAGGTGTGGCGTGAACGGCTGGTCGCCGACGATCGAGAACTTCAGATCGAGGTGGCCCACGGTGCCTGGCCTCAGGATGATGAAGGCGTGCGGATCGCTCGCCGGAGAGGCGCTGGTCGGAAGGTGCGCACCGTCACCCCGCAGGAACTGAAAGCCGGTCAGGTCGTTCGTCAGTACGCAGGTCTTTCCCTGCCCAGTGCGGAAATCGAGCATGGTGTGGCGCTGGCCGGCACCGGAGTCGACAGGTCCGAAAGTGACGTTCAGGTCGGCGGCCGTGCAGGCCGGGGCGGTGGCTCCCCCGCTCCCGGAACTGCTGGTCCTGGTCGGAGTCGACGCTGCCGCCGAGGAGGAAGAAGAAGAAGAGGACGAGGCTGCCAACGCCGATGAGGATGGGTTGGCGCTGCTGGCAGCGTTGTTGTTCTGGCATGCGGCCACGCCAAACAGCGCCAGCCCGGCCACGGCGCATCCAAGTCGGCTCATCACAGCATTAGGCTTCTTCATGCCCAGTTTGGATGCGGCGCTAGACCCGAAAGTTGACTGTTTTATCCGAACTGTGGCCTACCTCACCGCTTCCCTGCTCGCCGTAGCTTCGGGAGTTCCAGGCCGACCCTGTGCCGCTCGAAAATTGGGTCCGGTCGCTGAGCTGCAGGTTCAGGCAGGAGTGAGCCTGGGAACTTCATAGGCACCCGCTCGGCACACCCCCCACTGGCCGCGTGCCCACGTTCTGTCCATACCGGCCTTGTACCGGCTAAAGATCACCGCTGCCCGGCTCCGGGCGAACTCTGCCGCCAAACCGAACGAGTCCGCGACCGAATTGACAGAGGCGCACTCCTACACGGCGGACGACGCTGATTCATGCATTGCGACCGAACGTCGTCTCACGCCCAGAAGAACCGCAGATAACAACCGCGTCCCCCGATTCGTGCTCCCGCTGCTCCCGCCCGGAGCGGGAAGCGGCGGGAGCACGCATGGTTCCTCAACCGTCCCGAACAGGCGCCAACGACCATCGCCGGATGGCGCTGACCTGCGACATCTCGAAGGCCCGCAGGTCAAAGCATGATCGGAACGCTCTCGCGCGCCTTGCCTCCGTCGAGGGTGGCCTTGCCTCTGGGGGTAAGGGTGGATGATGTCGGTCAGGGACACGATCGCGCCGACGACGGTCATCTGCCCCCTGCCGCCGACAGAGGCAAGGCGCGCTCTGACGCGAGGGTCTCTACAGCGGCCAGGAGACCACGGAGCCATCGGCGGCCCAGAGGCCGGCGACGCGGGGGTTACCGGTGGACAGCCCGGACAGGCCCGCGGTGTAGGCGCGGGTGACGAAGGCTTGGATGCGGAAGCCGAAGACGACGCTTGCTCCCGTCTCGACGGTGGAGTGAGTGGGCACGTCCAGCTGGCCGTAGTAGTCGATTGCCTGCGGTGGCGGCAGCGTCGCGTCGAGGGTGGTCGTCGAGGACGGCTCGCGGCCGACGATGGCCCGGACCTCGTACGGCGGGAACACCGGGTCGACGTACATCCCGCCGCCGAAGCAGTAGGCGCGTCCGCCATAGATGTGGCTGACCTCGCTGAGGTAGCAGACGGCGGGACGCTCAGGCAGATCGTTGACGGCGTGCCAGGGCGTGGTGCCGGTCAGGGCGTGGCCGGGTTCCACCTGGGTGACGCCGGCTGAGGCGAGTGCGGACAGGGTCTGGGTGGAGGTGGTGCCGGCGCCGTTGATCTGGATGTCGGTGCGGCCGTTCTCGCGTAGCCGGGCCGCGGCTTGTTCGAGGGTGGCCAGGTTGCGGGTGCGGCGCACGGAGCGCGTCTGTGGGTCGAAGAGGAGGGCCGGGAAGGTGGTGATGCCGGCGAAGTGGGCCGAGTCGAGGGCGTCGAGGTCGTCGGCGACGGCGAGGATGTCCTGGGCGGGAAAGCCGCCCTCGTGGCCGGAGTAGAACTCGTCGCCTTCGGTGTAGATGCGGGCCAGGAGTGCTTGGTCGCGTTCGGCGCTTGCTGCGGCCGCGGCGGCTTGGCGGGCCTTGTCGAGGCTGAAGATGGTCCAGTAGTCGGGTTGCATGGCCGCGGCGGCTGTGGCCTCGGCCTGGGGCACCTGGACGAGGTGGCCGAGGTGGCCGAGCCGCATGCCGGCTCGGGTGGTGACGCGGGCGCATGCCATGTCGACGGCGACGCTGGCCTCGATACCGCCATCCATGATCGCCCGGCAGGCGTCTGGGTTGCGGCCGACCTGCTTGGTCATCGCGAAGGGAATCAGCCCGAGCCGGCTCGCCTCGGTGGAGATGCTGCGCGCGTTGGCGGTGATCGCATCCAGATCGAGGACGTAGGTGTTGGCTGGAAGCTGACCGGCCTGGTGGAAGGCGATCGCGGCGTCGATCAATGCGGGGTTGCGGCGGCGGAGAACGTCGAGGAACACGGTGACTCCAGGTTCGAGCGTCAAAGCGGTGATGCCGGTGTGATCAGTGGGTGAGGGTGACCTTGTTCAGTCCGGTAGGTCGATCCGGGTCGATGCCCAAGGCGGTCGCGGTGGCGTGGGCGAGTTGCTGGCCGCGCACCGTGGCCAGCAGGCACTCCCCCAGATCGCCGAGGGCAGCCCAGGCGATGTCGACGCCGTCGCCCGTGCCGATGAGGGTGACGCGAGCGCCGCGGCGGAGGAGGTCGCCGCGAACCTCGCGGGTGTCGGGATCGGCGGGGCCGGTACCGGCGAGCAGGGCGGCGTTGTCCGAGGAGCCGCGGGCCAGGAATGCAACGCCGGCGATCCGCTGCCCGACGAGGGACCGGACCTCTTGGGTGATCGTCTCGAACCGCTCCGCGAGCGCGGTGAGCACCGTGGGTTGTTCTGCCATCTCGGCAGCCATCTGCCGTCCCAGCCCGGTGTGGTTCATCGGGCCGGCGGTGTGGGGGCGGGCGCGGTGGTTTCATCAGATGCGCGGTGTGGAGACCCCGGTCTTCAGGCCGGGGAGGAAACGCCGCTCCCTCCTCGAAATGTCAGTCGTGGTCGATAGCGTGTTCGCATGCGGTTTCGTCTTCAGCCCACACCCGCCCAAGAGCAGGTGTTGCTGGAGCACTGCGCGCATGCCCGTTTTGTGTGGAATCTTGCGGTGGAGCAGCATGAGCATTGGAGGCCGGGGCGTGCGGGTGCGCCGGGCTATGGGGAGCAGTCCCGCCAGTTGACCGAGGCGCGTAAAGCGTTCGGGTGGTTGGCGGCGGGGTCGCAGACGGTGCAGCAGCAGGCGTTGCGGGATTTCGCCCAGGCCATGAGCAACTTCTTCGCCGGTACGCATCGTCGGCCCACGTGGCGTAAAGCGGGTCGGCATGAGGGGTTCCGGGTCGTCGGGCAGCGCGGCAACCACTGGGATGTGCGCCGTCTGTCCCGCAAGGTGGGTGTGGTGCGGGTTCCCAAGGTCGGCTGGGTGCGGTTCCGCTGGTCCCGTCAGGTTCCCGGTGGGGTGAAGTCGTTCCGGGTGACCCGGGACCGGGCGGGGCGTTGGCATGTCGGGTTCGCCGCCATCCCCCCACCGGTGGACGGACCCGGTGCGGGGCAGGTCGTGGGTGTGGATCGGGGTGTGGCCGTGTCCGCCGCGCTTTCGACCGGCGAGCTTCTGTCGGTACCGGGCCTGCGCGAG
>JAOPYL010000005.1 GCA_025964625.1 Actinoallomurus sp. | reverse complement strand
TCTTTGTCTCGTTCCCCTCGCGGAGCGGCGCGACGCCGAATCCGGGCGGATCCCGGTGCCGAGAGCGTTTCGCCTGGCCGCCGGCCGTCGCGGGCTCCGGCGGCGTGCTGGTGACACGGGCGGATTCGTTCGTGCATTTGGGCAGGAGGCGCCAACCGAGGACGGACGCCGCCGGCGGCCACCCAACGAAGGTGCCGGCCCGAATCCGGCCCGTCTGTCGCGGTACAGTCCCGGCACGTTCACGTTGACGTCCACGCCGTCCGTATGTGCGGGCGCGCCGTCGGGTGGGGCGTCAGGTCGGCAGACGAGGTGAGACCCGGGGCGGCGCGGGCGGTCATCCCCACGGGCCCCGGAAGAGGAGGACAGCATGAGCGAGACCACCGGCCGGCAGCCGGAGTCGCCCGTCTCCGACGCGAGCGACGCGATGCCCGAGCCGCCGGATGACATACGCGAGGCCGCGCGGGTCGCCCCCGATCACTGGCTGGCCATGGTCGACCCCACCTGGTCCGGTGACGGCCCACCGCCGGCCTGGGCGCTGATCGGCCAGTGGCGGTCCGGCCCGACCGGCGAAATCGTGGAATGGCAGGACAACGACGAGTACCGGCCTTCCCCCCGAGCGCTCGGCTGGCCCGAACCCACCGACCCGGTGGACGCCGCCGTCCAGCTCGCGGCGACCGGCTATGGCCCTGCGGACGACGTGCCGCGCATCCTGGCCGGCGCTGAGGTCGCGGTGCTCGTCGGGTCCGACGGCAGCCCGCTGCCCGCCGCTACGCCGGACCTGACCCCGGCCGTTCCGATCTACACCTCCCAGACCTATACGGACATCGCCGGACGCCTGGCCTTCCGCCACCTGCCGGTGGCCGAGCTGGTCAAGCTGCTCCCGGACGGCCATTGCTTCTACGTCAACCCTTCGGGGCCGGTGAGCATGCTGATCGACAACGAGCCCCTGCTGGCGGCGCTGGCCGGGGAAGACGGCGGTGGCGAGTAGCCATTGGGCGGGAGTGCACCGTAAGCCCACTGGTTGCTCGCTATATGTCCACGACGTCCACCGGAATCTCGTTGTCCGGCGTGAGTATCTCGCCGTACACGTGCGACTCTCCGTCCTCGCCCCTGGTGACGCGGAAGACGCGGAAGACGGTGTTCCGGGCTATCAGCAGGTCCCGGTCACTGTTACCGGAATCGTCGAGGATCCCGAGACCAAGTGCCCGGGTTCCCTTCGGGACGTGCAGGTGGAGGGCGGAGGGCCTGCTCGACGTGATGGGTTCGCCCAGTGACGTCGACATGTAACCGCGCTGGCGGAACACCTTGCCGGACCACTCTTCCGGCGAAGATCCCAGGAGATCGAGCACCGTCGTAGTGCTGACGACGAGGTCGTCCGAAACGGGACGGGACGCGATCGCGGCGTCGATGTTCCGGATGTCCCGCTCCACGGCATCCCTGGCCTGTTCCAGAAAACGGGACACGCGTACGGTGACCGGCTCGGCGTCGTTCCAGAAGGTGACGGATCCCAGGGGGTCGACGTCCCAGAGCACGGCCATGAGCGCGTCCAGCCTCTGGCGGAGGTGCGCGTTGATCTCCAGGTGGGACGGCGTGTACGGCAGGCGAGGGGCGCCCATCTCCCGCGCCGCGTCGAACCGCTCCCAGTTGGGCCGACGAGCCTCCCAATCAGCCCGACTATGGAAGCTGCGCCCCACAGGGGAGCCGTCAGCCGTACGAACCGCACGAGACACCAAACCCGCATCCGGCCCACCACGGAAACGACCACCTACACGGGACTAGAATCCCGACTCCCTACCCGAGTCACGCAACGCAGGTGGCATCCGGTCGAGCTGAGGCCGTGACCCGATGGCACCGTCGCCCGTCCCATGCTGCCGTCGCCGTACGACCGCCCCCGTGTCCTGGGCGGGCCTGTCGTCTTCCGTGGCCACGGGGCGCGGAGCGTCGAAGAACGCGGGCGGCGCGGCGGCGCGCTCCCGGCTCGAGGCTCGGCCCGGACGCCCTGGGTGGCCGGGCGCCGAGGCGGTGAGTCCGGCCCGGACTCCGCCGGTGGCGACGTCCCCTCTGCCCGCGCGCACGCCGGTACGGGACGAGACCGCGCCGATCGGCACCCCGGCGATCCAGTGGTCGTATCCTCGGGCCTCACGCGGCACCAGGGCGACGACGATACGGTGGCCGTCCGGATCGCCGACCTCGTAAAGGCTCCCGTCCGGCAGCACGACCTCGATGGTGAGCCCGAAGACCTGCCCGGCGACCACCGGGGCGATGTCACCTGCCGCGTTGTCGTAACTGCCGGGTGTCCGCAGCGCCTCGATGATGTCGCGCCGCAGCCTGTCGGTCAGTCCCTCCTGGGGAACCTCCCCATCATCGATCAGCGCCGCCAGTGCCTGACCGTCCACCGTGGGCCAGAGCCGGCGATCCCCTTCGGGGCGGCCCAGATCCTGAGCGAGCGCGTCGGCGAGGTGGGCCCGCACCTGGGCCGGGGTGGGCGGAACCCCGGTGGAGCCCGACGCCGCGGCCACCTCTGCGGGCGCCAGCCGGATCAGCGCGTGGAAGAAGCAGTTCCCGTCCGTGGGCATGTCCACGGCCCGCAGGGTCAGCCGGCTCAACCGCACGGCCTGAGCCTGGCTCAGACCCTCCACCTGCCTCGGCTCCGAGTGCGCGTCCGGCAGACCGCCGTCGACCAGCCTGGGCAGCGCGGCGGTCGTGGCCGGGGACACGGTCGGCTCCTCGGCGACGGGGTGGGCCGGACCCGTCTCGTGCACCTCCCCGACGAGTGGCGGTTTCCCGGCCGACAGATCGTTCCCCCTGCCGTCCGGAGAAGAGGAGACAGGCTGCACCCCGGGCTCGGTCTCTGACGCCGAAGTGTTCCATTCGGCAACGAGCCGGCCGAAGAAGGCGGCGCGTTTCGGCGCCTTCGCCCGCAAAGTCTCCGGCTCCAGGAAGTAATATTTCGCTGTCTCCGACAAATCTTCATTCGCGTTGGTCGCGGCATAAAGGGTGATGGGCAGTTCGCCTTCGAAGGTAGGCCAACCATCCTCGGTCCAGCTGCCCACCATCTTGTTGAACTCGGGCAGCTCCGATTTCAGCTCCCGGGCGATGCGCGCGGCGGCCTTCCCGGAAAGCTCACCGGGCTTGCGCTCGAAGACTCCCGGATGCCGCCCCTTCAACGCTGTGATGGCTTCGGCGTGTTTCGGTGATTCAGCGGCGAACTTGTCCGGCACCAGGAACGACGCCTTGATCGAAGCCTCAAGGTCGGCCATGGCGGACGTAGCGTTCCCGTAGGGAGGTTCGGCACCCTCACGCAACCTGGGCCGTCCATCCGGACCCCAACTCCCGAACGCATCGGTGAATTCCGGCAAGGCGTATTTGAGAAGACCGTGTGCCAGTTCATGGGTGGCGGTACCCTCGATCTCGCGCCTACCGCCACCGAAATCCTTCCCGATGAGAACCGGGGCGTAGAAGTTCAACATCTTGTGCGAGCCGATGTACTCCCCGGCCATACCGAAATCGATCTTCCGGTTCGTCACGCCGAAAGACACAGCACCGACATGCGTGACCTCTTGCTCGGCCCCAGCACGGCCCGACCGACTCCGGCGTTCACCCAGAATCGGCGCGAAGTGCTCAAGAGCGGCACGCAGCCCGCGCAGCTCGTTCGGATCCCACCGACGCTCCCGAACCTTTGCGAGTGTCGCTTCGCCGACGTGCGGATTACTCTGTTCGACCGCGGCGACGGCGGCGCCGGAATCCAGCCGGATGCCGAACTCGCCAGCGATCACTTCGCTGATCTCGCGGACCTCCCGCTGCACCTCTTCCGGACCGGCGCTCACCGACACGGCCGGGGAACGGACGGCCGAGTGGCCGACCGGAACCGACGATGACGCGCTCTCGCGCAGGACCGGGTCCGGCGCCGGTTCACCCGCCGTGGAATCCGTCACCGCCGTGGGAGCGAATGCGGGATTGTGGACGTATGCACCGGCGGGCGAGCCGTTCACCAGGGGTTGTGCCCCCACGATGTAGCGCGGGTGGATGCCGCCGGGGAAAGCCACCTCCTGCTGGTCGGGGAAGGGCGAGGCGATGTCGAGGGTGGCGTTGACATCGATGCCGCCGGGGACCTGCACGTCGTAGCGCCACCGGTATCTGCCGTGCAGCGCGGCGGCCGAGCCCGGGTCGTTGTACGTCGAGTCCCGCAGGTAGTGGACACTCCTGGAGGTGCTCACGTAGGCGGTGTCCGGCGGGCTGTTGTAGACGTGGTCGAGCAGGTGGACCAGCTGCTCCCCCTTGGGGAGCAGGCCGTCGCGGAAGACCGCCTCCGGGGCCTTGTCGCTGAACTTGTACAGCGGCGCCTCACCCTGCTCCGAGCGCCACCTCATCGCGTGCGGAAGGCCGCCGTCGAGCAGCCGGCGCAGGGCAGCGGTCGCGGACGGGTCGACGGCCGGCACCTCGGAGACGGGGTGGAGCGTCGGAGGGCTGATGGGGACGCCCAGGGCGTCGGTCTCGAACGATCGGACGACGGTCGCCGGCCGGGAGGAGGCCAGGAGGTGGCCTCCTCCCGGCAGGTACCAGTTCCAGGCGGGACCCCGGTCATAGACCCGGCCCGTGTGGTCGGTCACCCGCCCCGCCTTCGGGCCCTCGGGGTCGTACTGCCCGCGGAGCCCGCCCAGTGCGGGGCTCTCTGCGACGAAGACGCGGAAGTCGGGTTCCTCGGCCCCTTGGCCCCACACCGTCCACCGGTCGTTCCGGACGACCTCGGGGAACTCCGCCACGGTGGCCGCGAATTCCTCCTCGATCTCCTTGGTGCCCCGCGCGAGCATGACCTGCTTGCCGCCCGGAGCGGGAGTGGCCAACTGCTCGGGCGTCATGGTCTGCCCATCGACCACCACCCGACCATCGGGCAGGGTCTGCCCCCGCACGACATAGGCATCGCGACTCGTACCCGGCAACCGCTGTTCGACCGTGCCAGGCGGCAACTCCGCCGCCGACATGACCTGAGGAGCGCTTTCCCGGGCACCGCCCCCGGCGCCTGGCCCCGCCGACGCGGTTGCCGTCCCGCCGGTGTGTCGCTTCGCGGCGGAGCTTCGTCCGGGCGCCGCGCGGGATTCCAGCGTCTGCCTGCCTTCGGCGGACAGGCCGCGCAGGCGGTCGAGGTAGTCATCGCTGGCGCCGTGCCGTCCGGCGAGCGTGAGGAGTTCGGCCAGCAGGCCGGATTCGGCCGGGCGCGCCGCGTCGCCGGCCTGTGGGCCGCTGGTCCGAGCGGGCGGTGGCTGTTCCGGGTCCGGAGCCTCACCGGGGGCCGCCGCGGTTGTGCGGGCAGTGTCCGGGAGGCGCTCGCCCGGGCCCATCGTCTGGTAGTGGGTGCCGCCGTCGTAGTGCACGTACAGCGTCCCGCCAGTGGCCTGCGGATTCGTGTTCCGCCGGACTCCATCGTCCGTGACCACGACGATGTCGACGTTCAGGGCACGGGCGGTCGCCTGCGGTGCCGCATCGTAGAACCTGGTCTGCCACAGCCCCGTATTGCGCACCGCGTGCGCGGTGAGCGCTTGTGTACCGAGCTCGCGGGCTCGTGCCGGGGTCGGCGCGACCTGTAGCAGGCCCGCGCTGTGGCTGCCCCGAAGGAGGCGCTGCCATACGGCGTTCGCCTGCTCGTCCGAGCCACTGAGACGCTCGTGCAGCAGCTGCATCAAAGCGGTGCGGCGCTGCGTGCGGATCGCCGCCGCCCGTATCCCATCGGCCCCGGACAACACGGGGAGCTCGAGGTCCGGGAACATTTCCCGCAGCGCGGCCAGCGGGAGGTCACGCATCGTTTCGGCGTCGTCCGGTGGCAGGTTCGAGGCGAGCTCCCTTCGAAACTGCCTCCACTGCTCGTTCCGCAACCGCTCCTCGACCTGACGCCACTGGGCGGCCGTCAGTTCCGGAACGGACTGAAGGCCGAGCACCGCCACGAGAGCCTCTTCGCTCATGGTGCCGGTCACGTCATCGGCCACCGCGTCGACGGGGTCGCCGAGGTTGCCGCCCAGGTCGTCGTCGCCGTGCTCGACGTGCGCCGCCACACGCTCACGCAGGGCACCGATGTCATCACCCGTCTCGACGCCGTTCACACGCTGCAACGACGCGCCCTGAATGACGGCGGTGTAGAAGCAGTCGCCGTCCCCGCGCACCCGATGAACGGGGTACCTGATGCCGTCGGCGGTCACATCGGTGACACGTTCGGGGTCCACGGATGCGACCGGGCGCGACCGGGCAGGCGTGCTCTCAGGCGTGTCCGATCCGGTCTGCTTCTCCGGGCTCGTCTTCGCGGAGGGTGACGGTGGGAGGTTCCCGCCGGCTTGGTGTCCGGACCCGCTGTCCGTCTCGTCAGACGTCCTGGGCAGGCTGCCGGATTCGTCCTCTTCGACGATGGTCGCCAATGACGGTGCCTGCGCTGTCCGCATCAGGCGTGCTCTCGGGCCGCGCCGCGCCGTCGTCCCGGCCGACGTCGCCGATTCGGGTTGCGTCGCCGGGTCCTGGGACGCGAGGGGAGGTGGTTCCTCGCCGGTGCGTTCGGCGGCGGGGGCGGGGGTCCGATGCAATGTGGTCATCGCGACCGCCGACGCATGCAGGTCACGGAACCTCGCTGCGGTCTCCTCCGCCGCGGTCCTTGCGACGGTCATGGCCTCCTCGGCGGCGGCCGCTTTCCGCTCCGCGTCGGCCAGCGCGGCCTGCGCGTCCGTGGCCGCGACGAGTGCTGCGGCGTCGCCGGGGCTCTGGGCCAGCGTGGCCTCGGCCTCGGCGATGTCCTTCCGGGCCGCTTCGACGGAGTCGTGGGCCGCCTGCATGTCGTCACGTGTGTCGCGGAACGTCTTGTCCGCGGCCTTCCAGGCGTCGCCGGCGGCGGCGACCGCGTCCCATTCGGCGGATACGACAGGAGGGAAGTTCTCATCCGTGATCAGGCCGAGCTCGCGGGCGTCGCTCTCGGTCAGCCGGATCCACACCCCCTTCTCGACGTGCAGTTCCTTGGTCTGGGGCCGCAACGGCCCTTTCCTCGAGACGGCGGCTGCCGCACCGCTCCAGGTCGCGCGGGTACCGGTCGTGGTGAACCGCCAGTCGACGGGGAAGCGGAAGACGAAGGTGCGCTTGGGCTCGTTTTTGAGCAGCAATCGCTGAGCCTGGCCGACCTGTGTGCTCTGCCCTGCGGCATCACTCTCCCCCCACGCGCGGCCGGCAGGGCTCATCCCTGCTTGATAGGCCGGCCCGGTTTCAAGGGCAGGCCCGGTTGTCGCGAGGGCCGGCCCGGAACCCAGCGCAGCGGACCGGGCGTCACTGCGTGTGCCCCTCGCCGTGGTGCTGCGCACCTGCCGGGCGGCGATGTCCCACCGGTGGTCGTTGCTGACCGAGATGAGCACGCCGCCTCCCAGGTCCGCCTGGGCGTGCACGGTGAGCCGTGCCGTGGCTCCGCCGGTTATGAAGTTCTCCGACAGCTCCGGCAACTCCTGCCCGCCGGGCTTGGTCGCCCGGGGGAAGGACGTGCGCAGCACCGGCTGGCTCAGCGCGTTGGCGAGCATCTCCCCCGCGACGTTTCCGCCTTGGGTCAGTGGCGTACGCCCCACCCGATGGTCTGGTGCCCCCTTCAAAGCCGCGACCGCGGCGGTACCGGCGTGACGGATGGCGGCGACGCCGCCGACGTTGACGATGGCGGCGGTGTCGGGAAGGTCCAGCGGCCTGTCCAGTCCTGGCGCGCCCGGCCGCAGAGACCGCAAAGGCGCTCCCATCGCGGCGTCGGCGCGTTCGGTCGGCACGGTGAACGTCCACGGCACCTGAGCCACCAGGGGGCCGCCGGGCGCCGAGACCGAATGCACGGCCTTGCCTTTTTGCTCGACCGAAAGGATGACGGTGGTGGGGAAAGCCAACTTGGCGGTCGGCCGGGGAGCCGCGACCGTGGCTCGGTAGCCCGTGGACCGCTTCGCCTTGCTGTGGGTGTCCGTCCGCGTGAGCGCGCCGGCGTCCGTGAAGGTGTTGTCCTCGTGGTGCACCCGAGAATGGTCCAGAAACGGGCTCTGGGTGATGGCGAATCCGCCGCCACGGGTGCGGCTGACCGACTGGGAGCTCTGCTCGCCCTCCACGCTGTTGGGGTACTCGTCGATCTCATGGTTATGGTGGGCCCGGAGGAACTCCGGCTCGCCGAGTTCCACGCGGATCGACACGCGGGCCGAGTTGGTCCACGGAAGATAGCCGCGTCCCTGCAAGAGGCGTACGGGCACGCCGTCGGCGACCATCTGGCTGAGCAGGCCCGCCATGCCCAGCGTCGAGGTCGCCGACTTCAGGTGCTTCAGGTTGTTGGCCAGGTCTTCCAGCTCCTCGGCTGGAAGCAGGCCGGCGTACTCGTTCGGCAGCAGGCGGGCGGCCTGTTCGGCGAACCAGTCGCGCAGCAGGGCGACGGCCTCGCTCGCGTCGGGGGTGTTCTCCGGTGCCCAGCCCAGGGGTGTTGACAGGTACTCGCGCGGCACGGTGACGCTGCCATAGTCCGGCTCGGGTCCCGGCGCCTTGGGAATCAGACCCATGTCCTCGGCATCGTCCTCGGACACGATCATGTAGACGCCCTCGGGCACGGGCACCTCGGTGCTCCGCTCCTTGGTGGTGACCGCCCACTTGGGTGCCACCCGGCCGGTGCGGCGGCCCTGCGCGCGCACCGTGTAGGTGACGTCTCCGGTGACCAGGACAAAACGCCCACTGGGGTTGGGGTTGACGTCATGGACGCCGGTCAACGACGACGACCGCTCCTGGCTGCGCATGCGTTCGTAGATCGTCCAGACCGGGCCATAGGTGCCCAGCACCGGTGTGTGCTTGATGGTCGGCTTCGCGCCGAAGCTGGCCGACATGCTGGCTCCGTGGCCTTGCGCCGTGCTCGCACCATGACCGGCCCGCATCTCACCTTGGCGGTCCAGTTCCAGCTCCATACCGCTGATCACGCCGCTGACTGCGCGCAGGCGACCGACCCGCGCGGTGACCTCCACGGTGCCGATGCGGTCCTGGACCGGGCGTTTGGCCAGCAGCGGCCCCAGCCCCCACCCGCCGGTCGCCATCCGCAAGAAATTGGCGTTGTGCGCGTCCGCGGTCAGCCCATCCTGGACGATCTCATGGGCCGTCGTGCCCGGCTGGGTGAACAACCAAGAGTCCTGCTGAGACTCAGCGATCTGACGCTGCACCGCCTCGTTCAGTTCCTTGGTACCGGCCACGCCGACCACCGCGTGGCCGCGTTTGCGCCAGTCACGGGTGTCGGCTCCCTGACCGATACCCGCGTCCGCGCGCGTCGGGGGAGGGACGGGCTTGGCCAGGGCCGAGGTCAGCGCATCCGGAACCCGTATTGTCAGCGTCCCGGTCGCCGGTCCGTCATCGAGTACGGACCTCCATGGTGTTGTACGGACGAAATATTGCATGGCGAGCAGGTCGAGCGTCCCGGCGCGGTAGGCGTTGCGCGGACGGGAGTAGCCGGCCACCTCCAGGTGGAAATCAATGTCATAGGCGAATGAGTGCGACGCGCCCTTCGCCACCACCTGGTCGTCTCCGGACACGGCTTGGCCGAATGTGCTCGTCCTGCTCCGCTGCCAGGTGTAGCGCCAGGAGGCCGCCACCGAACCGGTGTAGATCGCCGCGGCGTCCTGTGCCCTTGCGCTCCCGCCTATTCCCAGGCTCGCGGAATAGAGAGTGCGCCGGGCCGAGTCGATACGGTCGGTGAGGATGCTGGAGTTGCGCATGCCGATGTCGGACTCGGATCCGACGAACCTGCGATTGCGCAGATCCGCCCTGAGCCGGACCGTGACGTACTCCTTGCGGACCTTGTTGTAGGCGCGCAACGGGAGCCGCAGGCCCGTGCTGATCAGCGTGTCCATGCTGGGGGCGATCGAGGTCGCGGACAGGAACCGGCTGAGCTGGATGGTGTTGCGCAGCGCCAGGATGTAACGGCCCGGGTGGCCGGCCCAGCGTGGATGCGCGGGGTCCAGTTCACTCCAGGGCGCGACGAGGTTCGGATGCTGTCGCGCCAGCGCGGCGATGGAGCGCTCCTGCAGCGGCTGGATCCCGGTGAGGGATCGGACACCGTGCAGACCCAGCGTCGACGGCTGATCCGCGGTCAGATACGGCGGCACTGCTGGCTGCGTGGCCTGATCCGCGGCCGGCGCTACGCCTTGGCCGGCGGCCAGCCGCTTCGCCTCCGATTCGGGCAACCGGAGCAGCACATGTCCCTGTACCGTCACCTCCTCACCGCCGGTGCGCTGCATCCCGTACTCGACCGCGACCTTGTACAGACCGCTGGTCCCCGAGGTCACCGCCAGCCGTTTACGGCTGGCGGTTCCACCCGACATCGCCGACTCCCGCCAGTTCCAGGAGGCCTGCCCGGTCAAACCCGCCTGGATACGCCCGCGCGCCATGGGCCCTTGAAAGCTGCCCATCCCGCCCGCCATCCCCGACAGCTGGAAGGCATTGGTCGTGGCCGCGGTGACCTCCGTGCGTGTCCCGCCGAACCGGCCGACCCGCATCTCATGCCCGTCCGCGGCCACCAGCAGCTCAGCGGAGATCAGCTGCGCCCGCAGTCGAAGCCCCCCCACAGGCCGTCCCTGGCCGGTCCCGGGTACCTCCTGCAGAACACCCCAGTCCTCGATCATCTCGCCCATGCCACCAGTGAGCCCGCGTGGAGCGAGCGTCTGCCGCAGCGTCTGGTAGGCCGGCGAGCCGATCGTCGCTCCCGGGAACATCTCCAGCGCCCTGTCGAAGACCGGCGCGACCGAGCCGACCTGCTCGACGTGATAGGTGTCCGGCACAAGGCCGTTGAACGCGAACCGACGCGGCAAGTCCGTGTCGGCCGGCGCGGTCAGCCGGTCGGGGACCCGCACCTGCAGACCTCCGCGGACGACGAACTGTACCGGCGCGTTCACCTGACGGCGCACGCCGGTGTCGGTGCGGTAGGTGCGCACAGTGAAGTTCAGGTCATCGACGTGCACGTGCGAACCGCCGGAGACACGCATCTCCCGATGGTCGACACCCGTCGTTCCGTAGCCGTAGGTGTAGGAACGCTCGTTGCCGACCATGTCGATGCTCAACTGGCCGAACCCGGTGCCTGGGGTTCCGCCCGGCCCGAGCGGGATCGCGAACGACATGTGGCGGGAGGTTCCGAACATCTTGTCCGTCGTGACGTTGCCCGTCTGCGCGGTCTGCTTGTCAACCCTGATCGTCTCGTCGTTCACGTCGTAGAAACGGTCCCAGTTACCGCGTGGCCGGGCCTGAATGACGATCTCGTACGGCTCCTGCTTGGGCGGGGCCACCGTGAAAGGCCGACCGTCACCGAGGAAGGACGCCGGCTCTTCGACCAGCGCGACCTTGATCTCATCCCAGGTGGCCTGAGGCAACCTCAGAGATTGCAGTCCGGCGAGGATCTCGGCCTGTCCTCGGAAGCCGATGTCACCATGGCCCAACCCGGGATTGGCCTCGTCGAAGAAGTAGGACGGCAGCCGCGCCTCGTCCTCCCACACGATCTGCTCGGCGACCGCCGGCGCGGTCTCCTCCAGACTGACGGGACGACGCTCATCGACCTCCGGAACCGGGTAGACCGGCCGCCGCGGCCGCGCGACCGCCGGACCGGCCGGCGCCGGTTCGGGCTCAGGCGCGGGCGGCGCTTCAGTGACTCCGCCCTCAACCGGTCCACCGGCCTGTCCCTGCGCGGTGTCTCCCATGAAGACAGGCAACCAGTCGATGGCCGGGTCCTTGGCGAGATCTCCGAGCTCTGACACCGGAAGGCCTTCACCGCCCCCCCACACCGTGACCTGCGCAGGAACCTCCGCAGGTACGGTCAGCCGTACACCCAATCGGTCGAGTGCCGCACCCAGTTCACGGGCCAGCGGCGCGACCTCCCCATCCGGCGCATAAACGTTCCACACATCCGCCGGGGTCGCCGCCAAGGACACCCCACCGTCCTGCATACGCACGGCCGTACCCGCCATCAAACGCCCAGAGGGCAACTGCACGAACCCGCCCCACGGCGCGATCACCGGCCTGCCCAACCGAGCCGCGATCACCGCGGCGAAGATCCCCGCATCAGAGGCCAGCAACACCACAGGCCGACCTTCAACGCTGTTGCCGAACGCCCGCTGATCACCGATCCACGTGGCCAACTGCTCAGGCGTCATCGCCTGCCCATCGACCACCACCAGACCATCGGGCAGAGTCTGCCCCTGCACGACATAAGCATCACGACTCGTACCCGGCAACCGCTGCTCGACCGTGCCACGCGGCAACTCCACCGCGGCCACGACCTGAGGAGCCGCGGCCGTGTCGGCGCCGTCACCGATCATGCTCGTGATCGGGACGAGCGTGCGTGCGAGGTTCCCGCCGGCCTCGTGTCCGGACCGGGCGATCTGGGCGGCGACGAGCAGCCGGACCTGGTCCAGGGGCGAGAGCACGCCTCCGTTGTCGTGGGCGGAGGGGACGTGGCCGCTCAGGTCCGCGACGATCGCTTGCGCGTCCGCCATTACCTGTGCGTAGCGTGCCTGCGACAGCTCTCCCAGCCCGCGGCGTGCGCCTCGCACGTCCGTCCTGGCCACGTCGGTCCCGCGGGGCTCGTGCACGGCGTCCACCGGCGGTATCGGGCCGGCCACAGTCGCGGTCTCTGATTCCGGGGTACCGGGGGCGGTCGGGGGCTCGGTGGTGCGGGGCGTTTCGGTGGACTCGCCGTCGCCGATCCGCGCACGCAGGTCGGCTTCGACCAGGTCGGCTGTGAAGGGACCGGTGACGCCGTGGTCCGCGAAGTGCCGGGCGATCACCTGGGCCGCCAGGGTAGGGGCGTTGGTGTCGTCTTCGTCGACGTAGGCCAGCACGTCATCGACGAGCAGGTCCAGCAGATTCCCGTACTGCTCGGCGTCACCCGGGCCGTTGACGATGCCGGAGAGCATCTGGCGCAGGGCCGGCACCCATGCGGGCTCGGAGGTCTCTTGCGGGGTCCAGGTGTGCACCTGCGCCCGCACATGAAGCGTCTCGTATCCGCTCCAGGTCGGACGCTCGATGCCGAGTTGCCCGGTGACGTCATCGAAGCCGCCCGGCAGGGCCGTGCCGTTCTCCGGCGTGGGCAGTTCGAACCCGCCGATCCAGTGGCCTCCGGGCTCGGTCAGAGATGAGGCCTGTTCCGCGACCGCCGCCTGGTTGTCCTTCCAGTCGAGGAGCCAGGAGTCCTTGTCGAGTACGACGTCGAAACGCCGGCCGTCGTTGAGCGCGACGAACTCGTCGTAGGTGAGCGCGTGGTACTCGACGTCGTACACGGACCGGCCGTCCGGGCCGGTGACGGACAGATGGAAGTAGTCGCCGGTCTCCGACTCGACGTGTACCTGGTATCCGTCCTGGGCGTATTCATGCAGCTTGCGGGTGATCTCGTTCCGCACCTCCGTCAGATGCGCGTTCCGCAGCACCCGCTCGTCCGGATGGCCGACGACCGCGGGGTCCACTCCCACGAAGACGTGGCTTTGGGCGGAGGAGGCCAGCAGCGGGTGCTCGATGTCGTCGTTCGCGCCGAGGTACAGCAGCGACCCGCCTGCAGGCCGGGCGGCGTTCAACGCCGCCAGCGTCTGCCGCTTCGCGCCGAGCCGCAGCCCTGCCAGCCATTGGGACAACCGATCGGGGCGAACCCACTCCGGAACGTTGAGCGGCGTCGTGCCCGGCGTCCCCGTCGCCGGTGGCACGTGCCCCCCGGGCTCCTGTACGGGGTCGGCCGACGGGTCGTGACCCCGAAGCCGGAGCACCGGCGTCGGTACCGCCGTGTCGGCACCGTCACCGATCATGGCCGTGCTCGGGACGAGCGTGCGTGCGAGGTTCCCGCCGGCCTCGTGTCCGGATCGGACGATCTCGGCGGCGACGAGCAGCCGGACCTGGTCCAGGGGCAAGAGCAGGCCCCCGTTGTCGTGGGCGGACGAAACGTGGCCGCTCAAGTCTGCGACGATCGCTTGCGCGTCCGCCATCACCTGTGCGTAGCCTGCCTCGGACAGCTTGCCCAGCTTGCGGCGCGCGCTCTCGAGATCCGTCCTGGCCGGGTCGTTGGATGAGCCTGCGGTGCCGCCGTCGTGCGACGTGGTGGTATCGCCGCTCGTGGTGCTGCCATTGTGGGTGCGGGTCCCTGCGCCATCGTGTGACGTGGTGGCGCCGCCGGTCGTGGCGCCGATGCCGGTGCCGTCCGATGCGGCGGTGGTGTGAGGCGTGGCGCCTGGGGTGCCGTCACTCGTGGGAGCATTGTCACCGAGACCACCTCCCGCCTGACCTGCGTCCGCTCGCGCATCGGCTCCCTGGACCGGGGATGATCCGGCGGGCGTCGAGTGGGCGCTCGTCGAGCCCGGATTCAACCAGCGGGCGAAGCCGTCCGCGGGCACCGAGCCGGCCGCGGGGGAGCTTCCCCCGGACGTGACTCCCGCCGCCGACCAGCCCGGCGACGTGGTCGACCGGCCGCCGTCGTGGGTTGTGGCTGTGCCGCTCTCGGTATGCGGCGTGCCTGCCGTGTTCGGTTCTGACGTTCCAGATATCCCGGTTGCGGCGTCCTGTGGCCTTGGAGACTCGGTGCCGGGCGGATTTCCCGTGTGGTCTGTTCCAGCTGGGGTGTGGTCTGTTCCGGCCGGTGTGCTGCCGTGTCCGCCGGTGCTCTCGATCGGACCGCTTTCACCCGGATGGGAGGTGGCCGGCTCCTTGGTGGTGCCGCCGTCGCGCGACGGCGAAGGAGAACCTGCCGAATTCCGCGCACGGGGATCGGTCTCCGTGTGCCCGCCGTGCGGGGATTCGGAGCCCGCCTTGGGCTGCTCCAGAATCGTGAAGGTGCCGTTGCCGTTGCGCGTCTCCGTGTTGGGGGACTTGGATCCGGCCGATCCTGCGCCACCCCGATCACGGATGTCGCTCATGCCTATGGGGTCGTTGCCGTATCCCTTCCCGGTACGCCGGGGGGGACGGGGGGCCGGAGGTGTTTTCGCGCCGCCGGCACTCGGGTTCTCGTTGCGTCGTATCTGGTCGGCGACCTGTTGGGCGCGGTCCTTGCCGGAGACGCCGGGGATGCCGTGTTCGTCGCCGGTGCCGCCGCCGAGGCGGTCGCCGCCCTTGGAGAAGGGGTCCTCGCCCGGCTTGCCGCCCGTGGGGCCGCCTGGTTTGTCGCTCGAGGTGCCGGGCTTGCCGCCTGGCGTGCCGGACGGTTTACCGCCCGGGGTGCCGGACGTGGGGTGGTCCGCTGCGGGAGTTCCGTTGAGGGTGGCGGGTTTGCTGCCGTACCCGGCGCCGTCTCTGGCGGGGGAGGGCTTGCCGGGGAGTGGTACGGCGCTGTTGGTCTCGTTGCGTCGGATCTGGTCGGCGACTTGTTGGGCGCGGTCCGTGCCGGAGACGCCGGGGATGCCGTGTTCGTTGCCGGTGCCGCTGCCGAGGCGGCCGCCGCTGGTGGCGGCGTCCCCGCCGGGCTTGCCGGCCGAGGGACCACCCGGGCGGTCGCTGGATACCCCCGGCCTGCCGCCTGTGGGAGCGCCCGGTACGTCGCTGGAGGTGCCTGGTTTGCCGCCCGAGGGTGCTGGTGCGGCGTGGTCCGCTACGGGGGTTTGGTTGAGCGTGGCGGGTTTGCCGCCGTACCCGGCGCCGTCTCTGGCGGGGGAGGGCTTGCCGGGGAGTGGTACGGCGCTGTTGGTCTCGTTGCGTCGTATTTGGTCGGCGACTTGTTGGGCGCGGTCCTTGCCGGAGACGCCGGGGATGCCGTGTTCGTTGCCGGTGCCGCTGCCGAGGCGGCCGCCGCTGGTGGCGGCGTTTTCGCCCGGCTTACCGCCCGGAGGTGCCGGTGTGGGGCTGTTGGTCTCGTTGCGTCGTATTTGGTCGGCGACTTGTTGGGCGCGGTCCTTGCCGGAGACGCCGGGGATGCCGTGTTCGTTGCCGGTGCCG
>JAOPYL010000041.1 GCA_025964625.1 Actinoallomurus sp. | reverse complement strand
CATCACGATCAGCGCGAACAACGCGGTCACCGGCAACGTCACGGCGCAATGCGCACCGAACGAGCCCCGTCCGGTGGCCGAGACCCTGACGGTCTTCTCGCCGTACTACTCCGGATGGGACGGTCCCGTCGCACCGCCCTACAATCCTGGATGGAACCGTCCCGTCGCACCGCCCTACCATCATGGACATGGATGGGACCGCCCCGTCGCGCCGCCGCACCATCATGGATGGAACCGTCCCATCGCACCGCCGCACCACGGCGGATGGAACCGTCCCGTCACGCCGCCCCATCGCCCCCAGGGCGGTCGTCAGCACTCCGGAGCCGAATAAAGGGCAGCGCCTGCGTGGGAGCCGCGAACTCCCCGACCGGGCCCTCATCATGAACGCGCACCACCTGCGCAAGGGGCGGATTCACCGAGCTGGGCCGTTCCTTCCCACCATGTCGAGCGCCACATCGACGATCATGTCTTCCTGACCGCCGACCAGGCCACGGCGGCCGACCTCGACGAGGATGTCACGGGTGTCGATGCCGTATTTGGCGGCCGCACGTTCCGCATGGCGCAGGAAGCTGGAGTACACCCCGGCATAACCCAGGGTGAGCGTCTCCCGGTCGACCTGGACCGGCCGGTCCTGCAACGGCCGCACCAGGTCGTCGGCGGCGTCCTGGAGCGCGAACAGGTCACAGTTGTGCTTCCAGCCGTTGATGTTGGCCACGGCGACGAACGGTTCGATCGGGCAGTTCCCCGCGCCCGCGCCCTGGCCGGCCAGCGACGCGTCGACGCGGTAGACGCCCTCCTCGACGGCGACGACCGAGTTCGCGACGGCCAGCGAGAGGTTCTGGTGGGCGTGGATCCCAAGCTGAGTCGCCGGGTCGAGGACGTCACGGTAGGCGCGGACCCGTTCCCGTACACCGTCCATGGTCAGCCGGCCGCCGGAGTCGGTGATGTAGACGCACTGCGCGCCGTAGGACTCCATCTTCTTGGCCTGCTCGGCCAGTTCGGCGGCCGGCGCCATGTGGCTCATCATCAGGAATCCGGAGACGTCCATGCCGAGCTCACGCGCCTTGGCAATGTGTTGGGCCGCGATGTCGGCCTCGGTCGAGTGGGTTGCCACCCGTACCGAGCTGACGCCGAGCGAGTGGGCGCGCTCCAGATCCTCGATGGTGCCGATGCCCGGAAGCAGCAGCGTGGTGAGCCGCGCGTTCTGGACGACGGAGGCGACCTCGCCGATCCAGTCGACGTCGGAGTGCGCGCCCGGACCGTAGGTGAGACTGCCCCCGGCGAGGCCGTCTCCGTGCGCGATCTCGATCGCATCGACCCCGGCCGCGTCCAGCGCCGCGGCTATGGAGCGTACCTGCTCGAGCGTGTAGGAGTGGCGCACGGCATGCATGCCGTCCCGCAGGGTGACGTCCTGAACGTAGATGGCGCGAGCGCCGGTCTTGGTCTGTGTGGTCATCGTTGCGCCTCCGCGGAAAGCCCGCCGGCCTGTACCGATCGTGCGGCGAGGGTCTCGCCGACCCGCAGCGCCGCCGACGTCATGATGTCGAGGTTGCCGGCGTAGGCGGGGAGATAGTGCGCGGCGCCCTCGACCTCCAGGAATACGCTGACCTGGCAGCGTTCCGCCGCCTCCAGGTCTGGCGCGAGGGTGTGTGTGGGTTCGTCCGCCGCGAGTTCGGTGAACTGGACCTCTTGCTTGAGGCGGTAGCCCGGGACATAGGTGGCGATCTCGGCGACCATCGCCTCGATCGACTCGGTGATGTGGCGCCGCGCTTGCTCATCCAGCGGATCGGTGAGACAGAGGACGGTGTCCCGCATGATGAGCGGCGGCTCGGCCGGGTTGAGGACGATGATGGCCTTGCCCCGCTTGGCGCCGCCGACCGCCTCGATGGCCGCCGTGGTGGTCTCGGTGAACTCGTCGATGTTGGCGCGCGTGCCGGGGCCCGCGGACTTCGACGCGATGGAGGCGACGATCTCGCCGTAGTGCACGGGAGTGACCCGGCCGATGGCGGCCACGATGGGGATCGTGGCCTGTCCACCGCAGGTCACCATGTTCACGTTGGGCGCGTCCAGGTTCTCATCCAGGTTCACCACCGGGACGACGTACGGCCCGATGGCCGCCGGCGTCAGGTCGATGAGCTGCTTGCCGTACGGCTCGAGTTTGGCCGCGTTGGCGACGTGGGCCTTGGCCGAGGTGGCGTCGAAGACGATGCGGACGTCCTCGAAGCCGGGCAGTGCGATGAGCCCGTCGACGCCGTCGGACGTCGTCGGCACACCGAGGCGCTTCGCGCGGGCGAGACCGTCCGAGTCGGGGTCGATGCCGACGAGAGCGCCCATCTCCAGGGTCTGCGACAGCCGCAGGACCTTGATCATCAGGTCGGTGCCGATGTTGCCGGACCCGATGACGGCGACCTTCGTCCTGGTCATGATGCCCCTTCCGCAGGGCCGGTGAAGACGGCGCGCACGGAACCCAGACCGGTGAGCTCGGCCACGAACTCGTCGCCGGCCTCGATGGGCACCATCGGTCCGAGAGCACCGGACAGGATGACCTCGCCGGCGCGCAGCGGGTCACCGTAGTCACGGGCGGTGGTGGCGAGCCAGGCGACGGCCGTGACGGGGTCGCCGAGGCAGTCGGCGCCCGAACCGGCGGACACCTGCTCACCGTTCCTGCGAAGAGTCATCGACACCGCCACCGGGTCGAGCTCGTCCAGCGGCACGCGGCTCTCCCCGAGGACGAACAGGCCGGAGGAAGCGTTGTCGGCCACGGTGTCGACGATGCTGATGTCCCATCCGGCGACCCGGCTGTCGACGATCTCCAGCGCCGGCACGGCGTAGTCGATCGCCTCCCGCACCTGCCCGTCCGTGATGGGCCCATCGTGGTCGAGGTCGGCCTTGAGGACGAAGGCGAGCTCGGCTTCGACCTTGGGCTGCAGCAGCCGGGTGTGGTCGATCGGATCCTGTTCATGGCACCGCATGTCGTCGAGCAGGAAGCCGAAGTCGGGCTGGTCCACCCCGAGCTGCGCCTGGACCTTCGGGTTGGTGAGCCCGATCTTGCGTCCGACCACGCTGCGCCCGGTGGCAAGCCTGGCCTGGATGAGGGCTTTCTGTACGGCGTAGGCGCCGGCGATGTCGTCCGTACCCAGCAGGTCCCGGACCGGCGCGCACGGGCTTCGGCTGGCCTCCGCCGCGGTGAGCCGCTCCACGGCCTGTGCGGCGTGACCGGTCAAGGCACTCGGGCCCGTGTCCGGGAGGCCGCCGCTCATGAGTCCTCCTCGCCGAGGAAGCCGAGCACGAGGTGGTTGAACGTGTCGCGCTGCTCCCACTGCGGCCAGTGCCCGGCGTCGGCCACATACTCGAAGCGGCCGACAGGGATCTTTTTGGCCATGTCCATGCCGGCCGCGGCCGGACCGGAGGGGTCGTTGGAGGTCCAGATGACCATCGCCCCGTGAGGCACCGCGGCGAGCTCCTCGTCCGTCACCAGGTTCCGGTGTCGGATCTCGGGGTCCTGCAGGCACAGGATGTGCCGCATCGAGGTGGCGAATCCCGGCTGGGCGTAGATGGTGCGGCGGATGTCGACGAGCTCGTCCGTCACCGTGGCCGAGTCGGCCATCAGCCACTCCAGCCGCGCGCGGATATGTTCGTCGGTGGGCTCGTCGGCGGCGGCCTGGGACAGACTCCGGATGCGTTCCATCACCTCGGGCCGGGCCATGGTGCCGCCCGGGGTGTTGAGCACGAGGCGCCGGGTTCGCTCCGGGTGCGCGGCGGCGAACTTGATCGCCACCCAGCCGCCGAGGGACTCACCGTTGAGATGGGCCCGCTCGATGCCGAGCGCGTCCAGCAGCCCGAGCAGGTGCTCGACGTAGTCCGGCAGTTCCAGATCCGACGTCGCGTTGGTCGTATAGCCGTGACCGGGGTAGTCATAGGCGACGACCCGGTACTTGTCGGCGAAGGCGCCGATGTTGTGTGCGTAGGCCTCGAGGTGGCCGCCCGTACCGGCCATGAGGATCAGCGGTTCACCGTCGGCCGGGCCGGCCTGAAGTACGCGCGTGCGCCACGGGCCGACGTCGACGTAGGAGATCGTGTGCTCGATGGCGCCGAGCGCCACCCAGACCGGTATGTCGCGTTCAGTCATGCGCTCACCTTCGTAGTGGACAGCGCCGCGATGACGTCGGCGCTCGTGACGATCTCGGCCAGTAGGCCGAGTGAGGCGATCGAGGCCTCGTGGGTGGCCTGGTCCGCGGCGCTGCACGCGTCGGCGACGACGACCGTACGGTAGCCCAGGTCAGAGGCCTGCCTGGCGCTGCCCTCCACCGAGGCGTTGGTAGCCACCCCGGCGAACAGGACGGTGTCGATGCCGCGGCTGCGCAGCAGCGTGTCCAGCTGGCTGGCGGAGAACCCGCCGACCCGCTGATGGGTGACGACCAGGTCGCCGTCGGCCGGCGTCAACTCCGGCACGATTTCCGCGGTGTCGCTACCTTCGACCAGGCACTGTGACTGCACGACGATGCCGAGCAGCGGCGAGTTGACGACCAGGTCGGTGTATCCGGGCTGCCAGGCCACCCGGGTGTAGACCACGGTGGAGCCGGCCGCGCGGGCCGCGTCGAGGAGCCTGCCGGTGACGCCGACGACGTCCCTTTCCGCGGCCTGCTCGGCGAAGAAGCCGCCGAACGCGCCGTCGGCGGTGACGATGTCCTTCTGCATGTGTACGGCGATGACCGCCGTGGTGCTCGGATCGAGTTCCATGATTTCTCCAGCGATACGGGAGCTGCGGGGCGGAGCGTCAGCCGCGGGCGAGGATCGAGGCGCCAATGTCGTTGATGTCGCGCTCTGCGGTGAAGGGGTTGGACAGGAACACGCTGACCAGGTCCACGCCGGACTCGATCATCAGCTGGGTCTGCTCCCGCACGTCCTCCGGACCGCCGTACATGCACCAGTAGTCGACGAGCTCTTTGGTGATCAGTGGCTTGTGCGCGGGGTCCAGGCCACGCAGATACTTCGACCACACGTCGAGGTAGTGCGGCTGCTCGGCGGCGTCCGGGTCGCCGAGGTATGCCTTCGCGGCGCTGGTGGAGGCCTCGACAATCGACGCGCCGAGTTCGTCGATGTGCTCGTTCATGAAGCCGGCGTTGGTGAGGCAGGAGCTGATCGGGCCGGAGCCGAAGCCGTTGGTGATGCCGTCCTCCCAGGTTTCGCCGTTGCGCAGCTGGTAGAACCAGGTCAGCGAGATCAGCTTCACCGAGCCCGCGGGGCGGCCTGCCTCGGCGACGGCCTTGGCCAGCTCGCTCTTCACGAGCTTGATCATGTCCGGGTTGGGGCCGAGGCAGTAGATCACCGCGTCGGCGATGGCCGCGGCGGCCTTCAGACCCTTGGGGCCGCCGGCCGCCATCCAGATCGGGACGTCCTCGATGTTGTACCAAAGACCGTTCTTGTCGAGGAACTCGATCTCACGCTGCTCGCCGAGCCAGTCGTGCGTGACACGCTCACCGCGCAGCAGGGCACGGGAGACGTTCACCGAGTCGACGAGCTCCTTCACCCGCGCGGTCCGGTGGCCCATGGAACGCAGCGCATTGTTCGCCGTGCCGATGCCCAGGAATGTACGGCCCGGCGCGAGATGGTTCAGGGTCGCGACCGAGTTCGCGGTGACCGGCGCGATGCGGGTCAGCGGGTTGGTGACCATCGTGCCGAGGTTGATGGTGGAGGTCTCGCGCGCACCGAGCGCCAGCTGCTGGTACGGGTCGGAGAACAGGAGGGGTCCCTCGCCGACACCGAAGTGGGTGACGCCCAGGTCCTCTGACCGCTTGATCAGGCCGACCTGGTCGATCTTCGCGCACGTTCCGATACAGAAGTCCATTTGCTGCTCCTTTGCGGCACCCGGGCGCCCCGGGAAGTCATGGAGGTGAAGAGGATCAGAGGGGGCGTGCGGTGGTGACGGCGAAACCGGCGATCCAGTGCGGAATCGCCTCATAGAAGGACGACTCGACCCGGTAGGGCCCCTGGCTCGCCAGTGCCGCGTAGGCGGCGATGGATGTACGGGACTCGTGCGAGGAGTGACCGGCTTCCGCGGTGAACCACTCGGTGGTCCAGGAGTCGATTTGCTCCAGTTCGCCGCCGGCCAGGACGTCGAGCAGGTCGCGGTCCCACTCCGGGTTGATCGGCTGCATGGCCGACGCTCCGGCGGCGTAGTCGCGGCCTGCCTCGATCACGCGCGTCTGCCGGGCGGCCCGTTGCTCCGGGGTGAGGGTGCGGCCTTCGGAGATCAGCTGCGCCGCCACCTGCGGTGGTGCGCCCTCCAGGATCGGTACGGGCGGATCGTGCGACAGTCCGCCGGAGCCGAGCAGCAGGACCCGCTTGCCGAGTGCGGCCGCGGCGCGGCCGATGGCATCACCGAGCAGCCGGGCCCGGCGCGGCGGCCCGAGCGGTTCGGCCACGCAGTTGATGAAGACCGGGACGACCGGGATACGGTCGATGCCGCCGAACAGGATCTGCAGCGGCTGGGCGAAGCCGTGGTCGACGTACATCCGTTCCGACATGGACACGTCGATGTCGCTGTTCAGCACGGCCTTCACCAGCGTGGTCGCCGCGTCATGGTCGACCGGCAGCTCACCCTGCGGGGTGTCGTAGTCGCCGATCGAGATGGCCGCCGCACCGACGCAGAAGGACGGCATCATGTCGTAGAAGAAGCCGTTGTAGTGGTCTGGGCCGAAGAGCACGACCAGCTCAGGGTCGAACTCGGCGATGAACTCCCGCGCGTGGGCGAACGCTTCCTCGACCCGATGTCGGGTGCCGGGCGCGGGGTCGGTGAAGCCCATCAGCGGCGAGTGCGACATGGTCACCAAAGCCAGGGACACGGGGGCTCCTCTCACTGGGCTTGCAGGTGTTGCGGGACGGGGGCGTGGGTCCTCACCACGGGGCGGACAGCAGCCATTCGTGCGGGGCATCGGCCACGGCGTGGTCCCAGGCCTCCGCGTTGACGTCGAGGAACGCGCCCTTGGCATAAAGCAGCGGTTCGCCCTCGTTGATCCTGATGTCCTGGACCTCGCCGATGACGATGGCGTGGTCCCCGCCCGGCAGGACGTCATAGCGCGTGCACTGGATGTGGGCGATCGCCCCGTCGAGCAGCGGAATGCCGAGCCGGCCGGGATGGTTCGCCGACCCGGCGAACCTGTCCTTCGGCGGCCGCGCGAACCGCAGAGCCAGGTCCGCCTGCCGTGCGCTGAGCACGTTCACCGCGAACGCCGGCGTGGAGGTCAGCAGCCCGTGCATCAGCCGGCCGTTGCCGATGCACACCAGCACCAGCGGTGGGTCCAGTGACAGCGAGGAGAACGCGCTGACCGTGCACCCGGCGGGCGTACCGGCGTCATCAACGGTGGTGATGACGGTGACGCCGGTCGCGAACTGGCCCATCGCATGGCGCATGAGCCGCAGGTCGATGGGCGGAGCCGACTCCATTACTCGCCCGCGGCCGCGCGCGCCCTGGCCACGGCCTCGACCGGGTCCCCGGCCAGCGACAGGGCGTGGTCGACCAGCCGGAAGCTGTCGGTCTTGTCATAGAACTTGTAGTTGGCCGCGTACAGCCGTACCGGATCACCGGCGTAGTACCGCTCGTACTGCAGGGTGCGCTGGCCGAACGCATCGCCGCACAGGTCCCAGGCCAGTTTGTAGAGCCGGACGCGCTCGGTGGCGTCCAGGCCGTCGGCGCCCTGGAAGTACTTCGCGATGTCCGGGCCGATCTCCGACCCGAAGTCCTCAGCGGACGGCATCATCAGCAGACCCCCGGCACCGAGGGTCTGCAGCATCTCTGCGACCTTCGGGTACGAGGAGGACAGGTGCATCCGCAGGGTCTGCAGCGCCTCGAACCGCGGCCGTACCGAGCCCGTGGGCGTCGTCTCGTACTCCGTCTCGGCCGCGACGAGCAGCGCGCGGCAGATCTCGGTGGCCGCGACGGCCTCACCGAGCTTCTGCTGTACGTGCAAAAAAGAGTCGATCTTCACCGTCTGCGCGAGCTTCATCGCGACACCGGTGATGAACTGCATCTTCACCAGGCCGCGCACGCCGGTCTGGTGGCCGGTGTGCTGCCGCAGGCTGGTGTCGGCGTACATCGCGTTGGCCAGGGCGACGTCGCCGTGCAGGAACACCCGGTCCCATGGCACGAGGACGTCGTCGAACACGACCAGGCAGTCCGCCTCCTCGAAGTGGGAGGACAGCGGGTGGTCGAAGGTGTTGCGGGTGCCGTCGTCGTACGGCTCACGGCTGATCAGGCGCAGCCCGGGGGTGTCGATCGGAATGGCGAACACGGCCGCGTGCTTCTCGTCGCCCGCACGAAGTCCCGGCAGGTTGTAGATGAGCATCTCGTCGGCCATCGGCGCGAGTGTCGCCAGCATCCGCGCACCCCGGACGACGATGCCCTCGTCGGTCTCCCTGACCACGCCCATGTGCAGGAACTGCTCCGCCTGCTCGGAGCCGGACTTGGACCGGTCGATCTGCGGCGTGATGAGGGCGTGGGTCAAGAACAGGTCGTTGTCCCGGACGTACTCGAAATAGCGCTGCACATTGTCGGCGTACTTCTGGCCGAGTCGAGCGAACACCTCGGGCGCCTCGGCGAACGCCATCACGGTCGTGTTGAGGAAGTCCGGCGAGCGGCCCATCAGGCCCAGGGTGGCCTCGGACCAGACCCGGAAGGCCTCATGGCGAGCCACCAGGTCTTCGTGGCTCTTCGGCGGGACGAACGAGATCCCGACACGGCCGGCCGCCCCCTCACGGGTCAGCACGTCGGCGTAGGCCGGATTGTGCTGCATGTCGTACAGGCGCGCGATCTGCTCGATCGGCTGTCTGAAGACGGGGTGCGCGGTCACGTCCCCGACCCGCTCACCGCGGAGCCACACCTCACGCGGCGTCTTCTGCAACCGCTCGATGTACTGGGCACCGGTACGAATGGCCATCAACTCTCCTACTGGCATGCTAGCGTTTCAGTAGAAGTTAGACCCGGGTCCCGTCGACCACAAGACATCAAGCGAAAGTTCTTCAAAACCTCACAGCATGCGGCCCGGCCGGCGGATGGCCGGATGGGACGCGGTGATCGGAAACGCCGAGACGCCCTGTCGTCCCTCCTGGGGCTACGCTTTCTGGCATGCCGTCACCGACAGGACGATCCAGCACAGGCGCGGGGAAATCCGCGGTGCGGCCCGTCGCTGTCCGGTCAGGCAAGCGCCTGGCTCCCGTCGTGTACGACCTCATCAAGGAACGACTGCTCGACGGCAGCTACCAGGCCGGTGAGCGGCTACCGGTCGAGTCGCTGAAGCTGGAGTTCGAAGTCAGTAAGCAGCCCATCATGGACGCGTTGCGGCGGCTGGCTACCGACGGCCTCGTCGATATCATCCCCCAGGTCGGCTGCCGTGTCCCGGTCTACGAGCCGCCCGAGGTCGAGGACTTCTTCGCCGTCTTCGCCGGCCTCGAAGGCGCGGTCGCGGGTGTCGCCGCCCAACGGTGCACCGACGCGCAGATCGCCGAGCTGGAGCAGGTCAACCGCAAGATCGCCGAATTGGCGGCCGAAGCCGACCCCGATGCACGTTCGCACGGTTACCGGGTCCTCAACCGCGAATTCCACGCGGTCGTACACGCGATGGTGCATTCGCGGGTGATGGCCCAGATCAGCCGACGCATGTGGGATATGTCAGACCTACTTATCAACACCACAGGCGAACCGCAGCCGCTGGCGAACGCGGTAAGCGTCCGCCAAGACGACCACAAGCGCATCATCGCGGCGCTGCGCGAGCACGACTCGGCTGAGGCTCGCGCCGAGATGGAGGCGCACATCCTGGACACAGTGGGCCTCATCCGCACCGACGTCGCCCGTTAGCGGAGCTGGCCGCTATGCGATCTCAATGTATTTGACCCTGTCGGGTGCTGAAAACCGGTCATGTCTGCCGACCGGCGCGCAGTCGGTAGATGGTGATACCGCCGCCACGCGCCACCGGCGTGAAGCCCATCGTGGGGAGTGCCGCAATCGCCGACCTCTCGTACCAGGATGGGATCGGGGACGTCCCCGGACTGTCGGTTATCGCAAGCCATTCCGGGCGCAGCCGCGCCGAGGGCTCACCGGGGAAGAGGAAGACCCGGCAGCGGCTTGTGAGCTGGGGTGCGAGCTGGTTCGACGCGGCGACGCCCGCGCCGTTGGGGATCATGGTGAGCAGCGACGTGGCGGTATGGACCGACGCCGGCACTCGCCACCAGGCCGAGTCGCCGAGTCGGCGGAGCGGCGAGGGAGCGGCGTTTCCTCCCCGGCCTGAAGACCGGGGTCTCCACACCGCGCATCTGATGAGGCGACCGGTTCGAGCGCCCGCTCCTGCAACCCGACTACGGAGCGTTCTCCTGCCAGCCCCACTACGGAGCGCTTCCGTACGGTGGCGTATGTCACATGACCAGGTTCGCAGTGCTGTGACCAGCGGTGATTTCGCTTGTCCAGCACCGGTTTCCGTCCCTCCGGGCATCCCGCCGCACCATAAAATTTACATAGGTGTCTAATGGAGATAGGCGGTGCGTGACATGAAGGCTACGTGCCGTGCCGCAAGTGGTCGGCGATGAACGTTGGAGGTGCTCATGTGTGGAATCACCGGGTGGGTGTCGTTCGGGCGTGATCTGCGCGCGGAACACGCGACCGTGGACGCGATGACGGAGACGATGTCCTGCCGTGGCCCGGACGATCGTGGAACCTGGGTGACCGAGCATGCGGCGCTCGGGCACCGCAGGCTGGCGATCATCGATCTGCCTGGTGGACGCCAGCCGATGAGTGTGGAGACCCCGAGCGGGCCGGTCGCGATGGTGTATTCCGGCGAGGCCTACAACTTCACCGAGCTACGCAACGAGCTCGCCGGACGTGGTCACCGGTTCCAGACCGACTCCGACACCGAGGTCGTGCTGCACGCCTACCTGGAATGGGGCGAAGCGGTCGCGGAGCGGCTCAACGGCATGTACGCCTTCGCCATCTGGGACTCCCGCGAGAACAAGCTCGTGATGATCCGCGACCGGATGGGCATCAAGCCGTTCTACTACTACGAGACCACCGACGGCGTGCTGTTCGGTTCGGAGCCGAAGGCCATCCTGGCCAACCCGGCCGCCGAGCGGACCGTCACCCTCGACGGCATCCGCGAGCTGTTCGCCTTCGTCAAGACGCCCGGCCACGCGGTCTGGGAGGGCATGCGCGAGGTCGAGCCGGGCACGGTCGTCACCGTCGGCACCAATGGTGTCCGTACCACGCGGTACTGGACCTTGGAGACCCGCCAGCACACCGACGACCAGGCCGCCTCGGTCGCCCACGTACGCGAACTGCTCGAGGACATCGTGCGCCGCCAGCTGGTCGCCGACGTGCCGAGGTGCACCCTCCTCTCCGGTGGTCTCGATTCGTCGGCGATGACCGCCATCGCGGCCCAGCAGCTCGCCGAGACCAACGAGACAGTGCGCAGCTTCGCCGTGGACTTCGCGGGCCAGACCGAGAACTTCGTGCCCGACGAGCTGCGGGGCACCCCGGACACCCCGTACGTGCACGACGTCGCGGAGAAGTCCAAGACCCAGCACCAGGACATCGTGCTCAACTCCGACGAACTCGCCGACCCGGAGGTACGCTCCAAGGTCATCCGTGCCCGTGACATCCCGATGGGCTTCGGCGACATGGACGCCTCGCTCTACCTGCTGTTCAAAGCGATCCGCGAGCACTCCACGGTGGCGCTGTCCGGGGAGTCCGCCGACGAGGTCTTCGGCGGCTACAAGCAGTTCTTCGACCCGCGGGCCCAGCAGGCCAGCACGTTTCCCTGGCTGGTGCGGTTCAGCGAGCACTTCGGCGACGACAACAGCATCCTCACGCCCGGCCTGAACAAGGCGCTGAACCTGCCGCAGTACGTCCAGGACGCCTATGACACGTCGGTGGCCAAGATTCAGCGCCTCGACGGTGAGTCGGACTTCGAGTGGCGGATGCGCAAGGTGTGCTACCTGCACCTGACGCACTTCGTCCGTATCCTGCTGGACCGCAAGGACCGTGCCTCCATGGCGGTCGGCCTCGAGGTGCGCGTGCCGTTCTGCGACCACCGCCTGGTGGAGTACGTGTACAACACGCCCTGGTCGCTCAAGACCTACGACGGCAGGGAAAAGTCGCTGTTGCGTGGCGCGTCCGCCGACGTACTGCCGCAATCGGTGGTGGACCGCGTGAAGTCCCCCTACCCGTCGACCCAGGACCCGAAGTACGCGGTGAAACTGCAGGACAACGCCCGCCAGTACCTGTCCAACCCCAGCCACCCGGTATTCGACATAGTCAGCAACGACTGGCTCGCCAAGGCGGTGAAGGACGAAACCCCCCAGATCACGCAGGCATCTCGGCGCGGTCTCGAACGCACCCTGGACCTGGCACTGTGGCTGGACATGTACAAGCCGACACTGAAACTGTCCTGAGCATGGCCGCGAGGACGATGAGCACCGAAGAAGCACTGCACGTGGTGATCGCGATGCACCGCCTGCTGCGCCGGCTGCGGCGGGCCGGTGACACCAGCGCGGTGCACCCCACCCAGCTCATCGTCCTCGCCCTGCTCAACCAGCACGGCCCGCTGCGCATCGGCGAACTCGCCGGACGGGTTCCGTGCTCCCAGCCGACGGCCACCACCGCGGTGGCCGGCCTGCAGGCGGCCGGACTCGTCAACCGCGAACCCGACCCCACCGACGGCCGCGCCACCCACGTGGTCGCCACCGAAGCAGGCAGGCGAACCCTGCAGTCCTTCAGACACAGCGAAGCCGAGGCCCTGACCACCCTCCTGTCCACGATCCCCGCCGATGACCTGCGCCTGCTCCTCGCGGCCGCGCCCGTCCTCAGCACCCTCGCCGACCTCCCCGTACAGCCCGGCGGTGCGGAGGCCCAACCCCCGACGAGATGATCACAATCGAGATCGTGCTGATGCTGCTGGTTCCAGCCGGGTTCAATCGGCCCGGGCACCCACAGGTTCAGTCCGTCTGCCACGGATCGATAACTTCGATTCCCGTGCCGTGAAAGTCCTTGAGGTTGCGAGTGGCCAATGCGGCACCATGACTGCGGCAGATGGCGGCGATCTGCGCGTCGAACCCGTCGATCGGCAGACCCGCACGATCGCGTTCGCACACGACCGTCGCGTACCGCGTGGCCGCCTCGGCGTCGAAGGGCAGCACCTGCTCCTCGAAAGTGGCGAACACCTCGTCCGCCACGGTTCTCAGTAGTTGCCTGCGACTACCGTCGGGCAGGCGCTCGATGCCGTGACGAATCTCGGCGAGTGTGATCGATGTTGTGTACAACTCGCTCGCAGTGCGGGAACGAACCCAATCGACCACCACTGAGGACGGCTCGGATCTCATAAGTTCCGAGACCACGTTGGTGTCGAAGACGATCACGAGGCGAAATCTGCCGCACGCACCGGCGTCGACCGCGCGGGCAGGTCCAGCTCCACTCCCCCGACAGCGCCGAAGCGATCGAGGATCGCCGTCATCAAGCCGTCGGGCTCCGCAGACTCACTGACCGCCTCGGTGAGGATGGCACGAATCTCTGACTCCATCGACCGGCCGTGCTGGGCCGCCCTGACACGGAGGCGCCGCTTCACCTCTTCGTCCAAGCTCCTGATACTGACTGCCGCCACCGCCACCACCTCCAACTGCTAGCAATGCTAGCATTTGTGGATCGGAAGACCGCGCGGAGCCCGAAAAATCGGATCAGCGCTCTGGACGACGCCGGGTCCCTCGGCGACCACCTCCGCCACGCGCGTGGAGTGCCTGACCGACCGCGACACCGGGACCGCGAACGGGATCCGGGCCATCAACGCCACCAGCACCAGCAGGTAGGCACCAGCAGGCCCGAGACAGCACCGGCCCCCCCGGGCCGGCTCAGCAGGCCGGGGCATGATTTCTCGTATTACTACTCATGTAGTAGCTTCGGCGTCGGCCTCCTTGATCCGGAACCCACCGGTCGCGCCCAGGCGGCTGCACTGTCATGCGCCCGGCGCTGATTCGCCGCCGCGGCCGAGAACCCCCGTAGTGCATTCGTCGGTCAGGAGGCTGATGGGCCGTGCCCTATCGTCATCACCCGCCAGATGACCAGGCGTGCCCGTCGCCCGACGCGACGCCGTCGCACCCCCATGCGCAGCGGATCGTCATCATCTCGGCGAGCGTGGGTGCGGGTCATGACGGCGCTGCCGCCGAAATCGCACAGCGTCTCGGGGCATCGGGATTCCGCGTGGATCGGCATGATTTCATCGACCTGCTCCCCGCCCGCACGGGGACGTTGCTGCGCAGTGCCTACCACCGCCTGCTGACGCTGGCGCCATCGGGCTACCAGCGGATCTACGCCACTACCGAGCATGCCCGTCGCCCCGGCCCGGTCCTGCGAGCCTTGCTCCGCAGCACCGAGCGCCGCACCCTGCGGGCGCTGCCACCGGACACCCGCGCGATCGTGTCGACCTACCCGGGGGCCAGCCAGGTCCTCGGCGCTCTGCGCCTGCGCGGTGACCTGACCGTGCCCGCGCTCACCTACCTGACCGACTTCTCCGTCCACCCGCTCTGGGTCGCGCCCGGCATCGACGTCCACCTGGCCGCCCACGCGGTACCGGCCGGCCAGGCCAGCGCCCAGGGCGCCGCGGTGGTCGCTGTGACCGGACCTGTCGTCGACCCGCTCTTCACCCCCGCAACGCCGGCCGAACGGCATGCCGCCCGGGCCCGCTTCGGGCTGCCGGAGCGGGCCCCGCTGGCGCTCCTGGTCGCTGGTTCGTGGGGCGTGGGACCCGTTCGGGAAGCAGCCACCGAGGTCCTGAACAGCGGTATCGCGGTACCCGTCGTGGTGTGCGGACGCAACCGGGCCCTGGCCGACCGAATGCGTCAAGACGGTATCGAACACGCCTATGGCTGGGTGAAGGACATGCCCGGTCTCATGCAGGCCTGCGACATCCTCGTACAGAACGCAGGTGGCCTCACCTCCCTGGAGGCGTTCGCCAGCGGACTCCCGGTCGCCAGTTATCGCTGCATTCCCGGCCACGGCCAGGCCAACGCCGCCGCGCTGGAGGAGGCGGGCCTGGCCGCTTGGATCCGCGGCCCGGACGAACTCAAGCCGGTGCTCGCCGAGCTTCTTGACGGCCCGCTCGGCCAACGGCAGCGCGCTGAGGGCCTGGCGCTGTACCGGTCCGGGCCCGGCCCGGTACAAGCCGTCGCCTCAGCCGCCGCAGGCGGGACCGCCACCGCACCTACCAGGACGACACGCCGCCCGATCCGCCGCAAGATGACCGTCCTGGCCGCGACCGTGGCAGCCACCGTCTGCCTCGGTATCAGCGCTCCACTTGTGGAGGACTACGCATCCGTACACTTCGGCTCGTTCACAGAGATGATCGAAGGACACTACCGTTGAACTCCGGCCGCCTGACCCGGATCGCCCTGGGAGCCGGAGCCGCGGTGGTGCCCGCGCTCGCCGCCGTTCATGCGGCGCCCGTGATCTCCACCTTCGGACCGCTGCGTAACCGGGTCATGCCCCGCCTGTCCGGACAAGGCCGGCCCGACCACGTCGCGCTTACCTTTGACGACGGTCCCGACCAGCTGTCCACCCCGCATTTCCTGCGTCTGTTGGAAGCCCGCGGGGTCCGCGCGACCTTCTTTCTGCTCGGCTCGATGCTTGCTCGCTCCCCCGGCCTGGCCAAGGAGATGGCCGCCGCCGGGCACGAGATCGCCATCCACGGCTGGGCCCACCGCCCGCTGCTGTTGCGCGGTCACCGCGCCACCTGCGACGACCTGGCCCGTGCCCGCGACGCCGTGGCCGAGACCGTCGGGAAGGTGCCTCGGCTGTTCCGGCCCCCGTACGGCGTGATGAGCACCAGCGCACACCTCGCCTGCCGCCGACTCGGCCTGACCCCGGTGCTGTGGACCGCCTGGGGCGAAGACTGGCGCGGCCGCGCCACCCCCCGCACCGTCTATGACACCGTCACCCGCGACCTGCACGGTGGAGGCACCATCCTCCTTCACGACTCCGACTGCACGTCGGCGAGCGGCTCCTGGCACCGTACTCTCGGCGCCCTCCCCGCTCTCCTTGACAGCTGCGAGGAACGCGGCCTGCACGTCGGCCCGCTCAGGGACCACGGAACGCCTCTGGTGCCCATAATGTCATCGGCCTCACATCCGCCCGTGTGGCGGCCGACCGGCGGCGCCGTCTCCTGAAGGCAAGCTGAGGGTTGACCGCGAGTCCGCCGATCCGCGGCGGCGATCCCGCTGACCTGTGGCAATCTTGCCTGAGATGGACCACCCCATATTCACCGCATCCGTCCTCGCCGCCGGGCTGCTGCTGACGGTCGTCGCGCAGTGGCGCGGCTGGCGGCCGTCGCTGCGCACCGCTCTCGTGGTCGGGATCGGACTGCGGCTGATCCTTCTCACCAGCGCCGCCAGCGACTCCTGGCAGCCGATCGACTTCCTCGACAGCTTCAAACCCGCCGGCCAAGCGATCTTGGCGCACCAGGATCCGGTGCTGGCCACCCAGGGATCGTGGCACTTCCTGCCGATGATCCCCTACCTGTACGCCCTGGGCCTGCGGGCCGGGCTCCCCTGGGAGATCGCCGGACGCCTGGTCACCGTGGCCGCCGACATCGCCCTGATCCCGCTGGTCGGAAAGCTGGCCGGCGGGCGGAACGTGTCCTCGGCCCGGTTCGCCTACGCCTGCAGCCCGATCGCGCTCATGGTCGCGGTCATCCACGGGCAGGTCGAGCCGGTGGCGCTGATGTTCCTGGTCGCCGCCTACTTGGCGGCGCGTTCCGGGCGGGGTGGCTGGGCCGGTGCGCTGTTCGGGTTCGCGTTGTCGGCCGGAACCTGGCCGATCATCTTGCTGCCGGTCCTGCTGGCGATGCTGCCGGACTGGCGCGAACGCATCTCCAGCCTGATCACCACCGGTGCGATCCCGGTGTTCTTTCTGGCCACGATGCCCCTCGTGGTCCATGTGCCCTGGTCGGACATGCTGAATGTCGCCAGATACCTCGGTGGGGTCCGTCCCATCGTCGGTGAATGGGGCTGGACCGCGTGGATGACCGGCGGTAACTGGGCGCTGGCCCCCACCGCTGCCGGTATCGGACAGATCGTCTTGTACACAACCCTGCTGGCGGTGATGTGGTTGTGGCGGCGCGCCGACCGGATCGACATGACCTCGGCCATCCTCGTGGCGTTCATGATCGTCACACCGCGGATGGGCGCGCAGTACCTGCTGTGGTTCGTGCCGTTCCTCATCGCCAGGCCCACCCGCTTCAGCCGGGCCGCCCTCGCGCTGGCGGCCGTGTGGGCCGGACTCGGATACATCTACCTCACGCAGTTCAGTGACACCGGATGGTGGCAGAACCACCAATGGTGGTCCCGGAGCTCAATCGCCGTCATAGCGCTCCTCATCCTTGCCATGCCCTGGAGAAGCAGACGCGCGCCCTACGACCCCGCCGAACCCGGGGCATCCCTGCCTCAGGTTCTCACCACCGGCAACTGAGTGCCGCCCTCCAGCGCCGGCCTCACATACCATCTGATCGGTGATCATTCGTGAAGGGGAGGCGCGTGAGCGATCGAGGCGAGGACTGGACGCCGGAGATCGAGGAGATCCGCCGCCGCCACGAGCAGGCCCGGGCCATGGGCGGGCCGGAGAAGGTGAAGCGCCAGCACGCCTCCGGCCGGTATACCGTCCGCGAACGCATTGACCGGCTCACCGACCCCGGAAGCTTCGCCGAGATCGGCGCCCTGACTGGATTCGGCGACTATGACGGCGACGGCCGTCTTAGGTCGATCCTGCCGGCCAACTTCGTCGCGGGAACGGCCCGTCTCGACGGCCGCACCGTGATGCTCGGCGCCGACGACTTCACGGTCCGCGGTGGCTCCGGCGACGCGGCCATCCACGCCAAGCAGATCCACTCGGAGTACTACGCGGGCGAGATGCGGCTGCCGGTCGTGCGCCTGCTGGACGGCGCGAGCGGCGGCGGCAGCGTCAAGATGGCACAGGAGGCGGGATACACCTATCTGCCGGTCAACCCGGCCTGGGACGCCGTGGTCGACAACCTCTCCCTCGTACCGGTCGTGGCGGCGTGCCTCGGCCCGACAGTGGGGCTCGGCGCGGCGCGCCTGGTCATGTCGCACCTCGCCGTCATGGTGAGGAACACCGGCCAGCTCTTCACGGCCGGCCCGCCGGTCGTTCAGGGCGGCACCGGCGAGGACCTCACCAAGGAAGAGCTCGGCGGCGCGGCCGTGCACAGCCGCAACGGCACGATCGAGCGGTTCGCCGACACCGAGGACGAGGCATTCGAGCTCATCCGCGGCTTCCTGTCGTACCTGCCGGGCAGCGTGTACCAATTGCCGCCCGTCCGGTCCTGCGATGATCCCGCGCAACGCCGCGATGAGAGCCTGTCCGCGGCCGTGCCACGCAGCACCCGAAGGCCGTACCGGATCAAGCCGATCATGGAGGCGATCTTCGACCGGGACTCGGTGTTCACCTACGCCGAGTACGGCGGCGGAACCGTCACCGCGCTCGCCCGGCTGGACGGCCATCCGGTCGGCGTCCTCGCCACCGACCCGTACAAGGGCTCCACCCTGTCGGTCGAGGGAGCCCAGGCGATCACGCGCCTGGCCGACCTGTGCGAGACGTTCCACCTCCCGATCATCAGCCTTACGGACCAGGGCGGTATGACCATCGGCCGGGTCGCGGAGGAGCGCGGCACGATCCGGTACGGCGCCCGCGCCATCGCCGCCGTGTACCAGGCCAGGGTTCCGCAGGCCGAGCTGATCGTGCGCCGGGTGTACGGCGTCGGTGGCGCGGGCATCGTCAACCGGCACCGGGCGGGCCGGAGCTGGGCCTGGCCGTCGGGTGACTGGGGATCGCTTCCCGCGCGGGGCGGTATCGAGGCGGCGTTCCGTGCGCAGCTCGAGAAGGCCGACGACCCGGAGGCGGAGATCGAACGGATCCGCCGGTCGCTGGCCGCCATCGGCTCGCCGTTCCGCACGGCCGAGCGGTTCGGCGTCCAGGACCTGATCGACCCCCGCGACAGCAGGCCCCTGCTGTGCGCCTGGGTACGTGAGGCGTACCGGGTTCTCCCCGAACTCACCGGACGCCCATCGTTCGGCACCCGTCCCTGAGGGAGGCGTCCATGGATCTGCTCTCACGGCTGCGCGAGGACGGCGAGATCGTCACCCAACCACGCCTGCTGCCGGCGGAGGTCGAGGGTGCCGACCATCGGTCCGGCGACGAAGCCCTTGAGTGCCGCCTCGTCGCAACCAGCATGCCCTCGGCGAGCAAAGGTGAAGAAATGGCCGGAGAAGGTGCCGTCGCCGGTCGCTCCCGCGAAGTCGCCCCCGCCATCCTTGATCGTCCAGGTTCCCGCCATCTTGCCGCGCTGCGTGCAAGATCGGGGGTCCAGTGTGAAGGGCCAGACGTCGAACCGACCGTTGATCGATATCGTGAGTCTTCCGCCGGCGATGACGGCCAGATCCGTCTCGCGGTACGTCTTGTCGGTCGGCCGGTAGTCCACCGATTCGGCTGCGAGTGATCCCACTCCAGTGATCGTCCCGCTGGCGACCACGGTGATCGATGGTTCCTCGATCCGGCCGGTGACGAAGAAGCGCTGGTTTTCCGCCGGCTCTGCCAGCGCGGGTCCACCGATGGCAAGCAGCACAATAAGCTCAGCGGCTGAGATACCTATGGCCTTCTTCACGGTCTCCCCGCTCCTTCCCTCCTTCGCCCCGCAGTCGCCAGGCACTTACTCTTGAGGGAGGGGAGCCAGCCAATTTCCTGGCGCCTGATGGTCCTCGCTGTAATAGAACTCCTCCAAGTTTGTCATCCACTCTTCTTTGGAGATGGCGCCGTTACCGTTCCTGTCGAGTCTTCGGAAGGCCTGTCTTGCCTGTTCTTCAGTATGATTCCAAGCGCGGTAGTGCATGATCAGATCGTCTTCGTTGATGCGCTCGTCCTTATCGCGATCCGCCAGGACATAGAAGGCGTCAACGAGCATGTTCATGCTGTCCATGAATACATCCCGTTGACTCAGGAAAGCAGCGAAGCCGGCGATGTACTCCTCCAGCGAGACCTTGCCATCGCCACTGGAGTCAAACTGTTTGAGATTCTCCCAGATATCGTTGGTCCTCCGGGCGAGGTCCTCATATTCAGGCGTATTCTCCGGATAGCCGTACGCGCTACCGTGGTTTTTGATGAGCAACGCGATGTCGCTGTCTCCGATGTAGCCATCTCCATCGACATCCAGCTCATTGAAACCGGCCGACAACTTTCGTCGGCGGAATTCGGACAACATGACCATGCTTCCCCCTCATTGCGGGTAGGGGTGCGTATGGAAGCGAAAGACAGTGGCCGCCGGTCGTCATCGTACGCGCACATTGGCCGACAGGTCCAGTATCGGGCGCGGCCAGCGCGAACCCGGTGTGGCCGCCAAAGATCAATTCAATAGATCAACCATGTCGCGCGGATGGCGTGACGATTTCGCCGGTTGAAACGCACTGTCGCTATGTTGATTGATGAGGCCTGTGCCGGGCCAATATCCGCACATCGGCTCTCAGCTGGGGTTTTGTATGATGCCGTCGGGCGATCCGCAGGGACGATCGGGTTCAGACCGTCCCTGTCACGTCGTTCCCCTGTAGCCATGTGATCTGTCCTGGTCGACCTCTGGCAGCGTCTGGATGACGCTGCGCAGATGTGCGCGGGCGGCCTGCTCGGCGGCCTCGGCGTCGTGGGCGCAGATCGCATCGATGACCGCCAGGTGCTCGGGCAGCGACACCGTCGTCCGGCCGGGATACATCGCGAGCTTGAACTGGTGGCGCACGTTCTGCGCTCGCAGTCTCTCGAGCACGTTCGAGGCCGTGTGCTGGCCGCTGATCATGCGTATGCGGCGGTGTAGTCGCTGGTTCAGCTGTGAGTAGCCGAGCACATCGCCGGACGAGACGGCCGAGCGCATGCTCTCGCCAATGGCCTTGAGCTCCTTGATGTCCTCCTCGGTGATCCGTTCGGCGGCCTTGGCCGCGCAGAGGCCCTCGATCACCATCCGAACTTCGGAGATTTCGATCGCCTCTTCGAGTGGCACCGCGCGGACCCGTGCGCCGCGGTTCCGCACTCGCTCGATCAGACCTTCGTTGGTCAGTTCGAGTAGCGCCGCCCGGACACTCGCCCTGCTGGCGGCGAACCGTTCGGAGAGGTCGGCCTCGACCAGGCGCTGTTTCGGAACGAACTCGCCGCTGAGAATCGCTTCCCGGATCCCGACCACCAGCGGTCGATCTCGGCCATTCGTGTCGTTCTCGCCCTGGCCGGCCCCCGCTCGCCGAGCGCCGCCCTTGCCGCCTGTCGACACTGCCTCTCCCATGATCCTGCAGGGTGCGCACCGATATTGTCGCCAATTTTGTTGCTATCCTAGTGTGTGTCCGGGCGGGATCCGGTGCGCGCAGGACGGCGGTGGTGTCGCCGCCGTAGTCGATGACGTCGCCTTCGCCATCACCGTCCAACGGCGCCATCTGTCGCCCATACCGTCAACAATCTTGGCGCGACCAGCAATGGTCAACCGCGCGCCCAGGCCCGGCAGAATAATCACGGACGCCGGCGGATTACGGGTACCCGACCACAGAGGACTGATCGATGGCGAAGGACAGGCCGGCAGGTAAGGGATCCAGATTGACCCGGGGGAAGGTCCGGCGGGTTACGTGGATCACCCCGCACATGATCCGCGTGATCGTCGGCGGCGACGGGCTCGCCGGCCTCGGCATCGGCGCCTTCACCGACCACTACGTCAAGCTGCTGTTCCCGATACCCGGCATCGCCTACCCCGAGCCGTTCGACATCGAGGCGGTACGCCGCGAACTGCCGCGCGACCAGTGGCCGCGTCAGCGCTCCTACACCGTGCGCGCCTGGGATCCGCACGCGCTGGAGCTGACCATCGACTTCGTCCACCACGGCGACGTGGGTCTGGCCGGTCCGTGGGCCGCGAATGCGCGGACCGGCGACGAGGTGTTGTTCCTCGGCCCAGGAGGCGCCTACGCGCCCAGCGCGGAGGCGGACTGGCATCTGTTCGTCGGCGACGAGAGCGCGCTGCCGGCCATCGCGGCCTCGCTCGAAGCCCTCCCGGCGGGAGCGCCCGCGCGGGTCTTCGTCGAGGTGGCGGGGCCGGGCGAGGAACAGGATCTCGTCACCCCCGGCGACGCGAAGATCGGCTGGCTGCATCGCGGCGACGCCCCGGTCGGTGACGCGCTCGTCGCGGCCGTACACGAGCTGGAGTTCCCGCCCGGCGACGTGCACGCGTTCGTCCACGGCGAGGCGGGCTTCGTCAGGCGGCTCCGGCGCTACTTGCGCGTCGAGCGCCGCGTCCCGATGGAGCGGCTGTCCATCTCCGGCTACTGGCGGCTCGGCGCCGACGACGAGGGCTGGCGCGCCGCCAAGGCCGACTGGAACCGCCGGATCGAGGAAGAAGAGGTCGCGGACCTGACCTGACGGTCCCAGACACGCGGCGTACGGCGGGCGAACAGGGCCAAGTCCGCACGGAGCCGCGCTGTCTCCTGTCCAAGCCCTCGTCGCGTCGGAGGGTGCCCCCGCTCACGCGGTTCAGCTCGTGGCGATCGCCGGATCGCTCGTGCTGGGCCGACCCGTCTCGACGTGACCCGCCAGGCGGCGGAGGAACGTGCCGTCGTGGTCGGAGACCACTGACAGGTCGTACCAGCCGTGGGTCTGTCGAGGGCGCGCGGTGTGGACGACGCGTGCGCCCGGCCGGAGCCGGTACGTGGCAGGGCGCTCGTTGCCGTAGCCGTCCTTGACTGTGACCTGGACGGACTCGGTGGCTCCGTTGGTGAGGACGAGCCGGACCTGCTCGTCTTTTCCGTCGTGGCTCGCGGTGACTTCGGGGCCGCCGGCGTGCCCCTTGAACTGCCGCAGGAATCCGTTGGGTCCATGCACCGAGAAGTCGTAGGCGCCCTGGCCACCGGGTGCCGGGCTCCAGCCGTCGGAAACCCGCCGGCCCGGCTCGACGGTATAGGTCCACGGTCCGTTCGCGTCAGTCGCGGACGTCACGTGGAAGGTCGCGCCGACCTTGCCGTGGTTGGCGAAGTCGATCCACAGGCCGTCGGCGGCGCTCATCCGGCCGTCGGCCGTCAGGTCGTACGGTAGCGGCCGGGCGGGGCGCAGCCCGCGCTCCTGCAGGGGCAACGCCGGATTCGCCGGAGGCTTCGGCACGTAGTCGTCGTGCCGGTTCCGGTCCGGCGGGGTGTAACCGCTGGTGTCCGGCAGCGCCGGCATCGTGGCGGCGGCCTGCCCGAAGTCGAACGCCGTGGTCAGGTCACCGCACACCGCCCTGCGCCAGGGCGAGATGTTCGGCTCGTGGACCCCGAAGCGCCGCTCCATGAACCGGATGATCGAGGTGTGGTCGAACACCTGCGAGCAGACCCAGCCGCCCCTGCTCCAGGGCGATATGACGAACATCGGGACCCGCTGCCCCAGACCGTACGGCCCGGCGACGTTCTGGTCCGAGCCCGCCGGGCTGAACCGCTCCCCGGTGACGTCCACGGTCGACTGTCCCTTCGCCCGCGAGGACGGCGGGTACGGGGGCACGGCGTGGTCGAAGAAGCCGTCGTTCTCGTCGTAGCAGATGAACAGCGCGGTCTTGCTCCACACTGCCGGGTTCGCCGTGAGCGCGTCCAGGATCTGGGAGACGTACCAGGCGCCGTAGTTGGCCGGCCAGTTCGGGTGCTCGGTGAACGCCTCGGGGGCCGCGATCCAGGAGATCTGCGGAAGCTTGCCGGCCTTCACGTCGGCCTTGAGGACGTCGAAGAAGCTCTGCCCGTTCTTGGCGTCGGTGCCGGTACGGGCCTTGTCGTAGAGCGGGTTGCCCGGGGTGGCATTGCGGTACTGGTCGAAGTACAGCAGTGAGTTGTCCCCGTAGTTGCCGATGTAGGCGTCGTTGGTCCAGCCCCAGGAGCCCTTGGCGTCGAGGCCGTCACCCGCGTCCTGGTAGATCTTCCACGAGATCCCGGCCTTCTCCAGCCGCTCGGGGTACGTCGTCCAGGAGTAGCCGAGCTCGTCGTTGCCGAGGACTGGGCCACCGCCGGTGCCGTCATTGCCGGTGTAGCCGGTCCACATGTAGTACCGGTTCGGGTCCGTGGGACCGATCAGCGAGCAGTGGTAGGCGTCGCAGATCGTGAACGCGTCGGCCAGCGCGTAGTGGAATGGGATGTCCTCCCGCGTGAAATAGGCCATCGTCGTGGCGGTCTTGGCCGGCACCCACGTGTCGTACGCGCCCTGGTTCCACGCCTCGTGACCGCCGTTCCATCCGTGGTCGAGATCCTGGAGGAACTGCAGGCCCAGATTATTCGCGTGCGGCCGGAACGGCAGGACGTCCTTCGTCCCGTCGGACTGGTACCAGACCGGCTTGCCGCTGGGGAGGGCCACGGGATGCGGATCGCCGAATCCGCGTACGCCCCGCAGCGTGCCGAAATAATGGTCGAAGGAACGGTTCTCCTGCATCAGGACGACGATGTGCTCCACGTCCCGCAGGGTGCCGGTACGGCGGTTCGCGGGGATCTCCGCCGCACGAGCAATGCTGGTCGAGAGCACGGACATGGCGGCGGTTCCGCCGGCCAGTTGCATGAATTTTCGACGGTTGACGCCGGTCATGAAGTGCCTGCCTCACGGTCGCGCTGAGCGGGTGCCCGACAGTGTTCTCAAACGATCGACAACAACCTGTGGCGGATCGGGAAACGTGCAGGGAAGCCTTGGCGAACCTAGATCGCCGATGGTCGGCCACCGCCCACCGCCCACCGTCATCACGTCACGCCCCGACCGCCCAGCTCCGCAGCGCTGACCGGGTTTCGCACCCCGCAGGCGGTCAGTGCCGGAGCAGGTCTGGACTCCACGCCGACGCTGGTCGCCGGGGCGAGGCGAGCGCCGGCGACCAGTGCACGGCGTTACCAGGTGACGAGGAGTTTGCGGACGCCGTAGTTGGTGCCGTAGGTGTCCATCTCGACCTCATCGAGCGGCGTCGCGAGCCGCAGGCCGGGGAAGCGCTGGAAGAGCCGCGGGAGGATCGTCTTCAGCTCGGCCCGCGCGACGTTCTGCCCGAGGCACTGGTGCACGCCGTAGCCGAACGCGAGGTGGCGGGTGATCTTGCGGTCGAAGTCGGGGGTGCCGGGATCGTCGAACACGCGCGGGTCTCGGTTGGCCGCGGGCATGGCGACCACGACCAGGTCGCCCTCGGCGATCTGTTGACCGCCGATCTCGAGGTCCTCCTTGGCGACGCGCCCGAGTCCGAACTGGACGATGGTGAGGTAGCGCAGGAGTTCCTCGACGGCGGGCCCGACCTTGCCCGGGTCATCGACCAGGTCCTGGCGCTGTCCGGGATGGGTGAGCAGGGTCAGGGCGGATAGGCCGATCATGGCCATGGTGGTGTCGTGTCCCGCGAAGAGCAGCAGGACACCGATGCTGATCAGGTCCTTGTCGGTGAGGATCGAGTCGTCCTGGTCCGCGGTGCGGATGAGGTCGGCGAGCAGGCCCTCGGACTCCGGGTCGGCTCGCTTGGCGGCGATCAGCTCGGTGATATAGCCGATGAGCCATTGCGCCCCGTTGTCGCGTTCGGCCTGGGTCTTGCTGACGTCCATCATGGCTTCGGTGGCGTGGTGGAAACCGTCGCGATCGGCGTAGGGAACGCCGAGTAGTTCGCAGATCACCAGGCAGGGAATCGGCAACGCGAGGTGCTCGATGAGGTCTACCGGCTTTTCACTGGCCTCGATCGCGTCGAGGTGTTCAGTGACGATCTTGTCGATGTAGGGCTGCAGCCTGGTCTGGACGGCCTTGGGGGTGAACCGGCCGGCCAGCAGCCGGCGATAGGCGCCGTGGTCGGGCTCGTCCATGAACACGAATCCCGGATCGAGCGCGCCGGCGGGCTCGTCGTCGTGCGGGTCTATACCGTCCTCGGGAGCGATGTCGTGGCGCGGGCGGCGGGCGCTCAGCCGGGGGTCGGAGAACACCTGGCTGCCCTCCTCGAACCGGGTCACCAGCCAGCCGGCCCGTCCGCTCGGGAAGCGGATCCAGGTGATCGGCTGCTCCTCGCGGAGCTGGTGGTACTCCACCGGCGGGTCGAGCAGGTGTTCCCGCTCGACGGGCATCGCGGGCAGTTCGACGGTCATGAGTTCTCCTTCGTCTTCGCCGCACCGTGTTCGCGCAACGCGGCCTCGACTCCCTTGTGCAGCTGGGTACCGTTGCCCCAGCCGACGTAGTAGTGCAGGTGCAGGACGGCTTCGCGGAGCTGCTCGGCGGTGAGTTCGTCACCTGCCAGCGCGCCGCGGACCTGGATCTCGATGAGGTCCGCCCGGCCCAGCGCCGCGGTGGCGCCGATGACCAGCAGGCGCCGGTCGCGTACGGACAGGCCGGGCCGGCTCCAGATCTCGCCGAACAGGTGGCCGATGGTGTCGTCCAGCATCGGGCTGCGTTCGGTGGGCATGGTGTCGCTGAAGCCGGGGCCGTAGACCTCGTCCATCATCTCCAGCCCACGCTTGGTGGCGTCGGTTTCCTCGCTCATCACGACTCCTTCGTCACGGGGAACGCCAGCGTCTCCGCGCCGTTCGCGCGCGTGACGTCGACGAGGGGTACGGGCACGCCGACGTGTGCGGCGAGTTCCTGCGCGGCGGCGAGGTCCTTGTCCATCAGCCGCTCGACCTGGGGCACCAGGGCGCGGATCTCGTCGCGGCCGGCGATGCGGTTGCGCTGCCAGGACAGCAGCGTGTCGCCGTCCGGGTCGGCCTCCTCGATGACGGCGATCAGTCGCGCCGGGTCCACGCCCGCGGCTTCGGCGAGCGTGACGGCTTCGTGCACCGTGCGCCAGCTGCCGTACGTGATGACGTTGCGGGCGATCTTGGTGGCCATGCCGGCTCCGAGCGGTCCACAGTGGACGACCTTCTTGGCGAAGTCCTCCAGCACCGGCATCGCCCTGGCCACGGTTTCGGTGTCTCCACCGAGGATGGCGACCAGGCCGTTCTCGGCGGCCTTGTCGCCCGGGGTGACCCCGCAGTCGAGCAGCGCCACTCCGGCTTTCGCGCACGTTTCGGCGAGTTCGCGCACTACGGGTACCGCGACCGTGCACAACAGCACCACGATCAGACCCGGGTGCGCACCGGACAGCACGCCGTTCTCGCCGGACAGCACGGTACGGGCCTGGCCGGCGTCCACCACGGCGAGGAGTACCACGTCGCTGATGCGGGCCACCTCGGCCGGTGACGCAACCGGGGCCGGAACCCCGGCCAGCTTCTCCGCGGCGGCGGGACGGATGTCGTACACGGCGGGCAGGCGGCCACGGCGGGCGAGGCTGACGGCGACCCCGCCGCCGATCATCCCGAGCCCGATGACCCCGGCTCGTGGCACGGGCCGGTCGGCGAGCGGCCCGGTTTGTGGTGCCGCCGTGGATGTCACTGATCGCACGCTCATGCCGTCACTCCTTGCCTGGTGAGGTCGACCGAGTCCCAGGGGGTCGGCGTGGCGACGAGTGCGCGCGCCGCCCGGACGGGGCGGACCATGTTGATACCGACCGCGGCGCGAACGAGATCGTTCTGGCCGTAGAGGGCGATGAGCCTGCGCTCGGCCAGGCTGCCCTCGGTCACGGCGAAGCGGTCGCAACCCCGGGGCAGGCCGTAGATCTGGATCTTGCGGTCATATTGGTCGGACCAGATATAGGGCACCGGCGCGAAGGGCGCCGGGTTCCCACGGGAAAGGATGTTGCGGGCCACGGCCATCCCCTGCTCGCCGGCATTCGTGCGGTGCTCGATGCGCAGCCGCTCGGCGAGCGTCGGATGAATCCACGAGGCGACATCGCCCGCAGCCCATACCCCGGGCCCAGCCTGGCAGTACTCGTCGCAGAGCACCCCGTTGCCGATTTCGATGCCGCTGCCCGCCAGCCATTCCACGTTGGGAATGGAACCGATCGACACCAGCACCGCGTCGGCCTCGACCACCCGGCCGTCGGCCAGCCGCACCCCGGCGGCACGACCGCCGGAGGTGAGAACCTCCCGCACCATGACCCCGGTGATGATCTTGACGCCGTGCTCGGCGTGCATGCGGATGAGCAACTCCCCGACTTCTGGCCCGAGCACATCGGACAGCGGGGCCTCGATGTCGGAGACCAGGGTGACCTCGGCTCCCGCCTCGCGGGCGACCGCGGCCGCCTCGGTCCCCAGGAACCCGGCTCCGACCACTACCAGCCGCGGCTTGGCGGCCAGCGCCTCTCGCAGTGCGCGCGCGTCGGACAGCGTGCGCAGCGTGTGCACACCGGCCAGTCCCTCGGTGCCGGGCAGCCGCCGTGCCCGTACTCCGGTCGCGATCACCATCTCGTCGTAGGCGACCCGCGATCCGTCGGCCAGCATGACGATCCGCTCGGCGGGATCCACCGTGACCGCTGCGACCCCGAGCCGCAGATCCAGGTCCAACCCGGAGATCCTCACGTCATCCCGCAGCCAGACGCGTTCCTCCGGCCACGCCCCCGACAGGATCTGCTTCGACAGCGGCGGGCGGTCGTACGGCGGGCAGTCCTCCTCGCCGATCAGCGTCACCCGGCCGTCAAAGCCCTCACGCCGCAGCGTCTCCGCGACCGAGAGCCCGGCCGCCGACGCGCCGACGACCACCACACTCGACGGCGAGGTCATTCCCGCACCGCGATGGCCGCCGCCGGGCAGACCGCCACCGCATCACGTGCCGCCGCGTGCTGCTCCTCGGGCGGGTCGGCGTCCAGCAGCACGACGACGCCGTCCTCCTCGCGCTGGTCGAACACCTCGGCCGCGGCGAGCACACACTGGCCCGCCCCGACGCACTTCTCCTCATCGATGGTGATGTGCACGAGAAACCCTCCTTGACCTCGTCGTGCCGAGAAGCAGCAGGTCAGCAGCCCAGTCTCGACACGCGAACTTGGCCTAACTAAGTTCACTTAACGGCCAGGCTACACCTCATCGATCACTCATCAGCAGAGGGTGCCGTGTTCCACGACACACCGTGCGTCCACCAGAACGGACAGTGTGTGGTTCAGGCGTCGTCGATGATGGTCGCGGCGATCAGCCGCTCGATCTCCGTGTCGGGCGGGACGACGGGGTCGGGGACCGGATCGGTCGCCACGAGGATGTCGACAAGGCCCGCCGCCAGGCCGG
>JAOPYL010000001.1 GCA_025964625.1 Actinoallomurus sp. | reverse complement strand
TTCAGTACGAAGTGCTGGAGATGGCCTCCACCAGCTCGCCGACCTTGTCCTCGGAAGCTTCGCCACGAGGTTGGCCTGGCTGATGATGCCGACCCGTTCCTCATTCTCCAGCACAGGCAGGCGGCGGATCCTATGCTCGAACATCTGGTGTAGTACGTCATCGACGTCCGTGTTCGCGTCGACCCACCACACCGCAGGTTTCGTGGATGAGGTCGGCAGCCTTGACTTCCGCCGGATTCTTGCCCTTCGCGATGGCCTTCACCACGGTGTCGCGGTCGGTGATGATGCCCTTCAGCCGGTTGTCGTCTCCACAGACGGGCATGCCGCCGACGTTCAGTTCGGCCATTCGCCGGGCCGCGCTGGTAAGACTCTCGTCGATCCCGAGACACTCACAACCGGCATTCATGTCATCACGTACCGTAGTCATGGCCGATCTTCCCCTTTAATGCCTCCTTGCTCGCTCCCTGCTCTATCCGGACGAATGCGGAACTTGCCCAAAGCGCCGTTGAGCTGCGTGTATCGACGGTTCCGCTCCCAGCGACGCTGCGCTCAACTGGGCGGCCCACGAGGCATCCCTGAGAGGCGTCGGCCTCTTCCTGGTCCGCGCGTTTCCGTGGTCGCTGCTCGGCGGTCCATTTGATCCCCACCGCACCGATGGCTGGGAGGACGCTCATCGGATGATCGCCGACGCCCACCGTAAGGCCGAGAAGACCGCTGTCGGCCTGTGCGTACGCAGCGAGATCGTCACCGGCAGCTCGTCCGCGGCGCTCGTCCAGCGGTCGGCCGACGCTGGGCTCGTCGTGCTGGGGACACGCGGCCGTGGCGGTTTGCGTGAGCTGCTGGCCGGCTCGGTCGCGCTGCAGGTCGCTGGCCATGCCTCCTGCCCCGTGTCCTGTGCAGATGGGCCGCGATGAGCGCGGGGGCGGCGTTCCCCGGGTAGGGCCTAGGAGGGATGCAGCGTCCACGTGTCCCCTGCCGCACATCCACCGATTCGGCGTGCGCTGTCTCTCGTTTCGGTAATCGGGGACCTTGGCCCTGCTCACCGACCCCCGGCGGATGGTGCGGAGCCCGGCGATTCCGCGGAACGCACGATGAGGACGTGAATGCGCCCCGTGCGCCCGAATCGGATTCGACGGCCGTCTGTACGCCGAGATCGAGAGGAATGTGTCGTGTTGACCGATGAGGAACTTCGGCGGGTCGACGCCTGGTGGCGTGCGGCGAACTACCTGTCGGTGGGTCAGATCTACCTGCGCGCCAATCCGCTGCTGCGGGAACCGCTACGGCGTGAGGACATCAAGCCTCGGCTGATGGGGCACTGGGGCACCTCGCCGGGGTTGAACTTCTGCTACGTCCACCTGAACCGGGCGATCAGGGCACACGACCTGGACATGATCTACGTCATGGGGCCGGGGCACGGAGGGCCGGCGGCGGTGGCCAACGCCTGGCTGGAGGGCACGTACTCCGAGATCTATCCGCATGTCTCCCAGGACGCCGTGGGGATGGCGCGGCTGTTCCGGCAGTTCTCCTACCCCGGCGGCATCCCCAGCCACGTCGCGCCCGAGACGCCGGGCTCCATCCACGAGGGCGGCGAGCTCGGCTACTCCCTCGCCCACGCCTATGGGGCCGCCTTCGACAACCCCGGCCTGATCGTGGCCTGCATCGTAGGCGACGGCGAGGCCGAGACCGGACCACTGGCCACGAGCTGGCACTCCACCAAGTTCCTCGACCCGGTGAACGACGGCGGGGTGCTGCCGATCCTGCACCTGAACGGCTACAAGATCGCCAACCCGACCGTGCTCGCCCGCATTCCAGAGAACAAGCTGGTCGCACTGCTGGAGGGGTATGGACACCGGCCGATCCTGGTGAGCGGCGACGACCCCGCAATGATGCACCGCGCGATGGCCGCCGCGGTGGACGAGGCCATCGGGCAGATCACCGCCATCCAGCACCAGGCCCGGGAGGCCGGGGCCACCGGACGGCTCCGCTGGCCGATGATCGTCCTGCGCACCCCGAAGGGCTGGACCGGGCCGAAAGAAGTCGACGGGCTACCGGTCGAGGGCACCTGGCGCGCCCATCAGGTCCCCCTCACCGGCGTACGGGAGAACCCCGCGCACCTGGCACAGCTGGAGACGTGGCTACAGTCGTACCGGCCCGAGGAACTGTTCGACGCCGAAGGGCGGCCGGTCGCCGACGTGCTCGCGCCGCCACCGACCGGCGACCGGCGGATGAGCGCCAATCCGCACGCCAACGGCGGCCTGCTGCTGCGGGACCTGGAGCTGCCGGACTTCCGCGGGTACGCGATCGCGGTGGACAAGCCCGGCACCACCTTCACCGAACCCACCCGGACGCTCGGCGAATTCCTGCGCGACGTCATCAGTGCGAACCCGGAGACCTTTCGTGTCACCGGCCCGGACGAGACCGCCTCCAACCGGCTGTCGGCCGTGTTCGAGGCCACCGACCGGGTCTGGCAGGCCGACATCCGCGACACCGACGAACACCTCGGTCCACATGGCCAGGTCATGGAGGTGCTGAGCGAACACCTGTGCGAGGGGTGGCTGGAGGGCTACCTGCTGACCGGCCGGCACGGGCTGTTCAACAGCTACGAGGCGTTCATCCACTTCGTGGACTCGATGTTCAACCAGCACGCCTAGTGGCTGGAGACGACACGGAAGATCCCGTGGCGGCGGCCCATCGCCTCGTTCAACTACCTGCTGAGCTCCCACGTCTGGCGGCAGGACCATAACGGCTTCACCCACCAGGACCCGGGCTTCCTCGACGTCGTGATGAACAAGAAGGCCGAAATCGTGCGCGTCTACCTGCCACCGGACGCCAACACCCTGCTGTCGGTCGCCGACCATTGCCTGCGCTCCCGCGACTACATGAACGTCGTCGTCGCCGGCAAACAGCCCGCCCTCAACTGGCTGCCCATGGACGAGGCCATCCTGCACTGCACGCGCGGCATCGGCATCTGGGAATGGGCGAGCACGGACGGCGGCGCCGACCCCCATGTCGTCATGGCCTGCGCCGGCGACATCCCCACCCTGGAGACCCTCGCCGCCGTCGACATGCTCCGCCAGTACTTCCCCGACCTGCGGGTCCGGGTCGTCAACGTCGTCGACCTGATGCGGCTGCAGCCCGACACCGACCACCCGCACGGCCTGCCCGATGCCGAGTTCGACGCGCTGTTCACCACCGGCAAACCTGTCATCTTCGCGTTCCACGGCTACCCGTACCTGATCCACCGCCTCACCTACCGGCGGAACGGCCATGACAACATCCACGTCCGCGGCTACAAGGAGGAAGGCACCACCACCACGCCGTTCGACATGGTCATGCTCAACGACCTCGACCGGTTCCACCTCGTCATGGACGTCATCGACCGGGTGCCGCAACTCGGCGGCCGGGTCGCGAACGTACGCCAGCAGATGGCCGACCGGCGGCTGCGCGCCCGCGCGTACACCCGCGAACACGGCGAGGACGACCCCGAGATCTCCGACTGGACATGGCCGCACGCGGCCGGCGGTGCAGGCCATGAGAGGTGAGAACGCACGAATGCGGATCCTCGTCGTCAACGCCGGATCCAGCAGCCTCAAACTCAGCCTGCTCGACCACGACGACACACTCATCGCCCAGCCCGCCGGTCTGGCCGCACTACGCGACCTGCCCGCTCCGGACGCCATCGGGCACCGCGTCGTCCACGGCGGCGACGAGTTCACCGACCCCGTCCGCATCGACGACGACGTCGAAGCACGGATCCGCGCACTGACCGACCTGGCGCCACTGCACCAGCCCAAGTCACTCCACGGCATCGACGCCGTCCGCGCGGTACTGCCGGGCGTCCCCGAGGTGGCCTGCTTCGACACCGCATTCCACGCCCACCTCCCCGACGCCGCCGCGACATACGCGCTACCCGCGATCTGGCGGGAGAAATACGGGCTCCGGCGGTACGGATTCCATGGCCTGTCCCACGCCTACGCCACCCGGCGGATCAGCGAGATGCTGGGCGCCGTCCCCCGACGGCTTGTGGTCTGCCACCTGGGAGCCGGAGCGTCCCTGTGCGCGGTCGCCGACGGCCGATCCATCGACACGACCATGGGATTCACCCCGCTCGAAGGCCTGGTCATGGCCACCCGATCCGGAACCGTCGACCCCGGCCTGCTGCTCTGGCTACAAGAACGCGAGGGCCTCTCCCCCGCCGAGCTCGCCGACACCCTGGAACACCGATCCGGGCTGCTGGCCCTCGCCGGCACCGCCGACATGCGCGACATCCACGACGGGCTTGCGCTGGACGTCTACATCCACCGGCTCCGCGCCGGCATCGCCGCGATGACCGCCTCCCTCGGTGGCCTGGACACCCTGGTCTTCACCGGCGGCGTCGGCGAACACGCACCCGCCGTACGCCGCACGGCAGCGGCGGGCCTCGCCTTCCTCGGCGTCGCCGTGGACCCCGCCCGCGACGACGACACCGACGCCGACATCACCGCACCCGGCGCGCCCGTAGGCACCTTCGTCATCACCGCACGCGAAGACCTCGAGGTCGCCGCCGCGGTCCGCCGGATTCTCGATACATAAAGCCGTGGCGCTCTCGGAGATGGATCTTGGTTCGGTGACTGAGGTTAAACGACAAGCTCAGTGAGGTCGCTGTCCGGAAGATGCTCCTATGCTTGTCAAGCGGCTGTAGCAAGATCTTTAGCCGTCGTCGCCTGGGTTTTCGGGGTCGTGAGGATCTTGTAGAGCTCGCGAGCGATGTACCGCTTAAGGCAGCGGATGATCTCTTTCTTGGACAGGCCTTCGGCGGTACGGCGCTGCACGTAGTCGCGGGTGCGGGCATCGTGGGCCATGCGGGACAGGGCGATCACGTATAGGGCGCGGTTGGCTTGACGGTCGCCGCCGCGGTTGAGCCGGTGGCGTGTGGTCTTCCCGCTGGAGGCCGGTACCGGCGACACCCCGCACAGCGACGCGAACGAGGCCTCGGAGTACAGCCGGTCGGGATTGTCCCCGCAGGTCGACAGCAGCTGCGCGGCGGTCTCCACCCTAACCCCCTTGATCTCCAGCAGGTCGGGACGGGCGTGTTTGACCAGGACCTCGAGCTGAGCGTCCAGGTCGACAATCTCGGTGGACAGGTCGTGCCAGCGGCCGGCCAGGCGACGCAGCGCGTACCGGGTGCCCTGGGCGGGATCGGCCAGATCACCCAGCGGCCGCAGGTCAGCGCACGCGGCCGCGAGTTTGGCGCCCCTGCGACCGGACAGGTCCTCGCGAAGCTCGGCCGGCGCGGTGACCAGCAGGGCGTGCAGCTCGTTCATGCAGGCGGTGCGGGACTTCACCGCGCCAGAGCGCACCAAATGCAGGGCGCGAATCGACTCGGTGATCCCATCACCTGCCTTGGGGACGGCGCTGGCCCGGCCTGACAACACCGCGTCGGCGGCGGCGTAGGCGTCCAGCGGGTCGGACTTGCCCTTGGAACGACGTTGCCGCCGGTCAGGCCGGTTGACCTCGATGACCTTCACGTCCTCGCCGGTCAGGTGGCGGGCCAGGGCGGCACCATAGCTGCCGGTGCCCTCCACCCCAACCGCGTGCAGACGGCCGTAGGACTGCAGCCACTCCAGCAGATCGGTGTAGCCGGCCGCGGTGGCCGGGAACTCGCGATCGGCCAAACGGCGGCCGTTCATCAGCACCACCGCAGCGTGATGGGTGTCCTTGTGCGTATCGACCCCACCGGTGACCCGCCGCTTCTTCGGCTTCTTCGCCATTCCCGATCACCGCGCCTTCGGAGAAGAATCAGAGGCGGTGCGTGCCGGGCGACCGGGCGGGCAGACCAGTGACGGGACTAGCTGTGACAGGCTCCTATCAGGCCACGCACGGCCACTCCGGCACGCACCATCGGGGGACACTCCCGGGGAGGCGACAGATCTTCCGAAAGGCACGCAGCCTGGTTGGGGGTGGGTCAGCCTCACACGAGCACCTCCTACCCCTGCCATCTCACCTGCAAGGGCTGTTGTTGCAGCTCCCTCAAGTCTCACTGGTTGAGGGCATCTCAGGGTCCCCTGGCCGGCCGAGGCCCGCCCCACCGGAAGTGGGGACGTCGCTCGCCCACACAGCGAGGATCAGCCAACACCACCTCACCAACGAGGCAAACATTGACTGACACGGCACTAGGGACCTGGACCCTTCCGTTACTGATAGTTGCGGATGCTGAGGCCCGCGCCGTGTCTCGCGGCGTTGGTCCCTCGCAAAGGTCCGACCACGGTCGAGTCAAGGCACCAGGATGCTGAAGGACTGGTTGTAGTAGATCTGTGCGGTGCCGCTCGTGGTCGAGAAGCTCCCGTAGCAGGTCAAGACCGCGAACGAGCCTGGGCCGCACGTCCCGCCGAAGCTGTTGATCTCCGCCAAGCCTTCATTCGCGGCGCCAGTCACGTCGCCGGTGAAACGAGCGTCACGACGGCCGCCGAGATTGTCGAATCGCCCCCGGGCCCCGTGACGCCATACTGGCCGGCGCTGAGTAATGCGCGCGGCAAGGCGCGGCTGGGGTCGAACATGTCAGGCGAGGGTCGCGGTGTCGATGACGAACCGGTACCGGACGTCGGAGGCAAGGACCCGCTCGTAGGCGTCGTTGATCTGGTCGGCGGAGATGAGCTCGATCTCGGGGGCGATGTCGTGCTCGGCGCAGAAGTCGAGCATCTCCTGGGTCTCGCGGATGCTGCCGATGCTGGAGCCGGCGAAGGAACGGCGGTTGCCGAACAGGGCGAACACGTGGAGCGGGAGGGCTTGAGCTGGTGCGCCGACGTTCACCATCGTCCCGTCCAGCGCGAGCAGGGAGAGGTAGGCGTCGAGATCGAGTTCGGCGCTGACGGTGTTGATGATGAGGTCGAAGGTGTTGGCGAGCTGTTCGAAGGTGGCGGCGTCGCTGGTGGCGTAGTAGTGGTCCGCGCCGAGGCGTAGGCCGTCCTCCTGCTTCTTCAGTGACTGGGACAGGACGGTCACCTCGGCTCCCATGGCGTGGGCGATCTTGACTGCCATGTGACCGAGTCCGCCGAGGCCGACGACGGCGACCTTCTTGCCGGGACCGGCGTTCCAGTGCGCAAGCGGGGAGTACGTGGTGATGCCGGCGCACAGCAGCGGAGCGGCGGCCTGGAACGGGATCGCCTCGGGCACTTTGAGAACGAAGTCCTCAACCACGACCACATGCGTCGAGTAGCCGCCCTGCGTGATCGTGCCGTCACGGTCGACGCTTCCGTAGGTCAGGGTGTTGCCCCCGAGGCAGTACTGCTCCTCTCCGGCGCGGCAGTTCGCGCACTCGCGGCAAGAGTTGACCATGCAGCCGACGCCGACCCGGTCGCCGACCTGGTGGCTTGTGACCTCGGCGCCGACCTCGGTCACGGTGCCCACGATCTCGTGCCCCACGGTGAGCGGGTACTGGACCGGACCCCAGTCGCCCCGGACGGTGTGGATGTCGGAGTGACAGATACCGGCGTACGCGATCTCGATGAGGACGTCGCGCGGGCCGATGTCACGACGCTGGATCGTGGTCGGCGCCAGGGGCTCGGTCGCGGAGGTGGCCGCGTAGGCGTTCACGGTGAGCATTGATGTTCTTCCTTCGTGGCTGATCGAGTGGGTCCGGAATCGGGCCATGCGCAGCACAAACACTACGGGGGCTGCCGAACCCGGAGTCGCCCGGGACCTTTCGATGTCCCACAGCAGGTGGCGCGCCCGTGTCGAGTCGCGCGCGAGTGTCTGCACCTGTTGCCCGAGTCGAGGATCGCCGAGGATGATGTCCACGTGCTCGCCGCGCAGCAGGGCGTTGATACTCCCAGCCTGGAGTTTCATACAGTGCACGGCCAGGGTGCGTTCTTTGTCGCGACCTGCTGCGCATCGGCATGAGTCCATTTCGTACCCGCCGGGGATGGCTGTCGGCCACGCCGATCTATGACGTGCGCACCGGTTGGCTCATAAGCGTGCAGCTCTGACCATTCTCACTTTATTGAGCAGCAGAGCTATCAAGTACCGCTCAAAGCTTGGCGGATCGCCGCTCATTAGATGGGGACATAATCGGGCAAAATCACGGGCGCATCAACGGCTTGAGAGGTATGCCATGGCCAGTAACAAGGGCTCGCCGACCGTAGCTGCAGGCGAGAGCGAATCGACGCCGGATGAGCCGCAGAACAGCAACAGGCCTCCTTGGGCGGACCCGGCGGCCTCACCGACGCCGACTGCAAGTACGCTCAATGGTTCGAGTAGCTCAACGCATCGGTCGTCCGGCTTGGCGGCCTGCTCCACGAATACTTGCAGGTCGCATAGGTGGTCGAGTTTTCGGCACGGACAGGCTGTACGGATCCGCCCCGCAATGCATCCAACCGAACCGTCGGCGCGCGAGCACCGGGAATGCCGGAATCTCCGTAGTCGTGATCGGGTTGGTTGGTTGGTTGGCTATAGGAAAATATTGTATATCAGGAAATGGCGATTGCGTGTACCGGTCTAATGTAGGGAATTGATCGCATCCTGCGGGTAATTCCATCGTTCGCCATATGTATGGCCCGGGCGGTCTCAAGCGGTGAATGCATCACCCGCTGCTACAAGGAGTTCGTTGAGTTTCTCGGCCGGCGTTTTGAACCCAAGGGTTTGACGCGGGCGTTCGTTCAAACTCGCAGCGATTTCGTTGAGCTGTTGTTGAGTATAGCAGGAAAGGTCGGTGCCTTTCGGAAGATATTGGCGGATCAGCCCATTGGTGTTCTCGTTGCTGCCCCGCTGCCACGGTGAGTGCGGGCCACAAAAGTACACCGGTACATCGGTGGCCACCGAGAACACCGCGTGGGCGGCCATTTCCACACCCTGATCCCAGGTGACAGAGCGTTTCAGCAGCTCGGGGAGGTCTTTGACATGGGTGGACAGTCGGGAGGCGACCCGGTCGGCGGTCCGGTCGTAGGGAATCCGCACCAGCATCAGGAACCGGGTGCTGCGCTCCACCAGCGTCGCGACCTGCGACTTCCCTGCCTTACCGATGATCAGTCGGGTAGGACCGGCGGGTTGCCCCGCCGGTCCCCCCTCAGAACTGCCCGTGCAGCTTTCACTGCAGGCAGCTCAAGCAAGCCGCGAGGGCGGCTCAGGATTGAAGTGCCGGGCCTTTGCTCGTGCGGGCTTGGAGCTCGCGGTGGCAGGAGGCATGCACGAGGCGGGTTCGGTCACTGTCCGGTGAGCCGGATCTCCCGTGGTGGACGAGGTAGTCGGTGACTATCGCCTTGCGGGTGATCTGCAGCCACCAGCGTTCCCATTCTCGGGGGGACTGGGGTGGCTGTTCGGCGGACAGCAGTTCGTTCCGGCAGAGGGGGCATCGGCCGTCCTGCTTGGTGAGCAGGCGCAGCGTGTATCCGTCCAGTGGGGGTTTGATTCGCCGTCGCCGTTCGGCCCAGTACGTGGCAAGCGCGGGATCGTCGGGGGACGCCCCGCCTTTGACCAGAGTGTGCCGGACGATGAGAGTCCAGGAGAATTTGACCAGGTAAGCGCCGCTGGCGACGTCACCGAACACCCAGTAGTCGTTCCTGAACTTGTTGAACTTGCCGAAGTAGCGGGAGACCACCCACCGCTTCGACTTGTTGGCGTGGCCGCGCTTGGCCCACTTGTAGGTGAGCTTCCACATGTAGTTGTCCAGGGCTTTGAACGTCCTGGACGACACCACGCCCCGGTAGTAGGCGGCCCATCCCCCGATGATGGGGGTGAGCGCGGCGAGGATTGCCGCCGCGTTGGATCCGCGCAGCACGCGCATTTCCGTGCGGAGCCGTTCTCGGATCCGCTGGATGGCCGCTTTCGATGGCTTGATCAGCAGTTGCTGGCCGTATCTGCGGGCGTTGAATCCCAGAAAATCGAACTCCGTCGACAGGTGCACGATCTGGGTCTTGTCCTCGTTGAAGACCAGGCCCCTGGGTGCCAGCCATTCAGCCAGCCTCGCCTTGACCTGTTCGGCTTGCTGCCTGGTGTGACAGAGCACGACCACGTCGTCGGCGTATCTGATCGCGACCGGTGAGCCCACCTTGGTGTCCCCGGCCTGACGGCCGGAAGCGATATAGCGGACTCCTGCGGCCTTTTCCAGCCCGTGCAATGCGACGTTCAGGAGCAAAGGACTGATCACACCGCCCTGGGGAGTTCCCTCCTCGGTTGGCGCGAACCCCTTGCCCGCCTCGAACACCCCGGCTTTCAGCCAGTTCCGGATCATCTCCCTGGCGGGGAAGGATCCGAGTGCCTCAAGCAGCCGGGAATGGTCGATTTTGTCGAACGCCGCGGCCAGGTCCGCGTCCAGCGCCCACATCCGCTTGGCCCGAGAGCCTTTGCAGGTGTTGTAGATCGCGCCGATCGCGTCGTGGCAGCCGCGGCCCGGCCTGAACCCATAGGAGCGAGGTTCGAACCGGGCCTCCCATTCAGGTTCCAGCGCTGCGCGGACCCTGCCCTGATGGCATCTGTCCGCGATCACCGGAATCCCGAGCGGCCTCAATTTCGCACGGTTACCCGCCTTGGGTATGTGCACCCGTCTGACCGGACGGGGCCGCCACGACGAAGCATCGCGGTGCACCCGCACCGCCATGTCCATCCTGGCGCGGGAGGTCAACGCGATCTCCCCATCGACCCCGGCCGTCTTCCGGCCGGCGTTGCACTGCGTGGCCTGCCGCACGCTCACCAGCGTGTTGCTCCAGCTCCGCAACATCAACTTCTGCAGGTTCCTGACCGTGGCCAGGTCCCCTTCCTGCGTCGCCTTGAAGATCCGCTGCCGTAGTCGCCGTACGTTTCCCTCCTGCGACCGCCAATCGACGGCGTCCCAGTCAGGTACGTCTTCCGGTCCGTTCACCATGAGGTGTCTAACTTGCCCTTCGGTTCCAGCGGATCAGACCACATCACTTCATAGGCTCACCTGCCCATGTCAGCGCCCCTTTCGGAGCCCGGGCATCAAGCCCGGTATCCGGCCAGTTATCCAGGACAGCCGCTTGGAGGAGCGGCCGTGACGTCCTGATTTCCTGTCGGCTTTCGCCCACCGGCATTGGCTTGTTGGGCATCCTGTTCCCGCCAGAGGATTCCGCTCTCCTCACGGTCGGCCTACCGGCCCTAGCTCAGGAGGACCGGACTCTGTCGGGGTTTCCGTGTTCCGCATGCGTGAGACACGACCGGGGTGGGTGCCTTCTTTGCTCCGGGGCGGCGGTGTCATCCCGGTCGCCGTGACCTCTGCGACCGGCGCCTGCCGCTTCACAACGGCCAGCCCTGTTGCCCTCACTGGAACATCCCATCGGCGAGGGGTTGGGATTACGAAGCATACGAAGATTCACTCGGTTCACCCGTCCGGTCTTCCCCTTGCCCGCAGCTCCCGGATGGAACGGGAACCCTTCGGCTTCTTCCCTGGGCTACGCACCCCACAGTCACCCGTGACGCACGCCAAGGCGGGGACAGCCCCACTGACACTGAACCGGATCACATCGTCATCAACCGACCCTCCAAACGATGTGACCACTCATCACATGCGGCTTTCCACGTCGCACGATCCCCCTCCCAGTGCCCCGGAACCGCCCTGTCCGCCGCCTCGGCCGGCCGCTCGCTGATGTTGACCATGCCGGCGATCCGGGCCTGCTTGACTCGGGTCGACCCCCGCGGCCGCCGCTGGGCGCGGCCCTGCCGCAAACAGACCTTCAACTCGGTCCGCAACTCGCCTCTGGCCTGCAGGAACAGGGTCTGATAGATCGTCTCGTGGGACACACGCATCCTCGGATCGGCCGGATGGTCCTCTACCAGCCTGCCCGCGATCTGCTGCGGAGACCACCGCTTCGCCAACCATGCCGCGACCTCGTCGTGCAACCGCTGATCCACTACCAGCTTGCGCACCTTCGGCCGCTTGACCAGCCGCTCCGCCCGCTCCTGCGCCGCGTGCACCCGATAGGCGTCCCGGCCGCCGTTCCGCGCGATCTCCCGTGAGACCGTCGACTGCGGCCGGCCCAGCCGCCGCGCGATCAAACGATCCGAAACCTCCTCACAGATCCCCTTCAAGATCTCGTCCCGCTCCTGCACGCACAACGGCCGACCCCGCACCCGCAACCCCCATCAGTGAACCACCATGATCATTTCGCAGTGATGCATTCACCGCTTGAGACCGCCGGCGGGCCTTGGTCCGGGCTCCGTAGCCGTACGGGGTCCCGAGACTGTCGTAGGGCGGAGCTAACGTCTGCCGGGTGACCGCTGACACCGTCTCGTCTGAGTCCCCGGAGCGCCTGCGAGCCGACCTGGTCGCGAAGCTGTGGGAATCGGGTTCGTTGCGATCTCCTGTAGTGGCTGAGGCCTTCGCGGCGGTCCCGCGCGAGAAGTTCGCTCCCGAGGCGTCGCTGGCCGCCGCAT
>JAOPYL010000368.1 GCA_025964625.1 Actinoallomurus sp. | reverse complement strand
CGGTGGACGGCGCCACCGGCACCGCGGGCGGTTCCGGCGCGGGCCGCCGGTCGCCTGCGGCCGGCGGCGGCGTGAGCGTCCACGACGGCGGGATCGGCCACGGCGGAGGTCCTGGAGAGATGGTCATCGCGCGTGTGTCCTCCGGCGTCGTGCGGCGCCGGAGCGTCCGCCCGTGATCATGCAACAGATGGCAACCTATTGCATGAGCGCGGTTCGCGGCAGCTCGCTCATTGGTAGCCGTGCTCAGGGGCGGGGAAGGCCCCCGAGGCGACCTCTGAGGCGTACTCCTCGACCGCTCCGCGCAGCACCCCCGCGACGTCGGCGTACCGCTTGACGAACTTCGCGGTCTGCGGCGTGAGCCCCGCCATGTCCTGCCAGACGAGGACCTGGGCGTCGGTGCCCGGCCCGGCGCCGATGCCGATGGTCGGGATCGACAGCGTGGAGGTGACCCGCTCGGCCAGCTCCGCCGGCACGCATTCGAGCACGACCGAGAAGGCGCCCGCGGCCTCCAGGTCCTTGGCGTCGGACATGAGTCGTTCGCCGGCCTCGCCGCGGCCCTGGACGCGGTAGCCGCCGAAGGCGTTCACCGACTGCGGCGTGAGGCCGAGGTGGGCCATGACCGGGATGCCGGCCGCGACCAATGTCTCGACCTGCGGGAGCACCCGATGGCCGCCCTCCAGCTTGACCGCGTGCGCGCCCGCCTCCTTGAGGAACCGGGCCGCGTTCCGCAGTGCCTCCCCGGGACCGGCCTGGTAGGAGCCGAACGGCATGTCGGCGACCACCAGGGCCCGGGACGTGCCGCGGACGACCGCCGCGGTGAGCGGGATGAGCTCGTCCACGGTGACCGGGATCGTCGAGTCGTAGCCGAGGACGACCATGCCGCCGGAGTCGCCGACGAGCAGGACGGGGATCCCGGCGTCGTCGAAGATCCGCGCGGTGAGAGCGTCGTAGGCGGTGAGCATGGGCCACTTCTCGCCGCTGTCCTTGGCCGCGGCGATGTCGCGCACGGTCACCCGGCGTCCGGTCTGGCCGCCGTAGAGCCCGTTGGGCACGGTCGGCCGACTCGCTGAAACAGACATGGATACCTCCAGCCTCGAGGCGCCGCTCTGGCGTCCCCGGACACCCCCGATGATTCCACGGACGCAACGACCCGAACACCCCCGAAATTCCAGCCCGAAGGCGACAAACGATACGATACGGTTGCGTATCGGGAGGAAGTGATCTAAAGCCGACCTTGTTGAATAACGCAACTGATTCGTATCGGAACCCGAAGGGGCAGATGGATCCGCAGACGATTCACAGGAGACGATGGACGATCCTCGGCGTGATGATCGTCAGTCTTCTCGTCATCGTCCTCGACAACACCATCCTCAACGTCGCGCTGAAGACGATCGCGGATCCCCGGGCCGGCCTGGGCGCCACCCAGGGCCAGCTCGAATGGGCGATCAACTCCTACACACTCGTCTTCGCGGGTCTGCTCTTCACCTTCGGTGTGCTGGGCGACCGGCTCGGCCACCGGCGCGTGCTGACCGTCGGCATGCTGCTGTTCGGCCTGTCGTCACTGCTCTCGTCGTACGCGGACTCCCCGGGACAGCTCATCCTCGCCCGCGCGGCGATGGGCCTGGGCGGCGCCGCCGTCATGCCGCAGACGCTGTCGATCATCACGAACGTCTTCGAGCCGGAGGAGCGCGGCCGGGCCATCGGTATCTGGGCCGGTGCCGCCGGCATCGGGATCGCGATCGGCCCGATCACCGGCGGCCTGCTGCTCGACCATTTCTGGTGGGGCTCGGTCTTCCTGATCAACGTCCCCATCGTCGTGGTGGGCGTGATCGCCGCCGCACTCCTCGTCCCCGAGTCCCGTAGCCGGGTGCGGGCCAAGGTCGACGTCGGCGGTGTGCTGCTGTCCATCGGGGGCCTCGTCCTCCTGACCTACGGGATCATCCAGGGCGGTGAGAAGGCGACCGTCACGGACCTGCCGGTGTACGGCCCCGCGATCGCCGGCGTCGTGCTGCTGGCGGTGTTCGTCTGGTACGAGTCCCGCATCGACCGGCCCTCTCTCAATGTCCGGCTGTTCCGCGACGGGCGGCTGTCCGCCTCGGTGGGTGCCATCGGGCTGGTGTCCTTCGCACTCGGCGGCGTGGTCCTGTTCGTCTCGCTGTACCTGCAAAGCGTCCGCGGCTGCACCCCGCTACAGGCCGGCCTGCTGACCATCCCGCTGGCCGCCGGGCAGATGATCTCCTGCCCGCGCGGCGCCGGGCTGGTGCGGCGGTTCGGGGCCAGGCGGGTCACCGCCACCGGCCTCGTGATGGTGGCGCTCGCCCTGTTGAGCTATCGGCTGACCGCCGTGCACAGCCCGATCTGGATCCTCGAGGTCACGTTCTTCGTGCAGGGGGCCGGAATGGGGCTGGTCATGCCGCCCGCCACCACCGCTGTCATGGCGGTGCTGCCGCGGCAGCAGGCGGGCTCCGGGGCGGCGGTCAACAACATCGCCCGCCAGGTCGCGGTCGCCCTCGGCGTCGCCGTGCTCGGCTCCCTGGTCTCTTCGATCTACCGTGCCGAGATGAAGCCCCACCTGACGGTTCTGCCGGACAAGATGCGGAACGCGGCCGGTGAGTCCATCGGCGCCACATCCGGGCTGGCCGAGAGGCTGGGCCCGGCCGGCCGGGCGATCCTGGATCCGGCGCGCCACTGCTTCGTGCACGCCATGCACGTCACCTCGGTCATCTCGTCGGCGGTGGCCCTGCTCGGGGCACTGGTCGTCCTGAAATGGATGCCTCGCAGGCTGACCGGCGTGGCACCGGCAACGCCGGCCGGGCAGCGAGAGGCGTCCATCTGTGAGACGGTGACTGGCGATGACGCAGACCAGTGACCAGCTCACCGCGAGGCCGCCCGGGAGACCGCGCAGTGAGCGCGCGGCCAAGGCGATCATCGCCGCCACCCTGGACCTGCTCGCCGAGGAGGGCGGCGTCGCGGGCGTCTCGATGGAGGCGGTCGCGGCCCGCGCCGGCGTCGGCAAGACGACGATCTACCGGCGCTGGCCCAACAAGGAGGCGCTCATCATCGACGCCGTCGCGGCGTTGAAGGACCCGCTCCCCGCCCCGGTCGGCGACTCCGTGCGCGACGACCTCGTCGCCATCGCACGGGCCTTCATGACGGACAAGACCGACAAGAAGCGTCTCGACTGCTACTGGAGCGTCATCGGCGGGGCGGAGCGGTACCCAGAGCTGATCGCCCGGTTCACCCGCGAGATCGTCGAGCCGCGGCGCGACGCCATCCGCCTCGTGCTGCGGCGTGGCATCGCCTCGGGAGAGCTGCGTCCCGACCTCGACGTCGAGCTGACGCTCTGGCTCATCATGGGCGCGGTCGCGCAGCGGGCACGGGGGTTCGGCGCCGGCCCGATCCCCGCGGACTTCGCGGACCGGGTCGTCGACGGCATCCTGGCCGGGATCGGCTCGCGCTGACCGAGCCCCTGTTCAGCTCGCGCTGAACCATCCCCGCACGGCCTGACCCACTGTGGCCGGACCGGCGGTGTCGCTCGCCCAGGCGACGTATCCGTCGGGCCGTACCAGCACCGCGGCCGGCCAGCCGGGACGCCCGTTCCCGGAGTAGGCCACCACCCGTACGTCGCCGGGCAGGTCGTCCGGCACGGCGGCCGGCGGCCGTACGAAGAGTACGAAGCGGCCGTCGTGGAACAGGTCGTACAGCCGCGTACTGGTGCCGTCCGGCCTCGAGAGCCGGCCTCGCGGAAACCGCTGTCCCTCCAGTGCGTGCGGCGTGTCGTTGCGGGGCCGGTAGCGGATCGCCACGCCCGAGTAGGTCCGCGCCAGCAGCGACTGGACGGGCGGGAGCGGAAGCGCCAGGTTGTAGGCGGCCCAGCGCATCAGCTGCCGCGCGGGGGTGCGCGCGGTGTTCAGCTTGAACTGCCGTCCGGTCAGCCGGAGCACGTCCGCGCCCACCGGGTGGCGTTCCTCGTGGTACGAGTCGAGCAGCCAGCTCGGAGCCCGGCCCCGGATGGCGGCGCCCAGCTTCCAGCCCAGGTTGAAGGCGTCCTGGAAACCGGTGTTGAGCCCCTGGGCGCCCGCGGGGGAATGGGTGTGCGCGGCGTCCCCGGCCAGGAAGACCCGGCCGACGCGGTAACGCGGAGCCTGGCGGCTTTCGCTGCGGTACCGGCTGGACCAGTACATGTCGCGCGGCGCGAAGTCGCGGCCGCTGATCCGCAGGAGGCTCTCGCGGAGCTCCTCGAAGCCCACCGGCTCGGTCACCGGCATGTCCGCGCGCGCGTAGTCGTACAGCACCACGCGGCACGAACCGTCGCGGAACGGGAAGACCAGCAGCAGGCCGTTGTCGGTGATCTCGCCGTAGGCGTCGGTCATCGGCAACCCGTCGAGGAAGAGGTCGGCGAGTGCCACCGACCCCGGGTTGGGATAGCCGGGGAACGGCACGTTCAGGCACTGCCGGACGGTGCTGCGCAGCCCGTCGCAGCCGACCACGTAGGCCGCCCGCTCGATGGTGCCGTCCTCCAGGGTGAGCAGCGCCTCGCCGGGAGTCTGCCCGACCTCGGTCACCCTGGCGCCGCGCACGATCCGCACGCCGAGCTCACGGGCCCACCGCTCGAGGAATTCCTCGATCTGGCTCTGTGGCATGTCGAGGAGATAGGGGAAGTCCGAGTCGAGCCGCCGAAAGTCGATCACCGCCCCCTTCGGTCCCACCGGGAACGACGGGACCGGCAGGCCCGCCTCGACGAACCGCTCGGAAAGGCCGCGGAGATCGAGCATCTCGGTGCTGCGCGCGTGCAGGCAGATGGCGCGCGAGTCGCGGGACCGGGCGGGGCGCTGTTCGAGCACGCGGCAGCGCGCCCCGGCGAGGGCCAGCTCACCGGCCAGCGCCAGCCCGGTCGGGCCCGCCCCGACAACGATGACCTCGTCGGACGGCACAGGCATCATCGCCTCCTCCCGCCTCCGCGTTGATCATCAAGTGATATCAGGCCAGAGATTCGGGAGCGCGGCAAATGCGATCTTTCTTCCCTCTGGTCCCGTATTAGCCATACTGACACCTGAGGCAAACGCGAGGCCGACAGCAAGGAGTCGTCAGGTATGGCCGATTCTTCGGCGAGAACGCTCGTGCTCGACGTCGGTCGTTACGGAGAGATCCTCCAGTGCGGCCAGAACGCGCCGGGCGTGCTCGGCCACGCTCCGGAGGACGTCGTCGGCACCAAGGCCTCCTGCCTGTTCGCCGAGGACAGCCAGGAGGCCCTGACCTCCCTGCTCGACGCTCTCGGCACCCGTCAAGATCGGACGGCGGTGCTCACCGTCCTGGCCGGGGACGGCAGGGCGCGCGACGCCGTGGTCACCGCCGTCCCGATGCACGCCGCCGGGTCCGGCCCGGTGGGCCTGCTGATGATCCGGGTCGCCGTGACCGACCTGGAACGCTTCACCGATCCCGCCCTGATGAGGCGGGCGCTGCTGGACGACGCGCTCATCCGGATCGGGGTGACGCTCGACCTCGACCAGATGGCCAAGGAGCTCGTCGACGTCGCCGTGCCACATTTCTGCAACGCCGCGGGCGTGCTCGTCCAGGAGAGCATCATGGGGGCCGACGAGGCCCCGTCCTTCTCCGAGGACGGCACCGCGGTGCTGCGCCGGCTGGCGGTCGCCTCCGACGACCGGAACCCGGGGTGGAACTCCGCCTTCCCGACCGGCGAGGTGCTGACATACCCGCCCGGCACGCCCTACACCCGCTGCATGGCGAGCGGGGAGCCGGTACTGGAACCGCACCTGGACACCTCGGCCGCGCGGCGGATCGCGAAGGCGTGGCGGCGATCGCCCGTCGCCGGGTTGCTGGACAACGTCTCGATGGCCCTGCTGCCGCTGATCGCGAGAGGGACCACGCTCGGTTTCATCGTGTGCACCCGAGACGCCGGGCATCGTCCCTTCGACGCCTACGACGTCGAGATCGGCATGGAGTTCGCCGCCCGCGCGGCTCTGTTCATCGACAACGCCCGGCGGTACAGCCAGGAGCGGGCGACCGCGCTCACCCTGCAGCGCAGCATGCTGCCGACGGGCCTCACCGCACCGTCGAGCATCGAGATCCGCCACCGGTACCTCCCCGGGAACCAGCTCATCGAGGTCGGCGGCGACTGGTACGAGTCGATCGCGCTGCCCGGAGGCCGCGTCGCCCTCATCGTCGGCGACGTGGCCGGCCACGGAGTGCGCGCCGCGGTCACCATGGGGCGGCTGCGCACCGCGCTGCGGACCATCGTCAACCTGGAGCTGCCGCCCGCGGCCGGCCTGCAGCAGCTCGACGCGCTGATGCGCGAGCTCGGCGACCGGGAGCCCGCGTTCGCGACCTGCGCCTACGCCGTGTACGACGCGACGGACGGCACCTGCGAGGTCGCCTCGGCCGGTCACCTGCCGCCGCTCCTGCTGCGTTCGGACGGCACCAGTGAGTTCCTCGACGTGCCGCCCGCCCCGCCGCTCGGCGTCGGAGAGGGAATGATCGAGACCCGCACGTTCACGATCGACGACGGCAGCATCCTCGTCCTCTACACCGACGGGCTCGTGGAGAACCGCGGCCAGGACATCGACGACGGGCTGCTCCGGCTGCGCGGCGTGTTCGGATCCGAGGCGCTGGAACGCCCGCTGGAAGAACTCGCCAAGGCGACGCTCGACGGGGCGTACGACGACCACGACCGGGACGACATCGCGGTACTCATCGCCCGGCTGCGGCGCCTTCCCGCCGACCATGTCGCCTCGTGGACGTTCGCGGCCCGGCCGGCCGCCGTGCGCGAGGCCCGCGGGCGGGTGCGGGACACGCTGGGCGGGTGGGGGCTGGAGGAGCTGTCCTTCACGGCCGAGCTGCTCGTGTCGGAACTGGTCACCAACGCGCTGCGGTACGCCACCGGCGAGCTGGAGCTGCGGCTGCTGCGGGACCGCGCTCTCGTGTGCGAGGTCCGTGACGGCGTCGACGTGCTGCCGAGGGCCCGCCAGGCGGCCGAGGACGACGAGAGCGGCCGCGGCCTCCAGGTCGTGCACCGCCTGGCGAAGCGCTGGGGCGCCCGGCCCGCCGGCCGGGGCAAGGTGGTGTGGTGCGAGCTGGAGCTGCCCGGCGAGGGCGAGCACCTCCTGGACATGTGGCAGGGAGAGGCCCACCACCGCGGCTGAGCACACTCCGGAGCCGCCCCGCCGGTGGCGCGGCTCCGCCCGGCGTGGCGGTGATCAGGCGTCGGTGGCGGTCTGCCGCGTGGCGACCCGGGCGGGATCGCGCGTGTGCGGGGCGGCGATCTCGCGCCACCGGTTGGTGATGGGCAGGCGCCGGTCACGGCCGAAGTTCTTCGGCGTGATCTTGGGGCCCGGGGGGTACTGGCGGCGCTTGTACTCCGCCGCGTCGACCAGCCGGATCACCCGCTCGACCAGCTCCGGGTCGTGGCCCGCGGCGATCAGCTCGTCGTGGCCCATGTCCTTTTCGACATAGTCGTCCAGGAGCGCGTCGAGGATGTCGTACGGCGGGAGCGAGTCGGTGTCGAACTGCCCGGGCCGCAGCTCCGCCGACGGCGGCTTGTCGATGATGTTCTGCGGGATCGGACTCGTGCCGGAGGCGCGCGGGAAGGGCGGCGCGCCGTCGATCTGGTCATTGCGCCACCGGCACAGCGCGAATACCGTGACCTTCGGCACGTCCTTGATAGGCCCGTAGCCGCCGGCCGAGTCGCCGTACAGCGTGGAGTAGCCGGTGGCGAGCTCGCTCTTGTTGCCGGTCGTGAGCACCAGATGCCCGTGCTCGTTGGACAGGCCCATGAGGATGTTGCCGCGGACCCGCGCCTGGAGGTTCTCCGCGGCGAGCCCGGTCAGGGCCAGCTCGGCCTCGTAGGCGTCGACGATGCCGCGGATCGGCACCGTGCGGGCGTGGATGCCCTGCCGTTTGACGAGCTCCTCGGCGTCGGTGATCGAGTGGTCGCTGGAGTAACGGCTCGGCATCAGCACCGCGTGCACGTTCTCGGGCCCGATGGCGTCGGAGGCGATGGTGGCCACCAGCGCCGAGTCGATGCCGCCGGACAGGCCGAGGATCACCGATCGGAAGCCGTTCTTGCGGACGTAGTCCCGCACGCCGAGCACCAGCGCCGCGTACACCTCGCCCAGGTCGCCGAGCGGCTCGGCGCGCGGCGGCGGCCCGGGCGTGTACGGCTCCAGCGGCGCGGACGACAGGAGCCTGCGCTCGATCGTGATCGTCGTCCCGTCGTGCGCGTCGGCCGGGGTCTCGCCGGGCGTGAAGTCCGCGGGCGCGCCCGGCAGTTCGAGGTCGGCGACGAGCAGGTTCTCCTCGAACTGCGGGCCGCGGGCCAGCAGCTCGCCCGAGCCGGACACGATGACGGAGTCGCCGTCGAAGACCAGCTCGTCCTGGCCGCCGACCAGGTTGACGTAGGCCAGCGCGCAGCCCGCCTCGCGGGCCCGGCGGGCGCACAGCTCGAGGCGCACGTCGTCCTTGTTCCGCTCGTACGGCGAGGCGTTCGGCACGACGAGCAGCTGCGCCCCGGCGTTCCGGGTGACGGCCACCGGGCCGCCGTCCTGCCAGAGGTCCTCGCAGACGGCGATGGCGACGTCGACGCCGTGCAGGCGTACCACCGGGAGCCGATCGCCCCGCACGAAGTAGCGATACTCGTCGAAGACCCCGTAGTTGGGCAGGTGGTGCTTTGCCGTGCGGACGGCCACCCGGCCCTCGTGCAGCACCGCCGCGGCGTCGAGCGGGGCGCCGGCCGGCTGACCGATCCGGTCGGCGACGTCGGCCCGCCGGTCGAGGTAGCCGGCCACGACGGGCAGCTCGCCGAGACCCTCGGCCGCGAGCCGCCGCGCGGTCGCCTCCAGGACCTGGATGGAGGCGTCCACGAAGGACTTGCGCAGGGCGAGGTCCTCCACCGGGTAGCCGGTCAGGAACATCTCCGGGAAGACGACGAGGTGGGCGCCGCGGTCGGCGGCGCGCCGGGTCCATTCGACGATCAGGTCGGCGTTTCCGGTGAGGTCGCCGACGGTCGCGTCGACCTGAGCGAGTGCGATGCGCAACTGTGCCACGCCATCGAGACTAGACGGAGCCGGGCGGGGCGGCGCAGACGGCATCGCCCGCGGGCGACGGCAGCGTGCGGACCTCGGGGAACAGCAGCGGCGCGAGGGCGACGACGACCTGTAGCGCGCCCGCGGCCCAGAGCGTGGCGTGCAGGCCGAGCCGGCCCGCGACGGGGGCCACGAGGACGAGCCCGAGAGGCTGGCAGGCGACCGAGCCGGCCCACTCGTAGGCGCTCACGCGTGACAGCGTGGTCGCGGGGATGTGCTGCTGCAGCGTCGTCTCCCACAGCGTGTTGAAGACCATCATCACCAGGCCGCCGCAGAAGGCCGCGGCGGCCACCGTGGGCACCGTGAGGCCGGCCGCCAGGGCGAGGGTCGGGCACGCGAACACCACCATCACGGTCATGCCGGCGCGCAGCGGGAAGCGGGGCCGCACGCACAGCGCGATGAGGCCGCCCCCCAGGCATCCGGCGCCGAACGTGGCCGAGATCAGCGCCCACGCGCCCGCGCCGCCGAACGAGCGCGCGCTGATGGCGGGCCCCAGCACCGAGAACGCCGCGTAGAGCAGGTTCATCAGCGACGCCGTGGCGATCACGCTCCACACCCACCGGCGTGACCGGAACTCCCGCCAGCCATCGGCCAGGTCGCGCGTGAACCGGCGCCGGCGGACGCGGGTGGCGTGGCGCAGCCGCACCCGGGAGAGGCACGCGGCGCTGGCCGCGAACGTGGCCGCGTCGGCGGCGATCGCCCAGCCGGGGCCCGCGGTGACGATCAGGACCCCGGCCGCCGCCGGGCCGGAGACGAGCGAGCCCGACAGGGCCAGCACCCGCAGGGCGTTGGCCGGCTGCCGCTGTTCGGGGCGGGTGGTCGCCTGGATGAGGCCCGGGACCGCCGGCATGAACAGGGCCGCGGCCAGGCCGTGCACCACCTGGAGCACGAGCAGCTGCCAGACCCGGGCCGTCCCCGTGATCAGCAGCGCCGCCAGGACGCCCTGGCTGACGGTGCGCAGGAGATCGGAGCCGAGCATCAGCGCGTGGCGCGGCAGCCAGTCCGCGATCACGCCGCCGGCCAGCGTGAACAGGACCTGTGACGCCGCGCCGGCGGCCAGCACCATCCCGAGGTCGGAGACGTGGCCGGTGAGGTTCAGGATGGCGAAGGCGAGCGCGGGGGCGACCATGCCGTCACCGAGCATCGAGGCGCACTGAGCCAGGAAGAACCAGCGGAAATTGCGTTCACGAAGGACGCGTAGCCCGCTCGCCAGGTCATGGGAGCTCGATGCCTGAACCATTCGGCTCGCGTGCCGCCTCTTTCGGTATCAACTCCCGAAATTAGGCATTTGACAGCTAAGTGGTCAACCCTTCGAGGCGCCGCCGCCGCACGGCGGGAGCGAGCGCGAGGGCGCCGGCCGTGGCCATCGCGCACAGGACCGCGCAGGTCAGCCACGGCAGCCACGAGCCGTGGCCGAGCAGCCAGCTGCCTCCCAGCGGGCCGAGCAGGGCGGCGACCGAGAACGCCGTGCCGTAGAACCCGCTGTAGCGGCCGCGCAGATGGGGCGGGGCGAGGTCCGCGATGATCGACATCGAGACGGCGGCGAACAGGACCTCGCCCAGAGTCCAGACGAGCACGGTCGCGGCGAAACCCGCGGCGGTGGAGACCAGTGCGGTGAGCCCGAAGCCGAGACCGACGACCCCGATGCCCGCGGCCAGTACCCTGCTCAGGTCGCGGCGGCTCAGCCAGGCGCCGACCAGGGGCTGGACGAGGACGATCCCGATGCCGTTGACGGCCATGGCGAAGCCGTACGCCGACGGCGGCAGCCCGGCGTGCCTCATGGCGAGGGGAAGCGTCGAGTAGGACTGAAGGTAGACGAGCGCATAGCCGAAGACGATCAGCACGGAGCCGACCGCGATCCGGTCGCGCAGGACGTCGGCGAACCCGCCGGGCTCGCGCTCCGCCCGCCGGGCTCGGGTCTCGGGGACCGCCCGCAACACCAGCACGGCGTAGATCGCACAGGTGCCGGCATCCACCCGGAACAGCCAGGAGAAGCCGGCCCGGGTCAGGGTCCCGCCGAGCACCATGGCGACGGCGAAGCCGAGGTTGATCGCCCAGAAGAGCAGCCCGAAGGCACGGGCCCGGTCGGCCGGCCCGACCAGGTCGGCCAGCAGGGCCTGCGACGCGGGCCGGTAGATGTCGATGGTGACGCCCAGTACGAACACGGCCGCGACGACGACCGGGATCGCGGTGGCGTGACCGAGGGCGAGCATCGCGGCGGCGGTGGCCAGCATGCCGCCGGCCAGCGTGGCGCGGCGCCCGATCCGGTCGGCCAGCACCCCGCCCACCACCTGCGACACGACCGAGCCCAGGCCGAACAGCGCCAGCACCGCCCCGGTGGCGGTGAGGGACAGCCCGCGCACTCCGGTGAGGTAGAAGGCGAGGAACGGTTCCACCATCGTGCCGAGGCGGTTGACGAAGGAGCCCGCCCACAGCGCCCAGAAGGCCCGCGGCAGCCCGCCGATCCGGGTGTGCAGGAACGCGGGCATACGGGTCGGCGTCGGTAGCGGTTCTCCATCTGCGGACGTCATGAAGAGATGTTGGGCAATGAGTACGACATTCCGCCACCGTTCGGCGCGGCCGGCCGGCTCCTTTCGGCGACGGCCGACTGGAAGTAGCAGCGCGCAACTGGTTGACTCGCATCAGTGACCGGGATGGACCGACTGTCGCCGCACCGAACCCCTCGGAGGCCCCGTGCGCCCCATCACTCCGTCACGGCTGTCCGCCGCCACGGCCGTGGCGGCGTTGCTGCTGGCCGCCTGCGGGGGCGCCGGCGAGACCGTCCAGGGCGTCCGGCTGGTCGGCAAGGGCGTGCTGACGACCTGCACGCATCTGCCGTACGCCCCGTTCCAGTTCCAGCGGGGCGGCGCCGTGGTCGGCTTCGACGTGGACCTGATCGACCTTGTCGCGCGGAGACTGCGCCTCCGGCAGAAGGTCGTCGACACGGACTTCACGGCCATCACCTCCGGGCGGGTCTTCGCCGGCGGCGATTGCGACGTCGCGGCGGCCGGTATGACGATCAACCGGCATCGCGCGTCCGCGGTCGACTTCTCCCGTCCCTACTTCAACTCCGGCCAGGTGCTGATGGCCCGCAAGGCCGTGCGCGTCACCCCGTCCGGCATCGGTTCTGGTGGCCTCCGGGTCGGCGTGGTCGCCGGGACGACGGGGCAGGAGTACGCGCGGGCCGAGGGCTGGGTGCCGAAGGCGTACGAGAACTCGGTGACCGAGCTCGACGCGCTGCGCACCGGCCAGGTCGACGTGCTGGTGCAGGACGATCCGGTGGTGCGCTACTGGCTCACCGACCAGGCCAACGCCGATTTCGCCATCGTCCCCGGCGTGCGCACCCGCGAGCAGTACGGCTTCGCGGTGCGCAAGGGAGCAAGCCCCGCGCTGCTCCGGCTGATCGACCAGGTCATAGCGCAGACCCGGAGCGACGGTGCGTACCGGCGGATCTATGAGAAGTGGATGGGGCCGATGCCGCCGGACGCCACCAGGTGATCTGGCCGGAGGCGGTCAGCCCTCTCGTCGCGCGGTGGTGCGGGGTGGTCGACTTCGGGCAACTGCTCGGGGGGAGTCCGCCGCATGCGCAAAATCGCCGCCCTCGCCGGAGGCATCCTCCTCCTGGTCCTGGTGGTCGCCGTGTCCTGCGGCGGGGTGCGGTCACCAGGTCGTACGGCCACCCCCGAGGAGGTGGCGCAGAAGTACTTCCTCGCCTGGGGCGCAGGCGACTTCGACGCGATGCGGCGCCTGGTCGCGGACCCGCCTCCCGACTTCACGGACCGGCACCGCGCGCTGTCCAGCGCCCTGCGCGTCACCTCGGTGGAGTTCGTTCCGGGGCCGGTGGTGCGGCAGGGCGACCAGGCGTCGGTGGACTACGAGGTGACGCGCGGGCTGTTCGGCCTGGGGCATTGGAGTTTCCATGCCGTTCTGCGGCTCGGTCGCCGGCACGGGCGCTGGCAGGTGTGGTGGTCGCCGGGCTTCGCTCGATGATGGGCGAGGTCACCACGCAGGGGACGGCGGCGCATGCCGGGCTGCCCGCCGGGACGCGCGGCAAGACCGGCACCGCCGAGCATCCCGGTGGCGGCAAGGCGCATTCGTGGTTCATCGGTTACCGGGGTGATCTCGCCTTCGCGGCCTTCGTCCTGGACGGCGGTGAAGGCGGCCAGGTGGCCGCGCCGATGGCCGCCCGTTTCCTGGCTGCCGTGAAGTCGTGACCTGGCGGCGTCTCTCCAGGTAGTGACAGGTATGGCATAGTCTCGGCATCCCTTGTAGCGATTCTGGTGGAGGAACTGTGTCTCTACGTCGCCGGCTGGCCGTCGGAGCGGGGCTCTGCGCGGTCGCCCTTGTCGTCACCGCCTGTGGCAGTGGAAATCAGGGGGTGACCGTCCAGGGCGCCAAGCTGGTGAAGAAGGGCGCACTCACGACCTGCACGCACCTGCCGTACCCGCCGTTCCAGTCGGCGCAGGGCGGCAAGGTCACCGGATTCGACGTCGACATGATCGACCTGGTCGCCAAGAAGCTCGGCGTGACCCAGCAGATCATCGACACGCCATTCGAGACGATCCGGACCGGTGCCGCGCTCAACGCCGGCAAGTGCGACGTGGCCGCCGCGGGCATGACCATCAATCCGCAGCGAGCCAAGTTCATCGACTTCTCCAAGCCGTACTTCGACGCCACCCAGGCGCTCATGGGCAAGAAGGGGCTCACCTTCGCCTCCATCGACGAGGTGAAGGCCCAGAAGCTCAAGGTGGGTTCGCAGGCCCAGACCACCGGCGAGGAGTACGTCCACGGCAAGGGCATCGACTCCGCGTCGTTCAAGGACTCCGCGAGCCTCCTCAACGGGCTCCGCAGCGGCCAGGTCGACGTGATCATCGAGGACTACCCGGTCGTGCAGGGCTGGCTGAAGGACCCGGCGAACGCCAAGTACGGCGTCGACGCCAACCTCAACACCGGCGAGCAGTACGGCTTCGCGGTCCGCAAGGGGCACAACCCCAAGCTGCTCGCGATGATCGACCAGGCCATCGGCCAGGCAAAGCAGGACGGCGACTACAAGAAGATCTATGAGAAGTGGATCGGCCCGCTCCCGGCGGGTGGCTGAGCGTGGCCGCCGCACAGGAGACGGCGCCCCGGCTCACCCGGCGGCGCCGCCGGCAGTTGGTTCTCACCGGTGAGTACGGCATCGTCGTCGTCGTCGTCGTGGCGGTGCTCGCCGCGGCGGACTGGGGCCAGATCCGTACGAACTTCGCCAACTGGAGCATCGCACGACAGCTCTTCCCGGAGATCCTCACCGTCGGCCTGAAGAACACGCTGGTCTTCACGATCACCGGGTTCGCGCTCGGTCTCGCGGGCGGCCTGGTGCTGGCGCTGATGCGGCTGTCCTCCGTGCCGCCGTACCGCTGGTTCGGGCTCGCCTACATCGAGGTATTCCGCGGGCTGCCGGCGCTGCTGATCTTCGTCTTCGTCGGCACCGGCGTGCCGCTGGCCTTCCCGGGCACCAACCTGCCCGGCGGCGTCTACGGCCAGGCGGCGCTCGCGCTCGGCCTCGTCTCGGCCGCGTACATGGCCGAGACGATCCGGGCCGGCATCGAGGCGGTGCCGCGCGGGCAGATGGAGGCCGCGCGCACCCTCGGCATGTCGCACGGACGCGCGATGCGCTCCATCGTCATCCCGCAGGCGCTGCGGATCGTGATCCCTCCGCTGACGAACGAACTGGTCCTGCTCTTCAAGGACTCCTCGCTGGCGCTGTTCCTCGGCATCACCCTGCAGCAGCGGGAGCTGTCGAAATACGCCAACGACGTGGCCAGCCAGCAGGGCAACTCCACGCCCATCATCATCGCGGCCGCCTGCTACCTGATCGTCACCATTCCGCTGAGCTACCTGGCGCGGCGGCTCGAGACCCGGCAGAAGAGGGGACAGCGGTGATCGGGGTACGTGACCTGCACAAGTCCTTCGGCGAGCTGGAGGTGCTGCGCGGCATCGACCTGACCGTCGAGTCCGGCGAGGTGGTGTGCGTCATCGGGCCGTCCGGCTCCGGCAAGTCCACCCTGCTGCGCTGCGTCAACCTGCTCGAACAGCCGACCTCCGGCACGGTGACCGTCGACGGCGCGGAGCTGACCCACCCCGACTGCGACATCGACGCGGTACGCCGCCGCATCGGCATGGTGTTCCAGCAGTTCAACCTGTTCCCGCACCTGTCCGCGCTGGGCAACGTGACGATCGCGCAGCGCAAGGTGCTCAGGCGCTCCGCCGCGGAGGCCGGCAGGATCGCGCGGGACAACCTCGAGCGCGTCGGCCTCGCCGACAAGGTCGACGCGTATCCGGCGCAGCTGTCCGGCGGCCAGCAGCAGCGGGTCGCGATCGCCCGCGCGCTGGCGATGGGCCCCACGGTGATGCTCTTCGACGAGCCCACCTCCGCCCTCGACCC
>JAOPYL010000373.1 GCA_025964625.1 Actinoallomurus sp. | reverse complement strand
CCTTTGTGGACAAGTTGTCTTTTCTGAGGCGGCGGGCCGATCGTGATGACGGTGTCCCGCGCGCCGTTGCCGAGTTGCGCCGCAACCCCGACACATGTTGTGAACTTGTGTAAAGGTTCCGAATCTTCCGCCGTGCCCCCTCGTGGGGTTAGCTCCTGAGAGGTCCGGATCCTTCGCGGGCGCCCACAAAGGATCCGTCCCGGTCCGCGCTTGCGCACATCGCCTGGTCCGCCCGGGATCCGGGCAGCAAGGTGGGGGATTGAGGGGCCCGGCACGCTCTCCATGTGCCGGGTCCCTCTGTATGCGAGACCGGTCGAACGGGCGAACCTTTCCGGTGTGTGGTGCTTCCGTTACAGGAAACGGATACGGTCTTCGGGCTGAGAGTCCAGATCATCCCGATACCGACCGCAGGGGGGTGAGTGTGTCCGGCCCTATGGACGAGAACGCACCCGTGCCCGGCGCCGTCATGCCCTCCGCCGACGACGCCAAGCTCGACCCGGACGTACCGGCCGCACAGGACGACGTTCCGCTCACGCCCGACGAGGCCTCGCCCGCGCAGGGCCACGTGCACGCGCAGGACGACGCCATGGCCGAGGAGGGCGATGGCGCTCACGCCGAGGACGCGGCCGTCGCGGAGAGCCGCGTAGCGGATGCGCCGTACGAGGACACCCACGCGGACAGCGACCTCGTGACGCGGCCGTGCGCCTACTGCGGGCGAGTGGTTCCCCAGCCGGGCGAGTCGGCGCCGGCGGTCCGCTACTGCCCCGACAACGAAGGCGCTTGCGCCCGCGCGGCGGCTGCGCGGCGCCGCCGTGACCAGGACACGCCGGGTATCGCCGGGCACGTGGCGCGGACCTGGGACATGGTCGAGCGGCTCGAGGACGTCGCGGAGCTGCTGGCGATGTCCCTGACCGGAGGCCTGAGTGTCGCCGGGGTCGAGCGCCGGATCGCCGAGGTACGGGCCGAGGCGGCCACCGGCATCGCGCTCGCGCAGCAGGACCGGGAGGCCGCGCGGCTGGAGGCCGAGCAGGTGCTCGCCCATATGGGAGCCGTACGCGACCGGGCGCAGCGGGCCGAGGCCGAGGCCGCCGGGCTGACCGCGCAGCTGGAGGCGGCCCGCGCCGAGCGGGACATGGCGCGCGACATCGGCACGCAGGCGACCCGTACGGCCGAGGCGGCCAATGCCGCGATCACCGCTGTACGGGACGAGCGGGATTGCCTGACGCACCGGATCGCCGAGCTCACCTCGGCGCTGGACGTGGTCCGTGACGAGGTCGCCCGGCATCGCGCGGAGGCGGCGGAGGCGGTGGGGGCCAAAGAGGCCCAGAAGCGGTCGATGGCGATCGAGGAGACGCGCTCGAAGCTGCGGGCCGCGGAGTCCGAGCTGGACAAGATGCGGACCACCGCCGAAGTCGCGCAGAATGCCCGCGCCGCCGCCGAGCAGGCGTCTGCGGAGGCCGACCGTCAAGCTCTGGAGGCACGGTCCCACGCCGAGGAGGTGAGCGCCGAGCGCGACGCGACGGCGGCCCAGCTCGAGTCGTGCCGCGAGGAGCTCGAGGCGGCCGGGGCGCGCCTGGAGGAGGCCGACCGGCTCGCCGCCGAGCTCCAGGCGTCTCGCCGGGAGCTCGAGGAGTCGCGTTCCCGGCTGCTGCAACAGCAACTGCAGTCGCGTGAGCGCGCTCAGATGCTGGATCAGCTCCGCGGCGCGCTGGCGAAGATGATCTCCGAACGTGACGCCGCGCGCACCGAGGTCGACGAGGCGAACGCGAAGATCGAGCAGCTCGTCCAGGGCCACGCGGGTCCCCCGGCCGGGGCCCGGCACGCTCGGCCCGCGGAGTCCGGCCCGGCCGCGGACGACGCGGAGCAGACGCTACCGCCTGGGCCGTTCCCCGCCTCCCCGCCTGGCCACGACTTCGGAGGCGTGACCGGTCCCCCCGACTCGTTCCGCCGGCGTTTCCTCCCGCCCCCCGACGAGTGAGCCGAGGAGGTCAGGGCAGCCGCGGAACCGGAGGCCGGATGCGATTGGCCGTGACACGGGCCAGTACGGCGGGTGAGAACAGCGACGCGGGCGCGGATGAGAGCGCGAGCACGTCCAGCAGGCTGGAGCACACCCGGCGGTCCGCGTTCGCGGTGGCGACGACACGGTCGACGTAGGCGTTGATGAGCCGGGTACGCAGTCCGGCGGGCGCGGCCTCGGTCTCGCGGTAGCGCAGGTCCTCGCCGGTGGCGATGAGCCACGCGCCGGAGGCGCTCCGCGCGACCCGGCGCTGGAACCGCCGCTCGAAGCCGGCCGCCGCGTCCCGCAGGCAGCGGTCGAGTGCGAGCGCGGAGATGGCCGCCACGCTCATGCCCTGCCCGTAGATCGGGTTGAAGGCGCAGGCCGCGTTGCCCATCACGACGAACCCGCGAGGCCACGCGGGCAGCCGCTCGTAATGGCGGCGGTGGTTGGCGGTACGCCGGAAGCCGGTGATCGGCGTGAGCGGCTCGGCGTCCCGGATCGCCTCGTACAGCACCGGGCTCCGCAGGCCCTTCGCGAACTCCAGGAAGCCCTCCTCGTCTGTGGGGCCGTAGTCACGGCCGGCCCCGGAGAGGCTGCAGATCCAGCGCCCGCCCTCCTGCGGGAACAGTCCTCCGGTTCGCCGCGTCGCGGGTGGGTCGGCCTGGAGGTAGAGCGCCTTCCAGCCAGGGTCGAAGCCGGGCGGGATGGCGTAGTAACGGCTGGCGTACCCGAGCAGCGGGTCCACCAGCGTCTCCGGCGGCGCCGGGTAGCCGAGCGCGGCCAGCCAGGCGGGCGCCCGCGACCCGCGGCCGGTGGCGTCCACCACGAGGTCGGCCTCCAGAGCCCCGCCGGAGCGCAGCTCGACTCCGGCCACGTCATGCCCGCGGGCGACGAGGCCGGTCGCCTCCTGGCCCTCGAGGACCTCCACCGAGGGCCCACCGCCACCGCTGTTCCCGGTGCCGCCGAGCCGCGCCCGCACGGCCCAGTCCAGCAGAGGACGGCTGAACGTCAGCAGCCGCGTCAGGTCGAACCGCGCGCGCCAGCCGGAGGAGGTCAGCCAGAGGGCGTCCGCGGGGACCCGGATCTCCTCGGCGCCGGCCGTGATCAGCGTGTCCTCGAGACCGGGGAAGAGGTGTTCCATGAGCTCGAGGCCGCGTGTCCACAGCACGTGCAGGTGGCGGGCCTGCGGGACGCCGGGGCGGAAGACCGCCTCGGCGGGGAAACGGTCCCGTTCGATGAGGGTGACGCGGTCGAAGTGCCCGGTCAGGACACGGGCCGCGAGCAGTCCGGCCAGGCTGCCGCCGACGACGACGGCGTGATCACGATTCACGTACGGCCTCCCGGGCGGGGCGGGGCGGGACGGGGGGCAACAAGATCAGGAACGCTGCATCTCCCATGAAAGGCGCATATTGACCGACTGTGAAGGGCGCGGATACTGAAGGCACCGAATGAGGAGTCGGATCATGACGACCACCGGCCACGCCATCAGGCCCCCGTCACGCACTCAACATCACCGGACTGTGAAGGACGAGCTGACAGAGACACCGCATCCGCCCTGGGCGCGGACCATGGTCGATGCACTCCGGCCCGACTGGGCCGGTGTGCTGGAATCGCCGCTGTTCACCTCCACCGCCGAAGGGCGGTTCCCCGAAAAGGCGTGGCGCCGGGCCATGCTGGACTTCTTCTGCATCATCGAGGCGTTCCCGAAGTACATGGGCGTCTACCTGGCGAAGACCACCTTCGGCCAGACTCCCGGCGACTACCTCGCCCGCGACTGGCTGATCGGCAACATCCGGACCGAGGCTCTGCACGCCCAGTGGTACGTCGAATGGGCCGCCGCCGAGGGGATCGACTACGCGGAGCTGGTCTCCCACCGGCCGGCTCCCGAGGCGGGCGCCCTGTACGAGTACCTGTGGTCGATCTGCTACCGCGGCACGCTCGCCGAGGCGTTCGGCGCGGTCAACTACGCGATCGAGGGCACCACGGGGGAGTGGACGCGCCTGGTCCTGCCCGCGTTCCGCAAGCGGTACGGCGACGACTCGCGCGCGCTGCTCTGGCTCACCGAGCATGCCGAGTACGACGACGCCCATCCGCGGGAGGCGTTCGAGCTCATCAAGACCACCGTGCGGGACGACGCCGACCGGAAGAAGGTCGAATCGGCCACGCGCCGATCGCTCGAACTCTTCCGCCGGGGGTTCGACGCCGGTTATCGCGGTTGAGTAATCCAACAGTTAATTCTTGATCAAAACTAATGGATTTGCGTCGAGTTATCGCGTGATATCACCATTCTTTGGCAACGTCGCCGGGCGACAAATCCGGCGTGCACCTTCCTGCGGCCGCTCAACGAGCGAATTGGGTGGCATCCTCGCTGTTCAGTGTGGGTATCTCATGGTCGATCACACTTTGCCGGTAACAGCCGAGGCCGCAGAAAGGGTAGAAAATGCAGGTCGGTGCCACTGGTCTGAGACTGAGTGTCGCGGCGGTCACCGGAGCCGCGATCGTGACGAGCGCGGGCTGTGATGGCTATGGCAGGTCCGCAGGCGAAAGCGCCAACAAACAGGCGGACCCGTCCGCGGCTCGGGTGACGATCACCCCGGTCAACGGCACCGCGGGCGTTCGGCCCGACGACCCGGTCATCGTCCGCGCCACACGCGGCAGGCTCGACAACGTCGTGCTGGACAGCGGCGGCAAGCAGATCTCGGGCGAGTTCAACCCTGACCGCACCCAGTGGCGGTCCAACTGGACGCTCATGCCGGGTGCGAAGATCAACGTCCAGGCCAGCGCGAGGAACGCCGAGGGCAGGGCGGTCTCGGTCGCGAGCAGTTTCAACACGGAGAAGGCCGCACGCACGTTCAAGGTCTCCCAGGACGAGGTCCTCGAGAGCCGCAGGGGCGACACGTACGGCGTCGGCCTGCCCCTCGTCCTCAACTTCGAGCACTCGGTCAGCAACCGGGCGGCGGTGGAGAAGTCGCTCCAGGTGATCGCGGACAAGCCGGTCCTGGGTGCGTGGCACTGGTTCGGTGACCAGCAGGTCGTCTACCGCGCGAAGACCTACTGGCCGGCCCACCAGAAGATCACTCTCATCGCCCACCTGAGCGGCGTACCGGAGGCCAAGGGCGTCTACGGCACCAAGGACCTGATCCGGACCTACAAGATCGGTGCCGCGCAGATCGCCTACCTCGACATCGCCAAGCACACGATGCGGGTCGAGTGGGACGGCAAGACGGTGCGGCACATCCCGATCAGCGCGGGCATGGGCGGCAGCACGGAGTACACCACGACCAGCGGCATCCACCTCAACATGGAAAAGGACGAGGACGTCACCATGACCTCGCCCGGCCGCGGCCCGGGTGACGCCGGCTACTACAGCGAACTCATCCACTACGCGGTCCGCGTCTCGAACGCCGGTGAGTACCTGCATCAGACGCCGGGCGACGAGGGCTGCCTCGGGAACAGCAACTGCAGCCACGGTTGTATCCGCCAGCCCGCCAGTGACGCGATCTGGTACTACAAGCACTCCCAGGCCGGCGACCCGGTGGACATCACGGGCACCGATCGGCAGGTGGAACCGGACAACGGCTGGTCCTTCTACCAGATGCCGTGGAACAAGTGGCTGAAGGGCAGCGCACTCCATCGCTGAGCGACCATCGGACCCGCGATGGCAGGCCAGGCGCCCGGGCTCCCTCGTGTCCACGGCCGGCCGATGACGACGCGGGCGGCGTGCTCAGACAGTGGCCCGGCCGACGGCGTACTGGAAGAGGTTGTCCTGCTGGATGGAGCCGTCCTGCCGTTGCTGGTGGGCGAAGTTCGCGACGAAGACGTCGTGTGCGGCCTCCGGTCCCACGATCTCGATGGCCTGGGCCACATGGGGCGAGGACGTCATCGACTGCCAGGCGGCGTCGAGGGAGGCGAAATCGTACCGGCGGGTGACCTCGGCGAAGGCGTACACGTCGAGCCCGGCCTCCACCATGACCTCGCGCAGCCGGCACAGGTCGCGAATCGGCTGGGCGTGCGGCGGCGTGGCGGGGACCAGCCCGCGTACGGCGCTGAGGAAGGCGCTCGCCTCCCGTCCGGACCAGTTGTGCCACAGGCCGATCACCACCGCGCCGCCCGGCCGGGTGACCCGGGCGAGCTCGGACACCGCGACCGCCGGAGGTTCGGTGTACTGGATCGCGTCGAAGGCCATCACCTGGTCGAAGCAGCCGCGGTCGTAGGGCAGCTCGGACGCCTCGGCGAGCCGGAGGTCGGCGTCGGGCAGGCGGTCCCGGGCGATCGCCAGCAGGTCCGCGGACGCGTCGATGCCGGCGATCTCGGCGCCGTCGGCGGCCGCGATCCGCAGTGCGGTCCCGGTGCCGCAGCCGACATGCAGCAGCCGGGTCCCGAGGCCGGGCTCGAGCGCGCCGACCGCCGCGACGTACAGCGGGCGGACCTGCTCTTCGGACACATTCGCGAAGGCAGGACCGTTCTGCGGATGGACCTGTATTGGACCCATCGGCGTGTCCCTCCGGTTCGGTCAGTAGATGTCACATGATCACGACACGCCTTAACCCTCGACATCCGCATATTTACTTACTTTTCTCACCGTGTACGACGTACGTGATCCATACTCCGTATGTGGCTCGGCGGGTTTCGTGCCCAACCCTGATCGGCCGGACTGCGGAGCTCGCTCGGCTCGACGCCGCGCTGGCTCAAGCGCAGTCCGGTTCTTCCGTGCTGCTCTTCGTCGCCGGGGACGCGGGCATCGGCAAGTCGCGTCTGGTCGAGACGTTCGCCGGACGGGCGACGGAGCGCGACGCCCTCGTCTTCGCCGGCGGCTGCCTGGATCTCGCCGAGGGCGCGGCCCCGTACGCGCCGTTCGTCGCGGCGCTGCGGCCGCTGGCCGACGAACTCACCGGTGACGAGCTCGCCCACGTGCTCGGCGAGGCGCCGCGCGAACTCGGGGCCCTGCTGCCCGAGCTGTGCGGGCGGCCGCCGGGGCGGCGGGACGGGGCGCAGCGAGGCCGGCTGTACGAGCTGGCCCTGGGCCTGTTCCAGCGGATGGCCGCACTGCGCCCCGCCGTGCTGGTCCTGGAGGACCTGCACTGGATCGACCCGGCCTCCGCCGACCTGCTGGCGATGCTCGGCGGCAATCTCCGCCAGGCGGGTCTGGTCATCATCGGGACGTACCGCAGCGACGAGGTGACGCGAGACCATCCGCTGCACGGCACCGTGCTGGAACTGGAACGCTCCGGGCGGGCGGAGCGGATCGAGCTGACCGGCCTGTCCTGCGACGAGGTGGCCGCCCAGGTGACCGGCATCCTCGGCACGGCGCCCGCGACGCGCCAGACCAGATCGCTGTTCGACCGTTCGGAGGGCAATCCGTTCTTCGTCGAGGAGCTGGTGGCGGCCGGCCCGACCAGCGGCGAGCTCACGGCCAGCCTGCGCGACGTACTGCTGACCCGCGTCGAACGCCTCGGGCGCGCGACTCACCGGGTGCTCCACGCCGTGGCCACCATCGGCCGGGTCAGCGACGACGAACTGATCGCCGCCGTCACGGAGCTGCCCGCGGGTGAGCTCGACGGCGCGCTGCACGAGGCGCTCACGCACCGTCTGCTCGTGGTCACCGGCGAGGGGTACGACGTACGGCACGCGCTGCTGCGCGAGGCCCTGTACGCCGATCTGCTGCCCGGGCAGCGGATCCGGCTGCATTCCGCGATCGCCGGGGCGCTGGAGGACCAGGGCACCCCGGCCGAGCTGGCCCGTCACTGGTACGCCGCCGGCGACCGGTCGCGGGCGCTGGGCGGCTTCGTGGCGGCCGCGGCCGCCGCCCAGGCGGCCAACGCGTGGGCCGTGGCGCTCGCCCACTACGAGCGCGCGCTGCGACTGTGGCCGGATGTGCCTGACGCGGAGGCGCGATGCGGCGTCGATCACGCCGCGCTGCTGCGGCATGCCGCTGAGGTGGCGATGGCCGAGGGAGAGACCGACCGGGCCGCGCGGCTGACCGAGGCGGCGATGGCCGAAGTGGATCCGGCCGCCGAGCCGCTGCGCGCGGCCGGCCTGCTGACCCTGCTGGGCCGGATCCGCTGGGTGGCGGGCGACGTGGCGGCCGCGTGCGCGTCCTACGACGAGGCGGTGGCGCTGTTGCCCGCCGAGGCGTCGACGCACGAACGCGCCCAGGTACGCGCTCTGCAGGGCCACGCCTTCATGCTGCAATGCCGGTTCCGCGACGCCGTCGCCTGCTGCCGCGAGGCCGTCGAGGTCGCCACCGCGATCGCCGCACGCGACCTCGAGGGCCACGCCCGCAACACCATGGGCGTCAGCCTCACGATGCTCGGCGAGTTCCGCGCCGGCCTGGCCGAGCTCGCCGGCGCGCTGGGGATCGCCAAGGAGCGCGAAGACACGTGGGAACTGGGCCGCACCTACGTCAACTACTCCGACGCCCTGCTGTGGGCGGGGCACTGGGCGCAGGCCGCCGAGGTCGGCATGGAGGGCGTTCAGGTGTGCCGCCGTCTCGGCTACGGCAGGACGACCTGCATGTGCGTGGCGGGCAACACGCTCGCGGCGCTGGTCCGGCTCGGCCGGTGGGCGGACGCGGACCGTCTCGTCGATGATGTGATGGACATCGAGGCGCCGCCCGGGCAGCGCTGGGGTGTCACCCTCGCCATCGCGGAGCTGGAGTTGCGCCGGGGCCGTCCGGACGGCGCGCGGCGGCATCTCGCCGCGCTCGCCGACACCGCGGCCCGTACCGACGGCATCGACCTGGCCAGCTCCTTCCACGCCTGCGCGGCCCGGCTGGCGATCGTCGGCGGGGACTACCGGGCGTCACGTCAGCACGTGCGGACCGGGCTGGACGTCATACGCGGCACCGAGTTCATCCGGATCGGTCCTGAGCTGTGCGCGGTGGGCCTGCGCGTGGAGGCCGAGCTCCAGGGCGATCCGGAGGAGCTTCTGAAGGAGTGCCGGGATCTCCTTGGCGGTCTGCCGGAGACACCCGAGTCAGACGCGTACGGCCGGCAGGCCGAGGCCGAGGCGACCCGGCTGACGGTGCCCGATCCCGGCGCCTGGCTGGGCGCCGTGGCCGCGTGGGAGCGGCTCGGCGAGTCCTACCGCGCCGCGTACTGCCGGTTCCGCCAGGCGGAGGCGATCCTCGCCGTGCGTGGCTCCCGCGACGAGGCCGGGGAACTGCTGCGCGTGGCCCGCGAAACGGCCGACCTGCTCGGCGCTGAGGCCCTGCGCGAGGACATCGAGAGCCTGTCCCGGCGGGCGCGCCTGGAGGTCGTACCGGCCGGGGAGACGGTCCCAGGGCTCACCGCGCGGGAGGGCGAGATCCTCGCCCTGCTGAGCAGCGGCCGGACCAACCGGCAGATCGCCGGGACGCTGTTCATCAGCGAGCGGACCGTGGGCGTGCACGTCTCCCGGATCCTGCACAAGCTCGGCGTGCCCAACCGCGGCGCCGCCGCGCATCTCTTCAGAGCAGCTTCGGAGTGAACGAACCGCCGTGCAGGCCGGTGTCGACGAGTTCGATCGCCTCGGCGATGGCCACCAGGCGGGTGCCCTCCCGCCGATAGATGTCCAGTACCGCCTCGACGCCGTGCGGCGGAACGGTGTCGGACAGCTCGGCGCGTGCGGTGCGGAAACCCTGCCGGGCCGCCTCGACGGAGGCGGCCACGTGGTGGCGGGCCATGCGGGCGAGCACCACCGGGTAGCGGCGCAGCACGCCGTAGCGGCGGTACTCGGGTGGCACGAACTCGAAGAGCCAGGCCACCGCGGTGTCTTCGAACCTCTCGGTGCCCGGCGGATGCACCCCCGAGGGCCAGCCGGGTGGTACGTACGCGGTCACGTCCCCAGAATACGACGTATGCGAACGTTTGTTCGAAAGGTGCTAATACTCTAACGTCCGCGGGTCACCGGCCGTCGTCCTGGTCACGGCGTCTGCTGATCCTGATGGTGCCCGAGTCGAGGTCGTCACGGCCCGGCGAGCTCTCGGTGTGCAGTTCGTGGCGGCGCGTCTTCTCCGCCTCCTGCTCTTCCAGCTGGATCTGCTTGCCGGCGCCGCCGAACGCGGCCTGCAGGTCCGCGAACATGCCGGGGCCGAACCCCGCGCCGGACTGGGAGTCACCGCGGATCGCGGACATCAGGCCGCCGCCGCCCGTGCCCCCCTTGGGCCAGTCGATCACTTCCGGCGTCGGAGGCGCGGCAGGACGGCTACGCGGACGCTTGCGGCGCCGCCGGAACGGTGATCTCACGCGACCTCCAACGCTTGGCTGAGTGCCAATGATTCCGTACCGGAAACCCGCCCGATGCCATGTGCCGTTGCGGCGATCTCGGACGGTAACCTGCGGAGCGTGTCCCTCACACTGGCTGACCTCGTCAGGACCTTCGAGGACCGCTACGATCCGGCCTGGGCGGAGTCATGGGACGCCGTCGGCCTGGCCTGCGGCGACCCGCGGGCCGAGATCCGCCGCGTGCTCTTCGCCGTGGACCCGGTCGCCGAAGTGGCGGACGAGGCGCTCGAATGGGGTGCCGGCCTCATCGTCACCCACCACCCGCTGCTGCTGCGCCCCGTGCACGGAGTGCCGGCCACCACGCCCAAGGGCCGTCTCGTGCACCGGCTCATCACCGGCGGCGTCGCGCTGTTCACCGCGCACACCAACGCCGATGTCGCCGACCCGGGTGTCTCCGACGCGCTCGCGCGCGCCGTCGGGCTCACCGGGCCGCTGCGTCCGCTCAGCCCCTCCGCCGACGAGCCGCGGCGGGGGCTCGGACGCATCGGGGAGCTGTCCGCGCCCGTGACACTGCGAGAGTTCACGGCGGGCGCGGCCAAGGGCCTGCCCGCGACCGCGGCCGGCCTTCGCGTGGCGGGCGATCCGGAGTCGCTCGTCCGCACGGTCGCGGTCTGCGGTGGAGCGGGCGACTCGCTGCTCGGCGCCGCCCGAGAGGCGGGCGCCGACGTCTATCTCACCGCCGACCTCCGCCACCACCCGGCCTCGGAGTTCCGCGAGGAGGGCAGTACGGCGCTCGTCGACGTCGCCCACTGGGCGACCGAATGGCCGTGGCTCGACGACGCGGCCCAACTGTTGAGAGACACTGGCATAGAGACCCGGATCTCCACCGCCGTCACCGATGCGTGGACCTTTCAATCCTTTGAAGGAAGTACGTGAAAGCAGCACCTGAAGCCCAGTTGCGCCTCCTCGACCTGCAGGAGCTCGACACCGCACTCGACCGGCTGGCCCACCGCAGGCGCACGCTCCCCGAACTGGCGGAGATCGAGAATGCCGAGGAGCGCCTCAGCGGGTTCAACGACGCGTTCGTCGCCGCCCAGACCGAGATCAGCGACATCGACCGCGAGCAGAAGAAGGCCGAGCAGGACGTCGACCAGGTCCGCGCCCGCGCGGACCGCGACCAGAAGCGGCTCGACTCCGGCCAGGTCTCCTCGGCCCGGGACCTGGAGAACCTCCAGTCGGAGATCGCGTCTCTGCAGCGCCGCCAGTCCGATCTCGAGGAGATCGTGCTCGATGTGATGGAGCGGCGCGAGGAGGTCGAAGCCCGGCTCCGCGCGGTGGAGGCCGACAAGGAGACCGGCGACAAGGCACTGGCCCAGCTCACCGGCCGCCGCGACGCCGCGTACCGCGAGATGGACGGCCAGGCCGAGCTGACCAGGAGGGCACGCGCCGGGGTCGTCACCGACATCCCGGGCGACCTGCTGAAGCTCTATGAGAAGCTGCGCGAGCAGAACCGCGGCGTGGCCGCCACCGCACTCCTGCGCGCCCAGTGCCAAGGCTGTCACCTGCAGCTCAACACCGTCGAGCTGAACAGCATCCGCGCGGCGGCAAAGGACGACGTCATACGCTGCGAGGAGTGCCGCCGGATCCTCGTCCGGACCCGGGAATCCGGCCTGTGAAGCTCGTCGTCGAGGCCGACGGCGGGTCGCGCGGCAACCCGGGGCCCGCCGGGTACGGCGCGGTCGTCCGCGACGCGCTCACCGGCGAGGTGCTCGCCGAGGCGGCCGAGTTCCTCGGCGTGACCACCAACAACGTCGCCGAGTACCGCGGCCTGATCGCCGGCCTGACGGAGGCGGCGCGGATCGCACCGGACGCCGACGTCGAGGCCCGCCTGGACTCCAAGCTCGTCGTCGAGCAGATGTCCGGCCGCTGGCGGATCAAGCACCCCGACATGAAGCCGCTGGCCCTCCAGGCGCAGAAGCTCGCCTCCCGGTTCCGCTCGATCCGGTACACCTGGATTCCGCGCGAGCGCAACAAGCAGGCCGACCGGCTCGCCAACGAGGCGATGGACGCCGCCGCCCAGGGCCGTTCCTGGGAGTCCTCCGCCAGGGCCGAGGACGCCGAGCCCGACCCACCGGCCTCCACCGGCTGGGCCGCGCCGACCGGCGCGCCGACGACGACGCTGCTGCTGCGGCACGGCGAGACGCGCCTGTCGGCGGAGAAGCGCTTCGCGGGCATCGGCGACATCCCCTTGACCGACGCGGGCGTCGCCCAGGGGCGGGCGGCGGGCACCGCCCTGGCCGGCCGGGGCATCGATGTGATCGTTACCTCTCCCCTGAAGCGGACGCGGCAGACCGCCCAGGAGGTCGCGGAGGTCCTCGAGGTGCCGGTGCGGACCGAGGAGGATCTCCGCGAGACCGACTTCGGCGACTGGGAGGGCTACACCTTCGCCGAGGTGCGGGACCGCTGGCCTGCCGAGATGGACGCCTGGCTCGCCGACCCGTCCGTGGCACCGCCCCACGGGGAGAGCTTCACCGCCACCACCAGGCGCGTGGGCACGGCCCGCGACAAGCTCCTCGTACGCTTCAGGCAGCAGACGCTGCTGATCGTGTCCCACGTGACACCGATCAAGATGCTCGTACGCCTGGCCCTGGAGGCACCGCCCTCGTCGCTGTACCGGATGCACCTCGACGTCGCCTCGCTGTCGGTCGTCGACTGGTACGCCGACGGACCCGCCGTGGTCAGATCGTTGAACGACACCCATCACCTCCACTAGATAGTGGTGGTATCCGTACGGTAAAATAGTTTGTACGGCGGGCGAGTCGGCCGGGCGGCCGCGTCGAAGATCCTCGAGATCTCCGACGAGGAAGGTCCGGGCTCCACAAGGCAGGGTGGTCGGTAATGCCGACCCGGAGTGATCCGCGGGACAGTGCCACAGAAATCAGACCGCCTCTGTTCACAGAGGTAAGGGTGAAACGGTGGTGTAAGAGACCACCAGCGCCCCAGGTGACTGGGGTGGCTCGGTAAACCCCACCCGGAGCAAGGTCAAGAAGGGTCCGCTACGGCGGACCCGCGCAGGCGTCCGAGGGCAGCCAGCCCGAGCCTGCGGGTAGACCGCTTGAGGCTGTCGGCAACGGCAGCCCTAGATGGATGGCCGCCGCTCCGCGCACGCGCGGAGACACAGAACCCGGCCTACAGGCCGACTCGTCCGCCGCCATGGCTCTGACCTGCATCGGCGCATCTCTCAAGATCCCCCGTTCCGGCCCTGTTCCGTGGTCTGGGAATGGCGGCTTTTCGTTTCTGTGGCTTTCAGTTTCTGTCAGAGGCGCTCGGAAACCGGTTGAGGGATACGCGCCTGAGCCTGAGTAGCGTCGTGGCACGCCCGTGATGACACGGGCGGGCCAC